>JAUWZW010000039.1 GCA_030615165.1 Candidatus Aenigmatarchaeota archaeon
TATTATGGAAATAACTGGTGTGATGGCTTTTCTCATGTTATATATTATTGGTTTATGTGGTTAAAAAAAAGGTTAGCTAAAGATTACACCAAGTTATCCTTGCCGTCAGATTTTCTTCCTTATGTCTTCCCTTATCTTTTCATATATCTTTTCCAGGTCCACTGCCTTTATGTTGCAGATTAACCAGATTCCGGTATGACAGTTATGCCAATTTCTTCCAGTTTTTCCTTGAATTTGCACAGAGCCGTATGAATGGATTTTACATTGCGGGCGCCTGTGCAGATTATTCTGCCCGAGCTGAACAACAAAAACGCAACCCTTGGCTCATTTATTCTGTAAACAAGACCGGGGAACTGCTCTGGCTCATATTCGGAGTTTTCCAAAGCAAAGGCGATTTCATCCAGATTCAGATTTGCCTTTATTTTTGAAGAGGCCACCACATTTTCTATTTTTATCTTAAACTTCCTTGGCATGGGTATTCCGATATTTCTGATTTTGTCCACTATTTTGTGCATGGCTATCCTGACATCTTTGAAGGACTTTGTGCCTGTGCAGACAATCTTTCCCTGAGAAAAAATCAGTGCTGCGGCTTTCGGATCCGTCATCCTGTAGACCAGCCCGGGGAACTGTTTCGGATTATATTCTGTGTTTTCTACCTTTTCCATGAGTTTGTTTAAAGGTATGGGTTTGCCCAGGCTTGTGAAGGCAACAACGTTTTGTATTTTGACATTGAATTCGTTTTCCATACCTATATTTCGATACAAACCACCTTAAAGCTTTCGCTGGTTAATCTTGTTGAATTTTCTAAAAATCGGTTTCTCTAAACCAAGCTGTCAGATTTTCTTCCTTATGTCTTCCCTTATCTTTTCATATGTCTTTTCCAGGTCCACTGCCTTTATGTTGCAGATTGCCTCCCTTTCTTTGAACAACCTGACCAGCTCATCTGTCTGTTTCTCTGCATCCCCTGTCTTCTTGCCCAGTTTTTCCCAGAACTTTGGGTCTTTCTGGATTATGTGGTCCACCTTTATCTTCTCCAGCTTGAGGGCCTGCTTTAACAGCTCATCCAGCATTCTGTTGAGTTTTTCCACACCCCTTACCAAATCAATGTCATGCTGTATTGCCTTCTTAATCCATCCCACGGTCAGAACCTTCCATTCACAGTATCTGGCTTTAATCTCATCTGAGAATATGTCAAGCTCATCCCTCAGCCTTTGCAAATCCTCATCAAGCCTCTCCTCAACATTTGATTCGTAAAGGAACTGTATCACATGGAAGAGCTTGTCCTTGGACTCCCTTATCCCCTTAATAATCAGTTCGCAAAGCTTCTCATCCGTGTTCAGTGCATTTGCCTTGTCAGAATAGGAGTAGCCTGGTATAAGCTTTTCCATCTCCCCAACCTGATTCAGCATCTCATTTCTTGCCTTTTCCCATGAACCCATAAAACCTCGTCTCGTGAACTGTGACGGAGACTGGCTGTCGCCAGTCAAACTGAATACCTCGCCTCGCAATCTGTGACTGTTATCTCCGCCTTGATTTTTTATACAGCTCTATCGTCTCTTTTACCATATTTCTCGCAGTGTTTGCATTCTCCCATCCCTCAATCCTTGTCTTTATCTTCTGCGCCTTCTTGTACACCTTGAAAAAGTATGCAATGTTTTCCAGTTTTTGCTTGTGCACGTCTTTTATATCCTTCACGTTTTTAAACTCCGGGTCACAAGTCGCAACGCAGAGCAGCTTGTCATCCCTCTTCCCCTTATCTATCATCCTCAATAGACCTATTGGTCTTGCCTCCACAAGGACACCAGGGCTGAGCGGCTCTCCTGTCAGCACCAGTGCATCCATATTGCCACCGTCCCTTGAAAGGGTCTGGGGAATGAAACCGTAATTTGCAGGATAGTTCAGGTGAAGGTCTATAACCCTGTCCAGCTTTATTATCTGATTCTTGTCATCGTATTCATACTTGTTCCTGCTATTCTTTGATATCTCTATTATAACATTAACCATGTCCGGTGCCTTGGGTCCGGGAGGAACAGCATTGAGAATGTCTGCCATGGTAAAGTATTGTATTTTCGGATTTAAATTTACAGAAAAATCACAGCTTCACAAGATATTTCTTCTGCCTCATGGATATTACATGCACTTTCTTTTTCTTCAGGGCTTTTATCAGGGCCCTGTCCTGCGTGCAGACAATGTAGTATCCCTTCCCTGCGAGCCTCTTTATGGCAGCATCTGCACCCCTGCCCTTTGCATGAAGGATTTTGACCCCTTTTCTTTTAACAAGTTGCAGGGCCATCCTGGCATGCGCTGCGCTCCTGCCCCTGCCCTTGGTGAGCTTCTCCAGCTCCTCAATTACCAGGTTAAGGGTGTAGAGCTGCCCGGGACCGAATTCCTCAAGCTGTTCAAACACATCAACCTTGAACTTGGAGGGTATCACCAAGAAATTCGCATCAAGCAGGAATCTTTTTGGAGCGCCTACCATATACTTCACCTTATAAGACGGGATGACAGACCGCATTCGCGGTCACAACCCTATTATATATTTGCCTTACGATTGGTTACGGAGATACGGACAAGTCCGTGTCAAACTGCTTATATTATTCGTATTAATTACTTAAACAAGGGCTGCGTTGAAGAAGTAGACCCAGCTCACGAGCCAGACCAGCAAATATATTATGGCCCCGTTACCGAACCACCATTTTATCCCTTTTTTCCCTGTTATCTTCTCTATCAGGTAGCCTATTACCAGAAGGATAACAATGCCAAGGATTCCTGCAAAAAGCGTCCTGCTCGCAGCAGCGACCTGGACGGAAACCCAGCCAATCATGATTGCAACAACTGCATGAATCCCTATTGAGATACGTGTCTGTGTTAGTTCTTCCATCATCTCATCGCCTCTTCCTGTGCCTCATCTTTCTCCTTCTCTTTCTGAGCTTGTGGCGCTTCATTTTCTTCCGCTTCCGTTTTTTGCCGCATGGAGGACACATTTATACCACCTTGATATATTCCACTGAATTATTTAAATATTCCCGTTTCAGTTTAATTATGGAATTGAAAGATGCTATGGAGCTCTTCTCGAGGGTTTCCAAGGATTTTAATGTTGTGCTGCTGGCAAAAACAAGAGAACTCCCACTGGAAAATCATATCCATGTCAAAGACGACCTGCCGGTTTTTGATGCACTGGAGCTTCTCCAAAAGCATGATTGTCTAGTAACAGAAGATGGGTCCACTGTCACGAAGGCGGAAGCTTTGGAAAGGCCTGTAAAGATATTGTTTTTCATGCTCATAATGGAGGTGGAATATTCCCTTTACAAGGTATTGAAGCAGTACACAGATTCTCCTGAATCCCTGGAAAGGCTGCGCTCCTCTAATATGAATGACATGATAAGGGAATTCTTCACACATCCCGAACCCTTTGGCATGCAGGGTGTTTACACCAAAAAGCAGGAGATGAAAAAGGATTTGAAGGCTGTGAGCTCTTTCAGGAATGTCAACATGCACTCCAACAGGAAGATAGACCTTGAAACCGGTTTTGAGACTGTTCTGAAAAGAAAGGGCCAGCTGTTCAGGCTTCTGGAAGCCCTGGACCAAATCACAGATAAGCTGAAAGCAAGAAAGGATAAGTGGGTTTAAATCCTTAAATTGTTTATTGTTAATTTATTTTTAGTTGCCTATGGACGCAAAGCTTCTGGAAGGTCTCGGATTCTCAAAGAATGAGGCAAAGGTTTATGTTGCTCTCCTGAGGCTGGGTTCTGCATCAGTTGGTACAATAACAGAGGAATCAGGGGTGCATAGAAGGAATGTTTATGATGCTATAGAGAGGCTGACCAGGAAAGCCCTTGTTGGTCATGCAGTTAAAAATAGGACCAAGTATTTTGAGGTTTCTTCTCCATACCTTCTTCTGGATATGATGAAAGAGGAAAAGAAGTTACTGGAAAGAAGGGAGAGGGAGATAAAATCCATGGTTTCCAGACTAATTTCAAGGAAAGACCCGGAGGGAGAAAAACAGGACGTTAAGATTTACAGGGGGCCTGAAAGCAGGAGGGTTGTTTTTGAGGAGATACTCAACACGACAAAGCAGAACCTTGTTCTTGGAGCCCATACACCGTCAAAGCTTTCAAAGAGGTATCTAAGGAAATGGCATAAGAGGAGGGTTAAAAGGGGGGTCAAGGACAGGCTGATTTACAACTGCCCGGAACCCTATGCAAGGGAAGTGTCCAAGCTCCCGTTCACAGAGGTCAGATTCATGCCAAGGGAAATTGATTCCAAAACCGCGATAAACATATACGGGAATAAGGTAGCGATTCTCCTCTGGTCCAATGGAACCCCTGTGACTATTATGATAGATAATGAAAAGGTCGCAGAGGATTTCAGGCAGTACTTCAACTTCCTCTGGAGCGTTGCAAAGGAAAGTGTGTGACCCCAATCACCGCATAGGTTTAAATTATTTTCTTCCAATTAGTATCCAAAGGGTTTTGGGGATTTTATGTCTTTATTCGATAGGCAGGTTGCAGATGATGTTGCAAGGATGACACATGCTATAAAATCATATGTCATAAGGCCTGACAGGCCTTTTATTTACAATTCCAGGATTATTTCTCCTGATTACCAGGATATGAGAAGGTTTGCCATGTATGCAGGCCCGCGTGAGAGGCTTATTCAGTATTTTTTGGAAGCCCTGGACTCCACGGGGGTTGATTTTGATATTATTGCAGGGCATGAATCAGCTGACATTCCTTTCCAGGCAATAGTGGCTGACAGGCTGAGGAAGCCTGCCCTTGTCGTAAGAAAGGAGGCAAAGGGCCACGGGATGGGGGAAAAGCTCATGGGAGCTTATCCGGATGAAATCAAGGGTAAAAATGTTGTACATGTCGGTGATCTTATGACAAAAGCAAAGGCAGCATGTAATGTGGCTTTTGAAGTCAGAGGGTGCGGGGGTTATATGGATTTTCATGTTGTTGGGTTTGACAGGCTCCAGGGCGGGGAGGAAACATTGGCTAAGCTTGAGCCACATGTTAATGCTATTTCATTATGCGAGAAGGATGACAGTTTTTATCAGGTTGGTTTGGATATGGCAGCCATATCCAAAGAAGATTTAGGGGCTGTACGAGAATACGGGACTACAGAAGAAAGCCAAAGGGTATGGGCCACAAAATTCCTTCGCGGGCATCCGGAATTCTTTGAGAATGAACTCAAACAGCCGGGTGCTGTTGTTGATGGGGAGATAAAAAAGCCTGATGCGCTGGAGGTCTTGACAAAAGGATATCCTGGCTTACTGGATGAATTTAAACCTGTAGTTATAGAAGCCTGCAGAGGATTAGGTGTTGAAGATCCAGAGAACATTTTGGATAAGGTTGCACTAACGGGATTAGGTAAAGGTTAGTGGTTACTATGGCAAACTTTGCTGAGAGGTTGTTTGAAGCGGTTGAGAAGAAGAAGAGCCCGCTCTGTGTCGGGCTGGACCCGAGGATTGGAAAGATTCCGGAATGCATCAAGGAACAGGCAATTGAAACTGCATCTGGGGATATGCTTGCTGCAACTGCAGAGGCGCTCTATCGTTTCAACACAGCCATAATAGAGGCTGTTGCGGATGTTGTTCCCGTTATCAAGCCCAATATAGCGTTCTATGAGAAATTTGGTCCTCTTGGTTTTGAGGCTTACATCAAAACCGTCAAATCTGCAATGGATGCGGGTCTGGTTGTTCTCGGGGATGTGAAGAGGGGTGATATCGGTTCAACATCAGGGTCCTATGCGAATGAATTCCTGGGCAAAGTTGGGCTTATTGACGGGTCGAAGTTTTCGCTGTTTGATGGTGCAATAGATGCCATCACAGTTAATGCGTATTTTGGAACAGACAGTACTGAACCATTCCTGGGGTTCTGCAGCCCTGAGTATGGCAAGGGGGCCTTTCTCCTGTGCAAGACATCAAATCCGAGTTCCGAAGATATACAGGACGTATTTACAAGTGAGGATATGACTGTTTGTGAAGTGGTGGCAGAGCTTATTGATGCATGGGGTGAGAAGTACGTGGGGAGTAATGGATATTCATCTGTGGCGGCGGTTGTCGGAGCCACATCAGATATGCAGGAGGCCCTGAGGAAAAGGATGCCCAAGACACCGTTCCTTGTGCCCGGCTATGGCGCTCAGGGTGGCGGGGCAGGGGGGGTTGTCCCGAGCTTTGATGAGAATGGTATGGGTGCTGTGGTGAATTCCTCAAGGAATGTGATATTTGCTTATGAGAAGCTGATGGATGGGGATAAACCAAAATATGCCCCAGAGCAGTTTGCTGATGCCGCGCGCGAGGCAGCAATAGCATCAACAAGGGATATTGTAGGTGCGCTTAAAAAATACAAAAAAGATAATATTTTTAGGTGAATAAGCACCCTTACTTCTTTCTTTTCTCCATCTTCTTTACCTTTTCGGCAAAGCCGTACTTCTTTGAGAACCTGTACAGGTGATAGGCTGATATCACGAAAGCGAAGGCTGAGGAAAAACTGAAAATGTTCAGGATAAGTAACATTGAATTTGTTAGACCAAATAGCAAGATATAGCTCAAAAGCTCCAAAGTCGTCCTCATTGCAAAGAACAATATACCAGTCATCACCCAAAAAACGATGCTCTTGAACTCTGTGCTGAGCAGTTTTCTATTCGAACTAACATAAGCAATGAACGTTCCCCATGCCCATATTAAAATCAGGAATGTGATAAACTGCAATACATGTCCGATTGTAAATATCACTTCAGCCATGTTCTCATAACCTTATTGTCCTGTCGCAGAACTGTGATATCTGCTTCAGTAGACTCTTCTCCATTTTCTCCTTGCCTGATATGAAAATCCCTGTCACCTTTAATAATTTGATTTTACTTATTAAAAAATGCGAAAACTTGGCCAAACTGCCTGCAGAGTTGTAAATCAGCAGTGTGCTCAGGCTGTCCATGAACAAAAACTTCTTTCCCTTAATTGCCTCAAGGGCTTCTGTTATTGAAATGCTTATGTCTGTGAGATTGTTTGGTGATTCAACATAAACGCATCTTTCGTTCTCCTCCGGATTTTCTTCAACCCTTTTGGTTACGCAGTCAATAAAGAACATCTGATTTATATTCACCCTGTTTTTGGCGAATATTTCCTTAAGGGAGGAGTATGGCTGGTTTACTGTTATGTACAGGCCAAAGTTTCCATCCATCAGGAGCTTCAGAATCTGTATGTTTGTTTTTATGACGTCCTTGCTCTTGCTGATGACAAGAACAGCTTGGCCTTCGGACAAGTCTTTGAGTTCCTTCCTGAGCTTTGAAGATATATTTGCCATAATGAAATAGAATTGGTTTTTCTTTCTAATAAATTGCTGAGGCTTCTGAAACGGGAAAGGGTAATTATCTTCCTGTTCTCTTTCCTGCTAATTTTACATCAGAATCCAGGATTGTCCTGCGGTTCGCGTGCTCTGCAAGCTCTGCAGCATCTGTTGCTATTTCCTTTGCTATTTCGTTTATCAGTTCCACGAATGCCCTGGTTGCGGAATCAGAAACCCTTATGTCTTTTTTGGATTCCTTCAGGACATTCTCGAAAGGCGCCAAGGGGATTTTTGCCATGTGAAATTTTTGCTTTTTAGGGCTTATAAAGCTTTCTCCTTGCTTTTCAGCCAAGAAGAAGGAAATTTTTCCCAAGAACGATATATATAAGTCACAAATGCATATTATTATTCAATAGCATACGGGGAGGTTTTTAAATGGTAACAGGATATTGTGTAAAATGCAAGGCAAAGAGAGAGATAAAGGATCCGAAAAAGGTCATATTAAAGAACAAAAAGCCCGCAACAAAGGGCACATGCCCTAAATGCGGAACGAAAATGTTTCGGATTGGTGGTTAATCCTTTTCTGTTTCACGAGGGGATGGTTTCGTTTTAATCATCCCTAGGTTTTTGTTTTATATAAAATCTGATAAATTAATAACTATGGAACTAAAGATGCATTTCTTTTTTGAGATTCCTGTTTTTATTGTATTGTATGGCTTTCTTGGGTTCTATAGCGCGGTCATCATCATATTGACCCATTTTATACCGACTATAGACTATGTCATGCTGAGATTGAATATCAAAGGAAAATTACACAGGAAATTATTTCACAATATATTTACTACAGCCATTGCCGGGGTTTTGCTGTATTTTTTCTTTGGTATCATGATAGCCATTTTGGGTCTTATGAATGTGGTTTTTCATTTTATTCTTGACCTGGATGAATATGGTATTGCAATCTTTTTTCCGTTTTCTGGGTACAGATTAAGGCTGAAAAGAAAGTAGAAGGGGCTATTCGAAACCAATAGCATAATACGCAACAACAGAATTGTAATCCCCTGTTGAGTCACCCGAGTTTGATTTGTTAATCAGGTTTGCCTTAAGCCCCAGCTCCTTTGCTACCGATATCAGAACTGCAATCGGTCCATAGCCGCAGACAGAGGCCTGATTCTCCTCAAGAACCCGGAAAAAGCCCTTTGTGTCCAGTGCGAGAATTTTCTTCAGGGCCTTGGAGTCCTTATCCTCTGCAACCTGGGCAGGCAGGTAATGGGAGAAGTCAGAGCTTGCTATCACACCAATTTCCTTCCCCTTTATGGTCTTTGCAATTGCAGCCCCAAGGGTTTCACATTCCTTCAGAAATCCTCCAGAGTAATCAGTGTTCATGATGCATATGGGGACTATCCCGAAGTCCTTGAACATGTTTTGCAGGAAAGGGAGCTGGACCTCTGTTGAGTGCTC
>JAUWZW010000017.1 GCA_030615165.1 Candidatus Aenigmatarchaeota archaeon
TACATACCCATCCCGAAGCGCTTCGCCAGGGCAGCCAAGGGTCCCCTCTTAAGACCTTTACCACCCTTCGCAAGTTTCATTATCTTCTTTGCCTGCTTGTAGTATTTGAGAAGCTCCCTGATTTCGCCCTCTGAGCATCCAGAGCCCTTTGCTATTCTTTTAACCCTTGAGGCTTTTATTATCTCTGGATTATTTTTCTCCTCCTCAGTCATGCTGTTTATTATGAACTTCCATTTCTTCATTTTTCCTTCCTGCACATCGAGCAAGCCTTTAGGGATTTTGAGACCGGAAGCACCCGGGACCATCTCCATAATCTTTGACAGGGAGCCCATCTTCTGCATCTGCCCAATCTGTTCGCAGAACTCATTAAGGGTAAATTCCCCCTCCACAATCTTCTTTGCTGTCTCTTCCTTAACCCCCACCTGTTTTGCCTTCTCCAGCAGTCCCTGTATATCCCCGTATCCTATTAGCCTTGAGACAAATCTGTTCGGGTCATAAACCTCTAAATCATCAATCTTCTCCCCCATACCTATAAACTTGACCCTGGCGCCGGAAACCCTTGCCGCTGCAAGTGCCCCACCACCCCTTGCTGTCCCATCAAGCTTTGTGACAACAATACCCGTTATCCCGACAAGCTTGTTGAATTCCAAGCTTTGCCGTTTTGCGGCTTGGCCCAAGTCAGCAGGTATTACCAGCAAAACCTCATCCGGGTTTATAACCTTGCCCAGATTCTTCAGCTCTTTTGCCAGCTCTTTATCCAAAGCATCCCTTCCAGCAGAATCGAATATAAGGATTTCTTCCTTTCCCTTCAAAGCCTTCTTTGCAATATCTTCAGGCTTCTTGCCTTCCCTGTGGCATGCAACCCCGACCTTTTTTGCAAGCTGCCCAAGCTGGTCCTGCGCAGCTGCCCTGTGCGTATCGCATGCAACAAGCCCTAGTTTCAAACCCCTCACCTTGAACCACTTGGCAATTTTAGCTATACTCGTCGTTTTCCCGCTGCCGAAGAGACCCACCACCAGAATCTTCTGCTTCTTCAATGCTATTTCTCCTTTGTCTTTTCCCAGGAAATCAACAATCTCGTCATAGAGTGTTTTAATGAAATGTTCCTTTAGTGTCATCCCAGCAGGCGGCTTCTCTTCCAAAACCTTCTTTTTTATCTTCTCTGAAATCTCGGCAACGAGCTCAACATCAACATCGGATTCTATCAGTGTCCTCTGAAGCTCCCTGACTATAGATTCAACTGCATTTTTGTCAACAACTCCGAGACCTGCAATCTTCCTGAAGGTCTGCTTCAAACCCGAACCGAAACCTTTCAGCATACTATTCAATAAATCTACTTAGTTTATAAAATTAATATAAGGCACTTTCTTTCTCCCAAGGGTTCGTGTCTCGTTTTTGTGAAGAAGACACGAGATCGCGCCTCGCTGGCGCGAGACGTCTCTGCGTTCAATGCGGTGAGAGACGCAGACATCTCTTCATCTTCGAACCAAAGAGATGAAGACTTTCTTTTTAAAGAAAGAGGCTTTATTCGACCATCTCAAAACTTCCCTCGCCTTTGTTCTGTTCTATATCCTTAACTACATCTTCAGCTGTCTTCTCAACCCTTGCTTCAAGCTCCCTGTGGTTCTTGCCCCTCCCGACAAGCATATAAGTAGGGGTTGATATGTATTTTACATCCAAACCGCTTTCCCTGGCCTTTGAAAGAACATTCCTTATAACCCTGATACCATCGGGTTCATAACAAATAAGCTTAAGCCTTGCCTTTACCTCGTATTCCTTCTCAACATAACTCTTCTTTGCTATCTTCACAAGGGAATCTGCCCAGTTTTTGGGGACCCCCTTGCTCTTCAAGAGTTCTGGGTTGTTCAGCGCCACATCAAATGCCTTTGAAAGGGAACCAAAATAATCCTGCAATTTATACCCGATTTCCTCATAGCTCTCCTCAAGGTTTTTACCCAAATCCTTCCCTGCCAGTTCAAGCATCTTCTCTGCCTTTCTCTCTCTTTTGAATTCGCTTAATTTGCTGCTTGCCTGTTCCCTTGCGACCCTCTTAACAGAGAGATGTATGTGGTCACCCTCAACCCTTATCACCCTGCACACAACATACTGGTTTTCCTTCAAAAACTCCCTTATGTCCCTGACCCATCTCCTTGCAACCTCGGAAACATGAATCATCCCTGTCTTGTTATACTCCGTCAGGTCTGCGAATGCGGAATTGGGATGTATCTTCGTTATCCTGCAGATAACAAGTTCCCCCCATTCTGGATATCCACGCTTTTTCATATCTTTCGCCTCGTAATCTGTTACGGAAGCCTGCACAAAGGCTTAAGCAGTCATAAGTTCAACTGTTCATTGGCTAACAGTCCAAACTGTTACTTGCTTAACATTTGTGTGCATGCGCAGGCAAGACACTCCTACTTGACAACTCCCAGAATCTTTGCCTTGACCATTGCCTTCCCGCCTGATGGCTCTGCCAGGGTTTCGCCGCACACAAGGCACTTCACAATGTTGGAAGGTCTCTCAAATATCACCTGCTCGTTCTTACACTTCTCACACTTCACCCTGAGGAAATTTCCTGTCATAAGTTATTTCTCCTTGGCAACAAGCTCGAACTTCTTAACCCTGAAACCCCTCTTTGTGTGCATTTTTTTGCATTCCTTGCATTTCAATCTCAAATCAACCTTTTTTGTCGGCTTGCCCTCGCCCTTTGGATTCGGCCTGGGGAATGAGCCGTACCCCTTCATTTTCCGCTTGAATCTTTTTGCTGACTGTGACATAGTGTGAGCCTTGCTTCTGGCCTTTTTCTTTACCAAGCTGACGCTGTGCTCTGTATGCCTGCGACACACAGGACAAAACGTTTTAATGGTTTTAGGGAATTTCATAAGAATTAATAACAAACAGTATTTATAAATATCTTACGCAGTCTCAATGCTCTGCGCGAGCTTTTTCCCTATAAGCAGTTTCGCGTTGTCCTCGGGAATGGAAACAACATCCCCCTTCTTAAACGGACCGTATGTCTTCAGGTTTGTCCCCACAAACTCTGGCACAGAATCAAGAACAGCCACAACAAGCCTTTTCTCAGGCTTTCCCTCCAGGAAAACCTTCCTCTTTGCTTGGAAATCCTTTATGTTCTGGACAACCCTTTCAAACAGCTCCTTCTCCTCGGGTATCAAATCCCCAGGCTCCATCCCTGACCTCACATGGTATAAAGCAAGTTCCAGAACCTTTCTTTCCCTTACCTCAAGCAATTCCTGCAGCGTCCTCCTTGCGGAATCAAGCTCCCAGACATCCTCCTTTTCCCTGCTTATCTGGGATTTCTTCTCCAGATAGCTCTTCACGCTTTCAAAGAAATCCTCTGGCAGGGAAACAAGCTTATTTGCAGCCCTCTCCTCCTGCAGAATCTTGCGAAGTGTTTCATAGGTTAACATGGTTTATTTTTTACCCTTAGATTTAAATCCTCTCCCCCTGGTAAATTTACCCTTACCCATCTTCCTCCAAGGGTAGTTCACAGGATTCTTGACGTTCTTGGTCTGGCTGCCGCAGGTGAAGTCGGGGCTGCAAACGCCAAAGCTTGCGTAGTAGCCCTCCTTCAGACAACCCGGAGGCAGGATGGTCTTTCCTATTGTTTTTATCATGTTCCCGTGCCATCTCAGATGTGTTCTTATATAATTGTCCCTCAGGGGAGGCTTGTTCTTCTGGTTCCATTTCTCTATGTAGTTTTCTATATCACCCCATTTCCATTTCATAGAGGAAAGGAAATTTGTAAGTATGAAAACAGAGCGCTTCCTTCCATCTGGCAGGCCCTTTACTATGTTATGTATGCAGGGCGGGAATAATTCCTCGGGCACGGCCTTCTTAAAAACTATTTCTGACACGGATATTTTCATGTTCATCATCATTTCCAAATCTTGGGGCGTCATCAAATGAATCAACATGCAGCCCATATCCTTTAACCTTTTCTTAAACTCTCCCATTTTTCTGTTTTTCTTCTTCCTCTCTTCTTTTTTCCACCATTCAATTGCTTCTGCGAATATCGGGCCTGCCTCCCCCAGTTCCCCATTTTCCAGAAAACCAACATTTGTTTTAATCTCACTAGGTTCTGCCTTGAACTTTTCAAAATCATCCAGGTTGCTTGGTTTAAACGGAATGGAAACAAGGGAACTGTTCTTGTGTAGAGAATAGGGCATCCTGAACAAATGCCTTGGGGATATAAGGACAGGATCGAGCTCAACAACCTTGAACGGGTCGATGCCACCATCCGTGAATATCTCATCGGGGGGTTTTCCAACCTGCTCAGCCAGTTTCTCTGGTGTCCATTTTTTCAAAAAACTTGTCTCAAGCCTTTCTTTTATGTAGTCCTTCAGATATACGCCAACGGTCCTTGCCAGGTCAGGGAACATACCGACCGTAGGTTTGTAAGCAGAACTTGATACCATTATTTTCCTTGGTATCGAATTCCATGGTATGCCTATATGAAAACCACTGCCCCCTGTATATTTTATTGAGAAATTCTTAATCCCATGCTTCTTCAGACCCCATATGAATACCTTTGCGGCAATCTTTCCATGCTCAAATCTTTTGCAGTCTATATCAAGAATAAGGTCCCAGCCTGTTCTCAAGCCCTCATAGTTATCAGACCTCAGACCCATTGGCTGAGACCAGTGCTCGATTGAGCAGTGGAATTCAACAACACCTGTCTTGACCATTGTAACTATATCCTGTGGGTAAACAATGGAACCCGGTCTCGGCCCAAAGGAGCCGTTCTTGAAAACGCCAACAACCTCCCTGTCCTTCGCAACCCTGAGCAGGGCGCTTTGCACGTCTTCCCTTGAATAATACCTCAAAATATCTCCAGGATTCATGTAGAAATATGGGAAAAGAAGCATTAAAAACTTCACACACTTCGCCTGAGCCAATCTTCCTTCTTAATCCTGAGAGCCAATCAATCCCACAACAATGGAATAAAATGCCTTCAGGACCATTATTATGCCCACATAAAGGAAGAAGCCATAAGCAAATCCCCAATTGGCAAGGAGCAGGAAGAAACCTGCAATCAGGTCGAGCCAGCCCAGGACATCAAAGAAGAAACCAGCACCTGCTGCTGCAAGGACAGAATAAAGACCCTTGAGCAGGGCGATTATTGCAAATGCAAAAACCACGCCGTTACCAGCCAGCCCGCCTCCGGGGCTTACAATAAGCAGCGCCCCTATTACAAGGTCCAGTATGCCAAGAACTGCTAAAAACACCATGTTTTTCACCTGTTAAACAATCTCAATCCCCGGCTTCCCCGGCTCTGCCCTAAGGGATTTCTCTGTCCTCCTTTCCTCAGCCCTGATAATCTTCACATCACATTTGAACTCATCCATAAACATATTCTCAGCCTCTTTCAATGCATTTATTTCCTCTTTCTGGTTCAAGACCCTTCCCAATTTTCCTATATCCTCCTTCAACCTCTCTGCAAGCCTCACAGCATCCTTACCTTCCTTTCTTATCTCTGGTTTTTTCATAACCTCTTTAACTATGTCCTCAGGCTTCTCTGCAAGGTCCAGTATCGTGTCATAAACCACATACTTCCACAACGGGCTTACATAAATCCTTATCTCTTTTGGCTTCTTGCCAATAAGCTTTATGATTTCCCTTATATCCCCAATTGTCTTGTTGACCAGATTCTCTGAAAGCTCGAGCATGGGGTCAATAAACTTCTCATCTGCCTTTGGCCATTTCTGTACAGAGACAAAATTCCTTCCTTTATTGCATCCCAGCATCTCCCATACCTCTTCTGCTATGTGCGGGGTGAACGGAGCCAAGAGCAGTGCGAGTGTTTTCAGTGCCTCCTTCAGGACATTCCTGTTCGGTCCCCGTTCCTTGTATCTGTACAAACCATTAACAAAGGTCATAAGATTACCAACAGCGATGTTGAACCTGAAGTTCTCCATGCACTCTGTAACGGTTTTTATTGTTCTGTGGGTTTTCCCGACTATCTGTCTGTCTAAATAATTCATCTTACCATCTGTTTCTATCTTCTTCATTTCCGAGGCCAGGTTATAAGCCCTGTTCAAGAATTTATATGTCCCTGTCACGCCCTCATCACTCCATTCAAGCTGGCTCTCCGGGCTGGATACAAACAGGAGGAATAACCTTGCGGTGTCGATGCCGTACTTCTTTCCGATTTTTTCCTGCGTAACAACATTCCCGAAGCTCTTGCTCATCTTGTGCCCGTCCTTGTAAACAATTCCCTGATTAAACAGCCTCTGGAATGGCTCATCAAAATCCAAGAGCCCAAAGTCCTTCAAAACCATTGTAAAAAATCTTGCGTAAAGCAGATGCATAACAGCATGCTCAACGCCGCCTATGTACTGGTCAACAGGCATCCAGTAATCAACAGCCTTCCTGTCAAACATCTGCCTGCTCTTGGGGCTGCAATACCTGAGGAAATACCAGTTGGAATCCATAAACGTATCCATTGTATCTGTCTCCCTTTTTGCCTTCCCTCCGCACTTCGGGCATTTTGTATTTACAAAACTCGATGTGCTGGCCAATGGATTGCCCTTCCCTGTAAATTTAACATTGATTGGCAAAACAACAGGCAAATCTTTTTCAGGAACAGGAACTGTGCCACACTTATCACAATAAACCACTGGTATGGGTGTTCCCCAGTACCTCTGCCTTGATATGAGCCAGTCCCTGAGTTTGTATTCAACGGTTGCTTTTCCTACACCTTTCTTCTCGAGAAACTTTGTTATCTCCTCTATTGCCTCTATGTTATCCATTCCGTTGAACTTTTCTGAGTTATCCAGTTTGCCCCTTTCAAGATACGCTCTGGTCATCTGCTCAGGGTCAAGCTTATAGGACAGCGGCTGTATCACAACCTTTATCGGTATCTTATATTTCTTGGCGAACATGAAGTCTCTTTGGTCATGAGCAGGCACACCAATTATCGCGCCAGTACCATATTCGAGCAAAACAAAATTCGCTATGTATATTGGGATTTCCTCACCACTAATAGGATTGACAGCATACCTTCCTATGAACACCCCTTCTTTTTCTGTTTCTTCTGATGTTCTCTCAAATTTTTCTTTTAATAAAACCTTGTTTATGAAATTCTTTACCCTTTTCTCATATTTTGTTCCCTTGACCAGTTCCATCACATCAGGATGCTCGGGTGCATAGACCATGAAGGTAATGCCAAAATAGGTATCAGACCTTGTGGTAAATACGGAAAATATCTTATCTGTGTCTTTGATTTTGAAGTCTATCCTGGTTCCCCTGCTCTTCCCTATCCAGTTCTTCTGCATGGTTTTTACATTCTCAGGCCACTCAATCTTTTTCAAACCCTTCAGAAGCCTGTCAGCATATTTTGTAATCTTCAGGAACCACTGCTCCAGATTCTTTATCCCGACCTGGCTCTCGCATCTCCAGCATTTGCCATTCTCAACCTGTTCATTTGCAAGGACGGTCTTGCACTTGGGACACCAGTTAACAGGAGCCTTCTTCTTGTATGCCAGCCCTTTCTTTAACATCTTAAGGAATATCCACTGATTCCACCTGTAATATTCTGGGTAACAGGTAGCAATCTCCCTTGTCCAGTCATAGGAAAGACCCAGGACCTTCTGGTTCTTCTTTATACCAGCAATGGCTTTCTCTGTATATTTTTTTGGATGTGTCTTGTCCTTTATTGCTGCGTTCTCTGCAGGAAGGCCGAATGCGTCATAACCCATTGGATACAAAACATTGTATCCCTGCATCCTCCTGAACCTTGCGAAACAGTCCCCGATTGCATAGTTCCTTATATGTCCCATGTGCAATCCCACTGCGCTTGGGTACGGCAGCATCTCTAGGATATACATCTTCTTCTTCCTGCCTTCTTTCACACGGAAAACCTTTGCCTTCTCCCATCTGTCCTGCCACTTCTTTTCAATCCGGCTGAAATTTATCCTTTTCATATCCGATACTTATTATTTGTTTCTCACTCCCAAATATATTCATAACTGCTAAAACCTGAACTTCCCTTTATCAGGGGTCCATATGAAATCCCAATCACTCCCTCTTTTCCCGTTCTCATAAACACTTTTATACCCGTCACACTCTTTCCCAAAGGGACAATCACCCTTTATATCTGCATCTGTGTATTTCCTGCAGACATCCTGATTCACACATTCTTCAAATTTATCCTCCATATATTCCTCCTCTTAAATTAGAAGATAAGAAAAAACCAATGCAACCCTTTCACAGGAGCAAGAGCGCTACCAATACCAAAACCCCAGAAACAATATACAAAGGATTTACGCGCCCTGCAATATTCTGCATATTCAGATTATTGACAGCGCAGATATTTAAGTTTGCACATTTCAATGTTTAATCTCAAAATCGGTGAATTCTGCCCTGTATGGCTCCCATTCGACCTTTACATCGGTTATAACAGCGCCTGATGGCCCTTTTCTGCAGAACTCCACCATTTCCTTTACCCTGTCCTTATCCCCTTCAAAAACAGCCTCAATACCGCCGTCTTTTGTGTTTTTAACCCAGCCCTTTATATCAAGAATCTGGGCCTTGCTTCTGGTGTTCGTCCTGAAAAAAATACCCTGGACCACGCCGTGAACAAGCACATGTGCCCTTACCCTTTCATAGCCTTTCTCGATTTTCATACCCTTTTACTTTTTTATTGCTAATAAGTTTTATAAAATGTATGGTCGGCGAAAAGGGAACAGTGGAAAAGGTTCTAGAGCTCTCAGGATTTGACAAGCTGAACCCTGTGCAGGATGCAGCGCTGAGTGCAGGCCTGCTTGAGGGAAAGAGCCTTGTTGTTGCAGCACCCACTGCATCAGGCAAGACCCTTGTTGCAGAGATGGCTGCGCTGAAAACCATAAAATCCGGAAAAAAGGTTGTTTATATAGTTCCCCTGCGCGCCCTGGCCTCTGAAAAGTATGAAGAATTCAAAAAGAAATACGAGCCTTTGGGAATAAAGGTAGCCATATCAATCGGTGACCATGACAAGTCAGACCCGTGGCTCGCAAACTTCGACCTTATAGTTATCACAAGCGAGAAATTAGACAGCCTGCTCCGCCACGGAATCACATGGACAGATTCTATTGGTCTGGTTGTTGCGGATGAAATCCACCTCATGGACTCCCCGGACAGGGGCCCTACCCTGGAGATTGTCCTGACCCGCCTGCGCCAGGTTGCAAATCCCGTAATCCTGGCACTTTCAGCAACCATAAACAATTATAAAGAGCTTGCTGAATGGCTTGATGCAAATCCTGTGAAATCAGACTGGAGGCCCGTTAAGCTCTATACAGGGGTCTGCTTTGATGGCGAGGTTGATTTCCAGCCAAAAAGGAAAATAATTCTGGAGAAAAAGGAAAATTCACTCATGGACCTTGTTGACAAGACCCTTTCCCTGGACAAGCAGGCATTGGTTTTCATAAACACAAGGAAGGGTGCAGAGTCAGCTGCTGAGAAGATAGCAGCTCATGTGAAAAACCAAATAAAGCCAAACCCTGGGCTTTTAGAACTCTCCAAAAGACTTGCCTCTGTTCTGGAGCACCCAACCATACAGTGCAAAAGGCTTGCTAAATGTGTCTCACATGGGACTGCATTCCATCATGCAGGCCTGACCAATAAGCAGAGAAGGCTTATAGAAATCAATTTCAAGGAAGGCATGATAAAATTCATATGCGCAACTCCCACCTTGGCCGCAGGTATAAATCTGCCCGCCTTTAGGGTCATAATCCGTGACCTGAAGCGTTTTTCCAGCTTCCGTGGAATGGACTTCATACCTATTTTAGAAATCCAGCAGATGGCAGGCAGGGCAGGGCGACCTGCATATGACACAGAGGGCGAGGCGATATTAATCCCCAAAAACAAAGCAGAAGCAAAATATGCATGGGATAATTACATAAAAGGTGAACCCGAGAAAATCTTTTCAAAGCTTGGTGTGGAGCCTGTCCTCAGGATGCATGTCTTGGCTCTTATAGCATCCGGTGTCACCCCCACAAAGAAGGACCTGAAGGACTTCTTCTTCAAGACATTCTATGCCCACCAGTACAAGGACCTCACAGAGCTGGAATCCGTTCTGGAAAAGGTCCTAACCCTGTTAAAAGACTTTAAATTTATCACTACATCAGGCACCTCCAGCAACCAAGAGAGTCCTTTCAAAAGGGGTTCAGACCTGCTTACAGAGGATTCCCAGGAACTGAAGCCCACAAGAATAGGCAAAAGGGTTTCAGAACTTTATATAGACCCGTTAACTGCTCACCATCTGATAAAGCACCTGGAGCGCGCCAAAACCCTGAACAACTTCAACCTCCTCCATCTTATATCAAACACAATAGAGATGAAGCCACTGCTCTCTGTCCGCAAAAAGGACTATGACAACCTGAATGACCTGCTTGTAAGGGAGGAGAAATCCCTGCTCCAGAAGCCCCCGAACCCGTGGGACATGGAGTATGATGAGTACCTGCGCAGCCTGAAAACAGCATACATGCTCCAGTGCTGGACAGAGGAGATGGGTGAAGACAAACTTCTGGAGGACCTGGGCATAACACCCGGGGAATTGCGCGCAAGGCTTGAGATAACGAAGTGGCTCCTCTATTCAACACAGGAGCTGGCACTCCTGCTGGGCACGATGCCTCTGCTCAAGCCAATAAGGAAGACCCGCCTGCGTATCCGCTACGGCGTGCGCAAGGAGCTCCTTCCTCTTGTCAGGCTGAAGGGTCTGGGCAGGGTCAGGGCAAGAAGGCTCTGGAATTCGAATGTTAGGGGCCTAGCCGACCTGAGGAAAATCCCTATACGCAGACTCGGGGAAATCATCGGCCCCAAGACAGCAGAGCAGGTCAAGGAGCAACTAGGCGAGGGTTATGAAATTACTAAAAATCAAAAATAAGAACTTCCTAGTAGAAATTGCTGACACATGGCGGAAGAGGGCAAAGGGCCTTATGTTCAGGGAAAAGCTCCCGCCAATGCATGGCTTGCTTATAGAATTCCCAAAACCAGGGAAATGGGGCATATGGATGTTATTTATGCGATTCCCTCTGGATTTAATATTCCTTGATGAAAAGATGCAGGTTGTGGATGCAAAAGCCAACATACCACCTGTAAGCCTGAATCCCAGGACATGGAGGATTTACAAACCAAAGAAGCCCGCAAAGTATGTGCTGGAGATTTCTGCGTTGGGAAATAAGCTAGCAAAAACTTAAACAACTACTCTAAATCACTTAATACTTCTATATGACGTGGAAGTCCCATTATATCATTCAATGTTTGGGTGGCTCTTTTGTATCTATCCGCCCAGAAGGCTTCATACCTTCCTTTACCCATTTGATCCATGTTTGGAACCCCCAAAAGACCACCTATCTTGTTGTAAAGCCAATAATATACCTTAGAAGCGATGGCTTGCCCACCAAAGTAAAGGATTTGTTTAATTGGATATTTGTTGGGTCTACCAACATGAACATCTCTGCCTTTGTATGTGCCTATATGTTTTGCATCCTTAAAGCAGAACCTTAACATGTCATCAACAAGCTCTTGACGAAGTCTACCCTTTTCAGTAAGACCCTCAGGACGGCCAAACCACTTATGAGAGTTATACTTTTCGAAATCGTCATCAAACAAATCAACATCGTAGTCATGTATAACATCTCCATCCATATTTTTGAATGTCCCGGCTTCTATAGCTAAACAATCATCCAATGACATGCCTCCGCTTAGATGGTCTTCTATCCTTTTCTCTGTGTACTTATCAGGATCTTTATACCCCCTACAAAGTACAGCTGTGTGTTCTCCCTTGCGTGCGGGGGCTATATATATTATTTCATCCACTTTTTGTTCATCAAGCGGACTATCTACACATCCGTAAATCGGCGCCAGCCGAGAAAAGTGTTTCGCGAACCATCTCTTTGCACCATCTTTAAGAGCATATATTGAAAAATCCCGAAGATTTCCCAAAGCAACTCCAGCAGCTCCATTTGGCATATCCCATCACCTCTAAGCAGCCAAAGCCCTCATATCAGGCCCTGGTTCAGTATCATATTTCTTTGTAAGATTCAAAAACCCATCATTCCCTTTCCCTGCGCTGTGGATTCCGGGGGCCGGCTTTTTCCTTGTGTATTTCAGCCAGTCATAGGCCCTCTTGGCCCATGCGGTTACAGCTCCTTCCCTTCTGAACCTCCTGCCTGATGTCTTTATACGGGTATTGTCCAGGAAGTCCACTTTACCATAATTTCTCATCTGTGCTACGAAATCAACATCCTCCTGCATTTCAAGCCCCTCATCAAACCTGAGACCCAAATCACTTCTGCAATATATGAAGCTGTTACCTACCCTTGGTGCAAGCTTGCCTATTACAGGGATGTTTGCAAGCTTTGTTGCATACTTTGCGGCAAGGTTTGTCCATCCAAAGTATGCACTTTCACCGCAGGTTTCCATATCAGGAACACTGTTTGCCATACCTCCTGCATAACCATTCTTTATGCTCCCTGCAATCTTGGTAAGGGTGAACGGGTCTTCCATCTCCATGTCTGCGTCAGTGAAAACATGCACATAACCTGTTGCCCTTTCTATCCCCTTATTTCTGGCTCCTGAAAACCCAAGGGGTTCCTTATAATCCAGGGCAATATCCGCCTTCTTCTCTGCTACTTCACGTGCGCTGTAAGGGCTGCCATTACATACAGCTATTACTTCAACATGTCCTTGGTACTCCTGAGCTTTAACAGAATCAAAAACCCTATATATTGTATCTGTTTCCCCTGGGCCTACAGGTATAATAACAGAAATCTTCGGCTCTTCAGGGATACTCCTGCCTGTACCAAAACACCAGTTTTCTGCCATTAGTTTCTGAACGCTTCCTGCAAATCCCATAATTTCACCTCTCAGTCAATCCCCCTTGGGTCTGCATACCTCTTGCCTCTTACTGTAGCATAAGCTGGTGCAAACCTGCCGTTGAGGTAGGTGGGTTCTCCATTAATCACATCACGAACCAGATTTACCCATTCATCCAGATGTTCGGCATATTGTCTGAACTTTTTCCCAAGGTCATAGAAGTATCCTGTATTCTTGGTGAATTCCCTTCCTTTTCTATTACCACCTTCCAGTCTTGCTTTGTGCAGTGCAAGGCCTGCAATGAATGCCTTTGGGTCATGAGCCTCTGCCCTGGCAAGATTGTCAGCTTCAATCCTTCCATGGTTTCTCTCAGTCTGCGGCTGGTAACGCAGCTCATTTATCTCGTGGCCCAGAATGTATGCTCTAACAGCCTGCCTTACCTGTTCATACATCTGCCTTGTAGCACCTCTTGCATATTTCACAACACCATCAAACCTTGGAATCTTTATTTTGCCTGTTCTATAATCTGCCCAGCCAATATATTTGCCGTTAACAGTGTTGCCTGGCACATCTTCTACCCTTATTGAAGAATCAGGAACCTGTGCTATAGGTTCAACTATCTCAGGCCCCTCAAACAGACTTCTCGCCAGCTCCAACATATTTTTTGTCCAAGTCATATCCATCACCTAAAGCTCGCTTACTCCAGCTTCATTCTTGTCTATGTAGAGACCTCTCTCCATTTTTCTTATCCTTTTTGTAACCTCTTCAAACTCCCTCTCAGACATTTACCCTCTTGTCACTACCATTTAGTGACATTTTATTTATTTATTAAAATAAGGCTTTATAAAGCTTTCTGTTTGGCGCAGCGTAGCGGTTTTTCCCTGAAAAATAGCCGTTTTTGGCATCAAAGAGTTATCTCAATATGCTCTATTCCGTCAGCATCAGTATATTTTCTTACTATTGGTCTTTCTGGTATGTTAAAGCTCCTCTGTTCTTGCCTTCCTTGGACATACCCTCTGCTACCTGATGCATCACGGTATCCGCTGGCCGTGTCTCTTTTGGTCTGGAAACCGCTTCTACAAACACCTGTCACTCTTGTAATTCCGGACATGAGATTAAGTTGTCTGCATGGTATTTAAATATTTTTACAGAAAGTCCTCTTTTTTGGTCTTTTCGAACAGCCTGAATTTCTGCTTGTGGAGGTGCTCCACACGCCAGACAAAAACAGACACTATGAAACCGAGCACAGCGCCGCCGAGTATGTCCCAGATTGTATGAACGCCCAGAACAAACCTGGAATAAGAGATGAGAATCGGGATTATATAAACCAATAGGAATTTTTTTCTTTTCACAAAAAGGATCAAGCTGGTGAAAACTGCAAATACAGTGGCTGCATGACCGGATGGAAAAGCAAAGCTAGTCTCACAGTAAATATTACAGTCAGGAGCAGGGCAGATCGCACAGGGCCTCGGAACCTGCATCACAGCCTTCATGGAATATACCAAAACAAACACAAGGATAATGCTCGGCACAAGAAGGAACATGAAATCCTTGAACCGCCTGCTCCCTTTCCATCTCTTCCTGACAGCAAAATATAACAGGAACAAAACAAGGCAGATAACAAGCCATAACCCAGGCTCCCCAATAAGGGTTAAAAGATACCATAAATTCAGTTCAGGCATAAATAGAATTAGGGTTCTGGGTTAATAAATTTCTTTTGAACTCTGTGGCTATCCGAATACCTCTTCAAGGATTGGTTCTATTTGTTCCTTCCCCCTCTTATTTAATTCATCAGTTATTTTGGAAGCAAATCTCCTATAGAATTTTATGTTCACATAAAAAAATCCTAGGGTAGAGTCTTGTATTATTCCTTCAACCCCCATTGCTGATTCATGACAGTAAATAGGATAAAAACACCCATCAATTTCACAGAATACAAGAGCATCCCTGCCTTTATAATCCGGGTCATTTATAGTGTATGCTTTAACTATCATGCCGATTCCCCTCATTCGCGCTCCAGCAGCTCCTTTTCCTCAGGCATGAGCTTTGCCCTGAGCTTCTCCAGATTCTCTATGTCCTTTTCTGTTAAATGATTTTCCAGCTCATCCCCCTCCTTTATATCCTTGCCGACAACAACACCTTCCATGGAAAGTGCAACCCTTTCCCCTGTTTTTGCTTCCTTTATGCTCTCCCCCTTTGACTGGATTTCCTTTATCCTCCCGATAATTTTGCCCTTAAGCTCGAGTTTGTAGCCGGGCTTTATAATACCTTTAAGAATCTCAATACCGAACACAGCGGGCCTGCTCTGTCTGAAAGTATACCCTTTCAGGACTCTTATTTTACCCGGGTGTGTTACGGATTTCAGAAGCCTTTCCTCCTCTCTTTTCTTTTTATCCCTTGCCCATTCCTTGTAATCCTCTATAAGTTTGTAGATAACATCTGACTGGAACAGGGCAACATTATTGTCTTTTGCAAGCTTCACAATTTCCGGAGGGGTTTTGACGCCAAACGCAAATACCATTGGCTCCTCCAGGGCCCTGATTTCCAGGATATCAGACTTGGTTACATCACCCACGAGTGCCTTCCTTATGGGTACGTTTACTTCCTTCAGTGTCTTTATCAGGGCCTCAAGTGAACCGAGCGTGTCAGCCTTTAGTATAATGCCCTTTTTTTCTGTTTCAATCTCAACCTCCTCTATCTCCTGCTCAATCTCCTTCACTGCCTTTTCCAAATCCCTTTCACCCCTGACTGCCCTGAGCGGGGAGCCTGCAACAACATCCTCAAGACCAGGGGCTGCAATCTTTATGCCTACAGCAGCATGCACGGAATCCAGTTTCTGGAATTCCTTCTCAAGCCTCAGTTCCTTCAGGGGCTTTGGCTCCAGCAATGCCTTTACCCTCGTCTTTACTATTTTCCTGCTGCCTATAACAATGTAATCACCCCTCCTTATCTCACCATCATACAGGATGACATCTATTGTTGTTCCTAAACCCTTGAACTCTTTCACTTCCAAAACAGTTCCCTTTCCCTCCCCAGGCTTTACCTCAAGCCCCCTCTTCAGATAGCGCTGCGCAACCCCCGCAAGCACCATCAAGAGGTCAGGAACGCCTTCACCGGTCACGCCTGAAACAGGCACTACGGCTATCTGTTTGGAGTAATCCTTAACCCTGTCATACCTCTCTGCCTCGAATCCCTTTGCAGATAGCTGACCTATAACCCTGTACATCTTCTCCTCCAGCTCATCCTGAGCCCTGTCTGTCTGCTCCTTGATGGAATCCAGAAAGCATTTCCCGTCCTGGGGATTCCAGCCGAGCATTTTGTCAATCTTTGTAAGGGCAACAATAAATGGGGTTTTGAACTGCTTCAGGTAGTTGAGGCTTTCCTCTGTCTGGGGCCGGAAGCCTTCATTAACATCAATAACAAGAACAGCGATATCTGCTATTGCTCCCCCTCTCTTGCGCAGGGTGGTGAATGCCTCATGGCCAGGTGTGTCTATGAATAACAAACCCGGAATCGTGAGTTCGGTTTTTATCTGCTTCAAAAGATTGCCGCAAACCTTTTTTATTACATCAGTGGGCACAAAGCTTGCAGATATGTACTGCGTGATTGCGCCAGGCTCTCCCTTTGCGACAGCGGTTCCCCTAACCTTATCCAACAGGGTCGTCTTGCCATGGTCTACATGCCCGACTACTGCCAATATAGGAGAGCGGATTTTTTCCATTTTAATCACCTGCATATTACATAATACTCAAAATTGACAAATAAATAGATAAGTCTGTTATACAGGCAAAAAATTAAGCCCCAGCCAGCGAAGTAATTATAAACAATAAAAACCAATAATAACACAAGGATAGCATGCTGGATATAAAACTTATCCGGGAGAAGCCGAAGGAGGTTGAGAAAAACCTTAAGAAGCGCAGGAACCCGGAAAAACTGAAACTTCTACAAGAGGTTGTAAAGAAGGATAGGGAATGGCGTTCTGTACTTAGGAAGGTGGAGGAGCTGAAGCACGAGCGCAATGTTGTCTCGCGCGAACTCGCAAGGAAGAGGGACCCGAAGAAAATCAAGAGGATGCGCAGCATCGGGAAGGAAATAGCAGGACTTGACAAGAAGCGCGCAGAGCTAGGGCAGGATGTAAGGAAGCTGCTCCTCGGGATTCCGAACCTGCTCCATGAATCGGTTCCCTACGGGAAGGATGATGATGACAACAAGGTTGTTCGCACATGGGGGAAGCCTCCAAAGTTCGGTTTCAAGCCGAAAAATCATCTTGAAATCCTTGAGGGCCTCGGCCTTATAGATGCGGAGCGCGCTGCAAAGGTCGCAGGTCATGGCTTCTTCTACTTCAAGGGCGGACTTGCTCTCCTGGACTATGCCCTGATTAAATTCACAATAGATTTCATGCTGAAGCGCGGCTATACCCTGGTAGAGCCCCCTTTTATGCTGCAGAGGAAGCCCTATGAAGGTGTGGTTTCCCTGGAAGACTTTGAGGATGTGATGTACAAAATAGAAGGAGAAGACCTTTACCTTATAGCGACATCAGAACACCCAATGGCAGCCATGTTCATGGATGAGGTTCTTGACGAGAGCCAGCTGCCAATAAAATTCGTTGGCGTGAGCCCGTGTTTCAGGAAAGAGGTCGGAGCGCATGGTAAATATACAAAGGGTTTATTCAGGATGCACCAGTTCAACAAGGTTGAGCAGTTCATATTCTGCCTGCCTGGGCAGAGCTGGAAGCTGCATGAGGAACTGCAGAAGAACGCAGAAGACCTCTACAAAAAGCTTGGCCTCCCTTACAGGATTATGAATGTATGCACAGGGGATATAGGGGACATTGCAGCAAAGAAGTATGACACAGATGTATGGATGGCTGATGGAAGGTTCAGGGAGATTGGCTCAAATGCAAACTGCACGGATTACCAGGCAAGGAGGCTTAACATCCGGTACAGGGAAAAGGAGGGCGCCCCACCTGCAGGCTTTGTTCACACATTAAACAACACAGCCATTGCAACAAGCAGGACCATGCTTGCAATCCTTGAATTCTACCAGCAGAAGGACGGCTCTATAAAGATGCCAAAGGTTCTGTGGCCATATATGAACGGGATGAAGGTTATCAGGAAAAAATAAATTATATAATCAACTCAGATACTTTTTGAAATATCCCACAAACTAGCAAAAAAATTTTTATAAGAACCTGCTATCTGTTCACTTCTGATTAGGAAAGCAGTCGGTTTATCTTTGAACGTAAACGTGGCAATGTAATCTTTGAAGATAAATACCCCCAATGGAACAGGATTATCATAGTATTTTATTTCCAGACCCTTTAATTTGGATAATGCCTTAAATAATGGTCTTTCCTTTGAATTCGCAATTATTTTTACCTTTATTTTTTTTCTGATTCGTTTCAGATGATAATTCTTTAGGAACAGCATTATCTTTTTGTTCTTTAGTTCTCCCCCCAGGCTGAAGGCATAATATTCCTCATCTGGTCCCAGGGATTCCAGAATAAGATTAAAAACGGTTTTTATACCAGCATAACCTTCAAATATTTGAGAAGATTGTATTTCCTGCTTTGATTTCCGAATTGATTCAAGCTCCGGAATAAGGGCTTCAATAGATTTTTTCCGCTTAATAAATTCCGCTTCCTTCCTGTTTACATAATCCAGCAGCCTCTTGGGAGAGGACGCCTGGAAATACCTTGTTTTCTCCCTGATTATATATGAAACCAGGCCCTTTTTCCCGAGCCTGTCAAGAATCTCATAGACCTTTGAGCCAGTGATTCCCGATGATTTGATTATCGCGCCTGTGGTGGTTTCTCCTAATTCGAGCAAAGAAAGATAAACCCTGACTTCGCCTTTTGTGAAACCAATGGCTTCCAGTTCTTTTTCATCTATCATGAATAGATTAACACACAAAACCTTATAAAACTTACTAATTAATCCGTACATGGGGGGAAATAAACTATAAATA
>JAUWZW010000041.1 GCA_030615165.1 Candidatus Aenigmatarchaeota archaeon
TGAAACAGAGAATACATCCTCCAAAGGAGGTGATTTTATGATCAAAACGAACATAACCAAAAGACAATTAATAGATAAAAAGAGAGCATTCAAGCACCCGTTCATATCACATCTGACCGCACGAATCACAAGACTGGAAAACAGACAAATAAGCAACATTCGTTCTATTATTCGTGCAGCAGATAAAATCTCAGCCTCAACCGAAAACATGAACGACTCAGCCGAAAAAATAAGAACCATCATAGGAAGCAAACCAATTAAAGATTTGGGTAAAGAGTTTGACCGCCTGATGCAAATGCCCCAGGTTAGGGGGTTGAGGTTTTCCAGTGATAATAGGAGACTTTATATGTTTTTGGAGATTACAAGCAGGGAAAACAAGCAGCAATACTGCTGGAAGATGAACATCCCTGCAAACGGTGACTCTGAGGGCACGTATCGTGGTTATAGAGGTATCCTTTTCACAGGATATACAGGTTCTTATGCCACTGACAGTTACAACAATCGCAGTTGGTGCCTGGGCAACGTTGCCGGTGATGCAAACAGATACGTCGAGAAATACGAGTTTGACGCACTTGTGGCCCTGCTTATAGAGCTTCTGGAAGACAACACAGGAAGGGAAGGAGACGTCATAAGAACCAAACCAATCTGGAAAACCCAGCTGGGAAAACTGGGTTCTATCCAAGAACAAAGGAAAACCTACATGAATATATGCAGCAAAAGAGAGTACTGGCTTGCTCCTTTCCATGAAAATATCATAACAAGCGAATCAAAAAATATGGAGGAACCTCTCAAATCACTACGCGAAGCACGTACTAATGACCACACCCTGGAAATAGAGGTGCTCAAAAAACGAAAAAACAATAAATTGAGAGTCCTGGCACAGGAGTTTGATAAGATAGCTGCCATGCCAGACCTGCAGAGCATATCGATTGCGGATAATAGCCTTTTTCTGACAACAGAGCCCCTCAGCATTTCCCATGAAGAAAACTCTAAACCTATAGGTAGTTTTCAGATCAGGATAAACACCGATTGTTTAATAAGAATCAGACCCCTTGATGCAGGAGACAACAAAATTGCTCACCCCAGTATAAAGGATGATGTGATCCTGATGAAACCGGCCCTGAGAATTTCTCTTGCAAAGCTTCTGGCAGGACACAGATTCTCGGATGTTATATCTATTCTCCTAGATTTCCTGAAGACATATGATCCCCAATTGGCATTCGAACCCCCGCAAACAGGGGAAAAAAGAAAGGAGAAGTAAGCATATGAAAAGAAAAAAACGAATACAAGAGATGGGTGTGATGAACGGACCACAGGTAATATTTTTTGCACAAAACCTGATAAGAAGCATCCCCAGGATGTTTATGGAGATACCCGTTTTCCTGAAGCTCCAGTACTTCATAGCCCAGTGCGGACCTGAGATTTCAGGGCTGGGTGTGCTGAGAACAGGTGATGTTTCTATACTTGATACTGCCCAGAACCCTGCACCTCTTAAGTTCTTTGTGGATGATATCTTCATTCTTGAGCAGCCCGTTACCTCCATATCCACAGACCTCACAGAGGCTGTATCCTCACTGGTGGCTGAACTGATGGATGCTGGCAGAGATAAGGATGTTGAGAACCTTAAGTTCAGGTGGCACTCCCACACTGACCTGGATATAGGCCCACACTTTTCCGAAGAGGTTGATATCCCCACCATCGAAAGACTCGGTAGAACCGGTTTAGTGGATTATATGATCAGCTACGTGGGCACACACCAAGGGCAATACCTCGCAAGGCTTGACCTGTTCAAGCCCGTCCGCCTCACCTTGGAAGGCATACCAGTTCTTGTTAATATCCCAAAAAACAAGAAGCTCATGAAGCACTGTGCAGCTGACATCAGGGAAAAAGTGACAGTCATGCTTGAGGATGAAGACAAACCAGAACTGATTGGTGCAGATGAGGTTATTGTTGCCGTGGACGCTGGAATGGTTGCACTCCCGGATACCCAGCTTGTTGTTTCTATCGGTGATGGAAGGGGGTGATGGTCATGGAACCAAAAATGGATTTTTCAAGGCAGCTTGACATACTGTCCCCAAATGAACTGAAAATGCCTGTAACAGTTATAGGGTCAGGCGGTACTGGCAGCCCTGTGATCATGTTGCTTGCCAAGATGGGCTGCACTGATATCACAGTGTTCGACCCTGATGTGGTTGAGAGGCACAACCTTCCCAATCAGATGTTCTGGGTTGAACATGTGGGCAAGCCAAAGGTCCAGGCAATTGCTGAGATAGTAAAGGCATTCTCTGGCGTTGAAATCAAACAAAAGCAGGAGAAATACAAAGGCAAGGAGGATCTGTCAGGATTGGTGATATCCTGTGTGGACGACATAGAAGAAAGGAAGGCAATATGGCCTGGACTAAAGATGAAATCCAGGGTAGACCTCTACATAGACACCAGAATGGGGGGTTTAGTAGGAAGCATATACCCTGTGAAGGTTTGCGACCCTGACTCTATAAAGTTCTATGAGTCCACGCTTCATGATAAGGATGAAGTTGCGCCACTTCCGTGCACTGCCCAGGCCATCATATTCAACACATTCATGGTGGCATCTGTGGTAGGTGCATTGTTAAGAAAACACATCAAGAACGAAGAAATACCCCCGGAGATAAATCTGCATCTGAGTAGCATTGATATATACCAAACTGAATTGTGACTTATCACCATATTCCAAAGAGTGGTTTGGTGTGCAAGTCGTATTAATTATTGTTTAGTGTTTGTTAACAGGGTTGTTGATAATTTGAATAGTTGAAAGGAGAGCTGTATTATGGCAACAGCAACGAAAACAAAACCAAAAGCAAAGAAGAAAATACCAGTCAAACTCGCACAGGCTGGTGGCACCAAGACCGTGAGCGTCGAGCCAGGCAGAACAATAAAGCAAATACTTGCCCAGGCCGATGCTAAGGTCGATGGCAGGACAGCCACCCTCAAGGTAGGCAAAAAGAAGGCCAACATGAGCACGAAGATCACCAGGCCCTGCACAATCGTCGTGACGCCCAAGATAGATGACGGCATTTGAGGAGGCTGGCTATGTATAGCAACTTGGCGGCGTCTGGGTTACCGCTCTTTCCCAGTGCCGCCTCTGTTTTATGTTGTCAACTTAAAGGTGCTTCAACACCTTGACGTGCTTTCCTCTTGGGCGTATTCTACACTTAGAGCCTTAGTGGAGAAAGAAAAAAGTAGTAGAATCAGCGCTTGCCTTTTTTATATTTCTTTGCCTTGGCTATCTTGGCCGCAATCGCGGCTGCCCTTTCCTTTGCCTTCCTTTCCTTGACAGTGTCCTGGCATGTCTTGCACAGACCGAAGCCCAGGACATCTGTCCCGTCCGAATACCGCTCTGAACATCCAACGCATACCCATGACATATAATCACTATCCTTATCGAGCAGATATAGAAAATAACGGTTTTCTACAGTGCTGTGATATTATACCGGAAATTCCTGTTTCCAAGTTTCCAGAATTCCTATATTAATATATAGCATTACAGGCTTATAAAGGTGGGTGATTTACCCCACTTTTTGCATCATTTTCTCTTAAACCCCGGAAATAAATACCTTCCCTGCTCTGCCAGCTTCCGTCTGCCTCTCCCCCAAGTGCCGCTGCTTATCCCCCATGGGTGGTGGGTAGCTTAATCCTTATTGCTGTTTTTGCTGAAAGAAAAGACGCTTGTATCCAGGCCCATTGCCACAAAAGCGCCAATCAATTCCGCCTTTAACCGGGGTGTGATTTGTTTGCTGATCAGCGCTACAGTAGGCTTCGCAATGCGCCTGAAAACCCCCATGCCTTCTGTGTGGTCATGTGCCCAGAAAAGCTCCTTGTAGGGGATTTCCATTCCGCTTCCAGCCAGCTGCATTGCCAACTGGAACCCAACATAGTTAGGCATGCTCAATACCGAACCTTTGCCTGGTTCGTCTGCCCAGAAACCGGGCATTTCTTCGTCCATTTATGTAGCGTCCTTTAAGTCCCTCAGGCGGAGGGCGCCTGAGAAATCAAATCCCTCGGAGCGTTTACAAGTAACATACATGCAGAAGAAGCCGCTTCCCCGCCTGCTGTCTATATAGTGAAGCACCAGGCGCTCTTCACCACTTTCAGGTTTAGAGTGATTGATGCCGTCAATATAGAGCACACCCCTCATATTGCAGCCCTCAATTTCCGGGATTTCCAGGTTCTTAATGGTGCAGTATTCTTTACTTATTTCGGCGGTCTCAACAGGATACCCGTTTATTTCATCAACCGCCAGAATACAGCCCTGCCCTGGAATCAGGACATTATCATCCACGGTCTCAAGCACGCCGTTGTCTTTATTGAACCTGAGCAGGCTTGCCTTGTACTTGCCTGCGTTTGTGCCTGTTGTGAGTTCCTCATGGAACCGGAGAATATCCCTTGTAACATCCTGGGGCCCGTTTATAAGGGTTTCAAAGAACGATGCAAGCGGCTCTTCCCCCTTGGCCTTCGCGTTTGCCGTGGCAAGCGCCATATCAACATACTCCTGATGTGTGGGTATGAAAGAGTTTGCATCAGACCGGTACTCCTCAGGGAATCTTTCCATGACCCTTATTTTTTCATCACTTCTTGCGCGCGCTATGGAAACCTTGACCAGCCTGTCTATTGGAGGATCAGAACCCATGATTTTTATATCATCTACATCGTAACTCATTGCTTGCCGGTTGAATGTTTCCGGGGTAATAAATTTTGCATCTTTAAGTGTGAATATTGACGGGTCCTCGCCCCTATAATATTTCGTCATTCTCTTGGCTGATACAAAAAGCCCGCTGGGCAGAGGTATCCATTTCCTGGTTGCTGTTGCCGGCATAACTATCCTTTAACATAAATTTTATAAGCTTTGCACACCAGCCCCGTCCTGCGCGGGGAAGCCACCTAATCCCGCATCATACAGAGCAGGTTAAGGCGCCCTGCTCCCTAAGGGAGGCGGATAATCCCGCCCTCAGGCAGGCCGGCATTGAATTCCAGGGCTTCATCTATCAGGGCAAGATGGTCCCCTGTTATCATTTCCCTTATCCTCTGGTCCGGGCTGTGCTTCCTGACAACGTGCAGCCCGAACTGCGCGCCTATCTGTTTTCCCAGTATTTTTGACCATTTCATTTCAACCTCCATGATTATAGATGCTCCCATGCGTTTTGATATTCTCTCTGCGACATCCTCAAAACTCTCAGCCCCACTGCCCCCCGGCAGAAAATCCACCTGTGAAAAGAGGGGAATCCTTTTAAAACCGTCCGGCAGTTCCCCTGAGAAGTATGCGGCTCCCAGGGCCGTGGCTACCGCCTCCTCTGCGATTTTCATATGAAAGATATAATTGCATACAGGGTCTAAATCCGGGATAACAAAGGCATCCGTGCTCTCTGGAGCTGATGGAGGGATATACCGGGCCATAACGCACTCCATTCCTTTCTTGTTGCGGGAGCGATATGCATGGCCAAGCTCGTGCGCAGGTATGTTCTGCCCGGTTGCAGGCCATTCCAGTTCCAGGGTGAGATAAACAGTATTACTGCTTTTGTCATAATAACCAGGCCTTCTCTTCTCTTCCGGCATGTCAGCATATCCAGGGCACTCTTCTATAGGCCTAACCCAGGGACAGGCCTTTTTCAGCCTGAATCTCCCGGATATATCATACGAGAGTTTGTCCACATACTCTCTCAATTCTGCTATATTACTCATAGCCTTTATAGTGCAATCATCCATCATAGTTAAGAATGCAGGGAAAAATTTATAAGCATTGTGCATAATCCCGTGCTGCACTTTTAGAATTCATCAAAGCAACCCTGCGCTGAAGACAAAGGCCAGGTTTATCACGCCCGCCAAAACGCATGCGAGATAGACTTCCTTTACTTCTGCGGCCTTCGGGAGGAGCCTCCTGTCCTGAAGCCTTCCGAGGAATCTCTCTATTTTTACTGCATGCCTGACCTCCAGGGGGAGGGAGGATTCCCTCTTTACCCTCTTTGCCAGGGCGACCTCAATGAGAAGTATATTGCCCAGCGCAAGAAGCATGGGATAGATGAATATCCCTGCTGTATGGCTGAGCCAGGCAAATGCGCCCAGGTTTGAGGCTCCGGTGAGGGATACTATGATAACAATCGCCCTTGGTATGAATGCAGCAAGGTATGCCCATACTGTTATTTCCCGCTTCCTGAATATCAGATAGGCCAGGGCTGCTGCGACAAATGCCGAGGCTATTACCACGCCGGCTTCAAATGCTATGGCTAGGAGGGTCATGTTTATTCTTGGCGCTTGCTGATTAAATATCAGTCAGGGGTTTGCACAATAAACCCCATCCTGCGCGGAAAGCCCCGGCCTGCAACAGCGCCCCGGAGGGGATAGCCTTAAAAAAGCATCCCACCTAAATACATAGGATGGAAGGGTTCAATTCGGATGAATATTCCGGGGGCTTTAGTTCTGACGACTACCTCAGCATGTTCCGCCAGGGCGCGCTCAGGGTGTTTGGGCCCCTGGACGTTTCAGAGGAGACCGGAATGGGCATGGAGGCGGCGGCATCCCACATCGAGACCTGGGTGAAATTGGGATATATCAGAATGGGCAGCACAGGGAAGTATTTTTTCACAATAGCAGGGGGGCGGCGCGCAATGGAAGTCAGAAAGGAGGCGGCTGAAAAATGCAGGGTCAGGCCTTCCGGCCACATTCTTCATCCGGAATGCTTTGAGGGTGCCGGCGAAACAGCATACCATGTTACCATTCATTCCACTCAGGCTGATATTCCTAATTTTGGGCTAATGGATGAGGATTATGAATAGGGCCCTGCCCCGGGGCCTTCACACCGGCACAACGATGTACAGGGCCACCATCGTGACTATGAGCCCTGGCTGACAGATAAATCAATCCCGTCCACGGCCCTCAATTCGCCGAACACCTTGGTAAGGCCCCTGGCCTCTATGCCTTCATGAAAACACCATAGCTTTATTGGGAGGTGCGCAATAAATACGTTTGGCGCGCAGGGCGCAGTGTGCGGGTATAACACTGTTATATTTTCGCCCTATCCCGCGGCTTTGCCCAATACATAGCTTTTTATAACTTACTAATGATAATCACAATTGTTCATATTCATGCTCATCTCAATAAACAAAGAAAACTCATTTCAGCCTGTAATTTGTCAGAAATGAACGAATTACAGTTTAACATATCCCAAAGGATTCTCACAGGACAAGGCTGCCCGGATACAATGCCGAATCAGACACCAAATGCTGAAAAAAGCCTTTGCGGTCCGGAATCAGCCGTTTCCATTTGTTAGCCATGGCTTTGTCATACATGTTAAAAACAGGCAACTGCGACTGTCTTGCCTCTGTCTTTTAATGGCGGATTCTTATCTTGGTACTGTCTTATGAGAATTACCTTATTAACGTGTTTGTCAGAACAGAATAGCATTTTTGAAAGGGTAAGAAAATGAACACGAAAAGAATAATCCAGTTATGTGCATTGCTAGTGGCATGCGCCATGTTAAGCGGATGCAAAGACGAACCAGAAGATGTAATGTGGAACAGGTTCGCTGGGGCTGTGGTCAAGGCAGGGAAAACCGGTGATTTCAACGCCCTGCTGGACAGGCTGACCATCTATAAGGTGGCTGACGGCAAGAAACTGATGGACGAGGTACTGAAGGCAAACCCTGATTTGACGTACGTGGAGGGCGCGGACAAACCTACTGACGAGATGGGCCGCCGCGCCATGCTCGGGGACGTGGAGATGTTTGTCCGGTCTTATGATGACCTCTTTGACAGCAAGATAGCGTGCGTGGCCTCGGCGCAGGACACTGAAATAAAGGGCCCTGAGCTTTACTCTGCGATAATCTGGGTTGAGAAGGGCGGCAAGTTCTATGGCATTAAAATTGACAGTATTTGGAAAAGGGGGAACACCCTCAAGGTTGTTGAGTGGGTGCG
>JAUWZW010000051.1 GCA_030615165.1 Candidatus Aenigmatarchaeota archaeon
CTATATCCAGCTCCATCAGGTGCTCAAGGTAAGTGTTCAATTCTTCTTCTGAAAACCTGGCGAGGAATTCCGGCTTGGCGCCTCTGTTAATTTCGCAGATGAAGTCTATCAGTTCTCTTTTGGTCATGGTTATTGGCCTCCTAAATTGTGTGGCTATAAACAATATTTATGTTAAGAGTCATCAGGACTATACCGCTCACATAATTCTGTATTTCGGTAAATTAAGCTTAAGCCACAAAACTAGCAGCATGTGTATATAATATCCCACGTTCTTGGATAAACATGATGCCGCCATTCGCGCCTCTCTTTTTATAATTTTTGGCAACATACGAGTATCTCCTGCTGAATACAACAATCTTCCAGCCACCGGGTACCCTGCGCAGCGCGACAATCTTTCCATGATGTCTTTTGCTTAGATTAACAATATTAATTTTCCAGTCTGGTTTGCTTGATTTATCCATTTTTCTCATTCCTTTAAAAAAGGTTGGTAGAACTAAGCTTATCATGCATCCGGCAGTCTTGCGTTGCACTGCATTACCGCATGATGCCTATTTTACTTATATGCTATCGGGAATATCCCAGGTTATTGCAGGAATAGCCCGGTCGACCCGTTTGGATATGTGATGAAATAAGAGCATGATTTGAACTAATAAATAGATATAGTAATATAAAACTTAAATCCTTTTGGCAATCAGAAATATCTCAGCTGTTCCATTGCTCCTTCAGAAGAGGTTGTTGCTGGTGGCGGGGCCTCTGGCTCTTTTTTCTTGGCCGCGAGGTCTTCAGAAACGAGCCTGCTGAACCTTTCGTTGCAGGACTTGCACTGGTAGATGGCCTTTGCGACAATCTTTGGCGGGTCAACATTCTCCAGGACCTGCACAAATTCCTCATCAACTAGATAGGCATCCCCGCCGCACTTTGGGCACCGCATGATTATTATTTGTTGTCAGTGTTATAAATTATTGGTCTGGTTATTCTGGGTTGCAGAATATGGTCTGACTTCTTTCGGGGCCAACACCAATCATGGTAATGGGTGTGCCCAGTTCCCGGTTTATTCCTTTGACATAATTCTTTGCATCCAAGGGTAGATCATTAACAGACCGAATATCCGATATATCCCCTTCCCACCCTTGGAAAGAATCCGGAACCGGAATACATTTTTCTACATCATCCAATCTGGAAGGGAAATAATCAATCTCATTCATTTCACCTAGAAGGTATGCGTAACATAATTCAATCATTGGTAAATCAGAAAGAACATCAAGCTTTGTAAGTGCCACTTCTGTTATGCCATTTATCCTTTTAGCATATTTGCCTACAACAAGGTCGAGCCACCCTGTCCTTCTAGGCCTGCCGGTTGTTGTTCCATACTCTCCCCCCTCAACCCTCACAAATCTACTCATTGCTTCTGGGTTTCCTTTCATTACCCCTTCAATAGTGGCCTTCCTGTCGTAATGTCCAAGCTCCCAATCTTTAATGGTTTTGCCCATTGTTTTCAATTCCTCTTCAGGTGGAAAGCTGCTTTTCACTTTCCCTTCTTCAACAAACTCGGTCGGGAACGGCCCGTCGCCGACCCTTGTTGTATATGCCTTTAGGACGCCAATGACCTTGTCCGGAATGACCCTGACACCTGACCCAGAACTGGCACCGCCAATAGTTGGGTTGGATGATGTGACATACGGGTAGGTGCCATGGTCTATGTCAAGCATTGTTCCCTGAGCCCCCTCGAACAATATATGCTTATCCTTCCTCATCGCTTCCGCAAGCATTACACCCGTGTCCCTGACCCTATTCTTGTATCTTTCGGCAAGTTTGCAATATGTCTCGAATATTTCCTCTCTTGAAAGCTTGACACCATAGGTTTTTTCGAGTATGTCAAAAAACGGGTCCTCGTTCAGCTTTTTCCAGAATTTGTCTCTGTCTACGTTACCATGTCTGTCTACCAGGTTTCCCACTCTATAAGCGCCTTTTCGGAGCGCTTTTGCGGAGTAGGCAGGCCCAATGCCCCTCTTTGTTGTGCCTATCGGATTTTTGGCTTCAAGCGCTGCTTCAAATGCCTTGTGCTGCGGCATTATAAGGTGTGCCCTGTCCGAGAGGTAAAGGTTTTCCTCCAAGCCCGGGTCCAGACCGTCCATTTCTTTTATAAGAACCTCAGGGTCAATGACCATTCCATTGCCCATTATGCATGTCTTTCCCCAGACAATACCGGAAGGTATGTGATGGAACTTGTATGTTCGGTCACCGACCTTGACCGTGTGGCCGGCATTGTTTCCGCCATTGAACCGGACTATGTAATCATGATGCTCCGCTAGAATATCAACTATCTTTCCCTTTCCCTCGTCACCCCATTGCATTCCCAAGACTGCTGTCTTCATAATTCCTCCAGGACACAAAGTTTCCTATAATCTGCAAGATTTGCAGCGCCGACGTTGCTTAAGGTCATCGCAATACCAAGTGCTGTTCTTTCTATACCTGGCTTCAGTCTACCTATGCATGGTATAAGGTTATAACTACCTTCCTCTATGTAAGCTCTTCTTACAGCCTCGTAGACATCATATCTCGCTACAGTTTTTGCCTTGAATGAACCCTCTCCCCAACTTTCTTTGTACCTCTTTCCATCTATAGGTTGTTCAGGCCCTGCTGCTTCTTCAAACATGTTAAAATAGCTTCCCATCATAACAGCATCTGCAAAAGCAAGAGCTAAATCTATACTCCTCGTATCCTGCCTCATATTCTTTCTTACCCTGGCTCTTTTGTTCATGTCAGGGTCAACAGTGCCTATCCCACCGTCTGCTATGAATGGGCGATATTCTGAATGGTTGGCTCTTGCCTCATAAAGGTCATTCAAAGCCCTCAGCAAACGCCTGCCAGGACCTCTGTTCTCTGTTGTGAGGCATATCCTGCCGCTACCCATTCCGATTTTTATTATGTCTGCCCCAGCGTCAACAAGTACATCATAAACCGGAACTTCAACAACTTTTCCTGTTCTGTTTTTCTTAAGGGCCACACTTGCAACCACATTGCCTGCACAAATAGGGGTATCTGGATACATTTTTTTGAATTTTTTGATTGTTCTGACCTGGAAATCACTTGCCCCGTCAGATGAATCTATGAATATAATGTCAGCACCGGCGTCTAGTAGGACTTCAGCCCTTTCCTCCCATTTGTATGTGTGAATAGCGCCGCCGACAGCATACCCATTGTATTTATAAACAAAAGACAAACCCTTCATTACACCTTTCCTGTCTACTATGGGCATGCATCTTCTCTTTTTTCCTTTCATCATCAGTTTGTGTACCTTTCTTGGTTTATCAGTGTCCCAGCAGTAGTCCACACCATACTTGGCTCTTTTGATATCAAATGGTTTTATTATTTTTCTCATTCCCTGCTTCCTTCCTCTTGCCATCTTGATCGCATTGGAGAGGGAAATATCAAAAAAGTCCCTTGGTATTCCTTCCTGATATAAAAATAGTGCTTTGAGGTTTCTGTAATCATCACATACAGGTATCACAGAGTGACCTACACTATTATATTTATCTATTGCTTCACCCATGGTGCAGTCATCCTTTATCCGTTCCGGTTGTTTAACTAATTCCAGGTCGCCCCTTTTCACTTCCTGGTTTTTTGCATCCCTTATTGTACTGCTTGCATCTTCTATTGATAGTTGGGAAGGTACCACAGCCATTGTGCCATTATTTGCACAAGCAAGTGTCAGTTCTGGTCCGACAACAGACGTCATCGCAGCTGCGATGAATGGTTTATCTAGAATTACTCCAGGAGCGAGTTCAACAGAAAGATCAACCTTATCATAGGTTGTCCTAGAAGTTGTCCATCCTGGTATTATGGACATTTCATGGAAGTCTCCTATGTCCCCTATTATTTTTCTAGGCATAGAATTTATTTAAAAGTAAGTTTTTTATTTCTTTCTTTACACCTTCTGCACGAAACCGGGGCTTGGTTCGAAGAGCATGCCCTCTCTTTTTAATTTTTCAATCAGGTCGTCTACATTCTCGAGTCCTTCCTTCTTTGCTGCTGCCTCCAGGTCCCTCAGCGCAATCTCTCTCTTCTTCAGGGAAAGGGTGTTTATTATGTCCAGTAGCACCCTTATCCTGCTGCGCTCTGTGTAGGAGGTTGCACCCTCACTCTTGTCCACATCTATTGCGCCTGTCTCTGGGTCAAAACCGAGCTGGCGCAGGGAGAACTTCATCAATCTCATTGCCCTCTGTGCATCTTCCTTCCTGACCACATCGCTCAGCTGAATCTTTGCGCTGGCTTCTGCAAGCCTCATAAGGGACTCGAACTGCCTGAGGGTTATTGGTATGGGGGCATCTCCTCCCTCTGCCTTCTTCCTTGTCTTGAGGTAGAAATCCTTCAAAAGCCTGCCTGTTTCCTTTGTGAGCTTTGGCTCGCAGTTCATCTTTGTATAGGCCAGGTATTTCCTTATGAAGTCGGGGTCTATTACAGGCTCTGCGGCTGCATAATCACCCTCCCTTGCCTTGAGTATGTGCTCCACAACCTTCTTGTCCTGCTCTGCGTTTGGCACGTCTCGCAGCATGAATTTCAAGTCAAAACGCGAAAGCAGCGTATCAGGTATTGTGATTTGTTCTGCTATGGACCTGTAGGCGTCAAACCTGGAGAATTTCGGGTTGCCGCCGGCAAGAACAGATGTTTGCGCAGGCAGGGTTGCAACAATGGAAGCCTTTGCGATACTCACGGAGCCTTGTTCGAGCGCTTCGTGCATGGCAACCTGGTCCTCAGGGCTCATCTTTTCGAATTCATCAATAGCCAAAAGCCCTTTGTTGGCCAAGACTATTGCACCTGCCTCCAAGACCCAGCCGCCCATGAGCTCATCTTTCGTGACAGTCGCAGTCAAACCGGCCGCCGTCGTGCCCTTTCCGGAAACATACTTGCCCCTGGGCACAATGCTCGGGGCGAGCTTCAATAGTTGTGACTTTCCTGAGGCGGGGTCCCCTATTAATAAAAGGTGTATATTGCCCCTGAACTTGGTTTTGTCCTTCAGAACTCTTGGGACACCCCCGAACATCTGCATGATTATGGACTCCTTTATCTCATTCATGCCGTAAAGTGATGGTGCAAGCGATGCAATAAGCTTATCGTAAATCTTCGGGTCCTTGGCTAATTTTTTAATCTGTTCCTCCTCCTTCTTTGTTATCTCTATTCTCTCCCATCCAACCTCTGTGGGCTCGACAAGGTTTCCCTCAAGGAAGAAATCGAGCTTTGCTGAATAGGGTTTTCCCTTTGGTATCTCCCTTAAAATACCGTTAATCTTTATCCTGTTCCCGGGGTCTGACATCCTCCTTCCGTCCGGGGAGACAAGGTCCTCTGTCAGTATGGCATTAAGCTGCGAGGGCTTTTCGCCCTCCACGGATTCAAAGGGTTCCTCTATTGTAATCCATCTCGCGTCTATAAGCTTCTTGTCTGTCTGTTTGAATATCCTGCTCTTGCAGCTTGAGCACTGAAATGGTTTTGATATAAAGCTTCCCCTCCTGGGGGAATAGGTCTTTTCCCCGCACTCTATGCATTCCCAGATTGTTTCCGTAATCTCAGGCCTGACTTCTGATGCCCTTCTAACCGTGCCTTCTGTGCAGAGGAATTTGCTCAGGTGTTTGGCACGCAAATCCCTTATGTTCACATTCTCTGTTTCGGAGAGGTTGGAGAACCTGACCTTTGTGGAAGTTGCAGGAACTGCTGAGACAGCGCTGGGCAGCTCTATCTGCTTCACTGCCTCCTGCGCCACATCAAGTATTGTCTCTGGCTCAGACAGTAGCAGGTCTGCCATCTCCGGGCTGAACTTCTCAAGAACCTGAAAATCAACTATAAGAGGTTTCTCCTC
>JAUWZW010000042.1 GCA_030615165.1 Candidatus Aenigmatarchaeota archaeon
CATTGGCACTTTGGGCGGGAAAAGGGTTGCTTTTTTGTTCAGGCATGGAGAAGAAGCCCATATAATACCGCCGCACAGGATAAACTTCAGGGCAAACGTATGGGCTCTGAAAAAGCTCGGCTGTGCGAGGGTTCTGGCAACCTGTGCATGCGGCAGCCTGAAAGAAGAGCTAAATCCTGGGGGTATGGTTTTTCCTGACCAGTTCGTTGACTGGAGCAGAAATATCCACACGTTTTATGATGAGGGAAAATTCTACCATGTGGGGATGGCAGAGCCTTTCTGTCCTGAATTAAGGGATTTGCTTGTAAAAACTGCTGACGGGTTTGGCATAAAAAGCCACAGCAAAGCTACATACCTTAAGATTGACGGTCCCCAGTTCTCAACAAGGGCTGCCTCAAACATGTACAGGGGCTTTGCTGACATCATCGGGATGACAGGCGTGCCTGAAGCAATACTCTGCAGGGAATTGGAGATGTGCTTTGCAATCATTGCAACAGTAACGGATTATGATTCCTATATTGGAAAGGCAACAGATTTCTCTGAAATGAAGGGGATAATGGCAAGGAACCTGGAGAACACAAAGAAGGTTCTGGAGGCAGTAGTTCCCGGGATACCGGAGGAGAGAAGCTGCAAATGCAAGGACGCATTAAAGGGTGCAGAGGCTTGAAATTCATCAATCAAGCAGGTACATAGCAATTGCTCTTTGTAAATGGCGGTAAACATGTCCTTCTGAGACCTTATCCAGAACATTCATTGCCTTGGAGTCCGGGAGACCCAGTTTGCGCAAGAGCATATACTCTGTTTCACGACCGAGTACGGGTTTTATGGCATCGCTGCACACAGCATGAATCTCCGGGGTAGCAGCAAGAATAGCATCCCTGCAGACATCCGAATTGAAGCCCTGTGGGTATTTCTCGCTCCAGACTATACCATCTACCTCGCTCCCGTCCAGGTGCGTGGCCCTTCCCCCGCCCGCATTCACTATAATCACAGAGGGCACAAGGTCGCATGCACTGCCAAGCTTTGGCAGATCCCTTCCTTCAACATAAACCATGGTCCTACCATCAGCCACGCGTGCGCTGTTGGCTCCTGTGCAATCCACGGAACGGAGTTGGTTGTTGTCCAGAGCAGCTTCTATCCTCCTGTAATACGCCTCCTGCCTGTTTTTGGAATCCTCATCTTGTGTGTAGCCTATTGGTATCTCTATTATTGGGCTTACATTATCCTTGTTCGGCCTCCTCCATCTCCTTTCCGTCCCTATACCATCAATAACAAAGGCTTCAGCCCCGTCCGTGCCCCTTACTGCAAGATATTTCACCTTATTGTGCCTGTCACCAACCATGGCAAGCCCCCAGTCACCAACCATAACATCCCTCTTAAGGCAAGGGAATACAACCATGTTCACGCCATAGGGCAGCCATCCTGCATCAAGATTGACTGAAGCTTCATCCGGGTCAAGAAACAGTATATCACTGTCCCTCTCACCATAATCCGTTACCACCCTCTTGCCCTCAACCACTATTGTCACAGGAAAACCCCCTCTCTTCAGCCTTTCTCCCAGACTGTGGGTATATTCATCTTCTATTCTCAGGGTCAGGTCCCCTCTTTCACTGACAATTACTTCCCTGTTTTGCTCCAGAAGGGCTGGCGCTATTTTATCCTCTAATTCAACCAAGCACTCTGCCATCTCCTGGGATTTTGCTGTACTAAATCCTGCCATAATACCACGCTTGTGGAAAAGTTGAATCATTGATTTATAAACTTTATGCTACTATTCAGTAAATAAGGTAATGGTTAACTTCTAGAGACCAAAATATTGAAAAAATGACAGGGCATCCTCGGTGGATACTTGCCAGATAAACTGGTTACCCTGCATGTCTTCTCCACCCCGTTAACCCTGCAAGCATCACCAACACAATTTAGGGCTGCTTGGTTCCCCACCTGACCCGGTTCATCATGAAGATAATCCTGCAGGACGAGGCTTCTCAGTTGGCACACCGGACCAGAAAACCTGACCCGCATCGCCCTTGGTATTCGGCTCCGCTAAAGACCATTTTGCGGAAAGAGATGCGGCCTAAACACCCTGCCTAGCCCTGCCGATTTTATTTATAGAATGGGTATTTAAATGTAATTATATCCATTTTATATTGAGATTCATCCTGTCTCGTAAGGTGAAGGTTCTATGTATGATGTTGTTATAGTTGGTGCTGGACCTGGGGGCTGTATAGCAGCAAAAACCCTGGAGGATTCGGGTCTGAAGGTATGTATTGTAGAAAGGAAGCCGAAAAATCAGATAGGTGAAAAGGTCTGCGGGGATGCCATAGGAAAGCACCACTTTGATTTTCTGCACAGAAAACTTGGTCTGGACTATCCCTCAGAAGAACTGAAGGCGGAAATAAAGGGCATAAAAATCTTCTCCCCTGACAGAAAAATCTTCTTCACAGTTGAAACCAGGGATGGCGGATATATGATAGACAGGCTGCTGTTTGGTCAAAGAATGGTTTCAGAACTTGGAGATACACAGTTGTTGGCCAACACGGCTGTGCTGGACTTCAGGGACAGAAACATAGTCATAAGCAGAAAAGGAAAGACAGAAAGAATCCAGGCAAAAATTGTGGTGGATGCCTCAGGCATGCAGGCGGTTTTGAGAAAACAGATAAATTCACCTTACATAGAAAACCAGATTGATAAAAGAGATTTGGCTATTTGTCACAGGGAAATCAGAGAATACAGATTTGAAGACCAGGAATACTGCCATATCTACCTGGATCAGAACATAAGCAAGGGGGGCTACATGTGGGTTTTTCCGAAAGGGAATCATACCAATATTGGCCTGGGTGTCCAGTATCCGATAAACCCCAAAAACAGGTTTTACCAGTACATAAAGGGTAAGCCCTTTGAAAATTCAAAAATTATTCACGCAGGCGGTGCCGCTGTTCCTGTCAGAAGAACCCTTGATTCATTGGTTGCGCTGCAGGATGGGGTTGGTTTCATGTTTGTTGGGGATGCTGCCTGCCAGGCAAATCCCATTCATGGCGGCGGGATAGGGCAGGCAATGACCGCAGGATATCTGGCGGGTTCTGTTATAAAGAAAATGATAAATGATACAGCACTGGAAACCCTGTGGGAATATAATTCTGCCTGGATGAAGGATTACGGTGCAAGGAATGCTTGTCTTGATCTGTTCAGAATCTTTTTGCAGAATCTGACCAATGAGCAGATAAACTTTGGAATGGAACATAAACTCATCAAAGAGGAAGACCTTATTAAAACCTCTGAGGGGAGGGATTTGGAACTAGGCGCGGCAGATAAATTAACAAGAATGGCGAGAGGCATTACCAAAGTAAATCTTTCGCGCAATCTACAGTTTGTTGCAAACAAGATGAAAGAGATAAAACATTTATATAGAAACTATCCTTCGCCCGCTGGTTTTTTCGAATGGAGAACTAAAGTCAAAAACCTCTATCAGGAATTTTATGATAGATTGGTATAGTAAAGAATAAATAAAAAACTAAAGAAATAAAGAAACTGAACAATCTAACAAAAAACCCAGGCTTAATGTTGAGCTTTGCTCAACAGCTGTCCAGCTTTGCTGGACATTAAACACTTGAACTCTTTGATAGGTTTATTACTTCCTTCAATGCTACAACAAGGGCTGCTGGTGCAACGAATATTGCTATGTTACCCAGGATCGCGTTGACTAATGATCCAAGTCCTGCAATAAGTGTGTTGAGTTCACCAAGAACTGTTCCACTTGTTGCTCCAAGAACCATCAATGCGATTGCTGCTATAAGGAATGCTGTTATCTGTTTGTCCTGTATGTTCATGAATCCCACTATAAGACCCAGGATTACCAGCACGAGTATAACCCATGCTGAAGTTGCTGTTACTGCTACTGCTACAATCCCTGCAATGATGGCTATGATTACACCTAGTAGGAAAGCCCATGCTCCAATTCTTTGATCAACCATCCCATAACCACCTTGCTTTTATATATGTCCGCAGGTTGCATATAAAACAGTATTCGACAATCAACGGATTTTTAAGCTTTTGTTACAAAAACGCCTCAATGCCTGCACCGAGGATTATAAGCGCTATGCCCAAAACCAAAACCTTGAGTGCATCAAAAACAACAATCCTTACAGTCACCCTGTCAACCCTTCTCAGGACAGCGGCTGATATAAGCCCCCCTGCAAGACCAGCGCATATGTATCCTGCAATCTCTGGTATTCCATGCGGCAGAAATCCGAGGCTTGCCCCTGGTATCTCCCACAATGCCCTTGAGATGTAGCCTATGACAACACCAAGTATTGAGGCATTCCATATTATTATGAACATTGCACCGGCACCGAATATAAAGGAGAATATAAATGCAAAGAGGAGCACGTTGAGGTTGTTGGTCAGATACATCATGAAATTTGTAAATTGTGCCTGGGCAACCGCACCTGTTATGCCAAGGGTATGGCAAACAGGCATGTCCCTCATTCCGCATATTGTCACAAGCTGTACATGAAAGAAGTCTTGGGGTAAAACCATTGTCCATACCGCAAAGGTCAATGTTATACCGGCAAAGAAGAACAGGAATATTAGTATGTCTTTTTTATGTCTCTCCCAGAATCTTTTTTTATAATGCTTCTTGACGTAGAACTCCTCCAGGATTTCCTCCTTTTTTATCAGCATGGTGGCAAAATAGACAGATGGTATCAGGGTGAATATGACCGCAAAGATACCTGCAAGAGAGGCGCCTGAAATCCTCATGTAGTAGGAAACCTGGGCGCTCACAATTATTGCAACACTGCACAGAATGGTTGCCCAGATAAAGGCGAGCCAGGGTCTTTCATATAATTCCTTTAAAGTTACCAGGGATTCCAGCATAATTTAATATTGTTTTCCATGATTTAAATCTCTCAACTTATTTAAGATTGCGCGACCAATAATTATAATCAGCCGAGATGCACAGTTTCTCCATCGCAAGGCAAAGAGGAGGGTCTTGCCCACGTATGTGGGCTTCCGTCAAGTTCATAAGGCGAGGTGTATGGTCAAGATAGAAAAACTCGTTATGCAGGGGTTTAAGTCATTCCAGAGGAAGGTTTCTGTGCCATTCCCCACTGGTTTTTCTGTTGTTACAGGGCCAAACGGCGCCGGTAAGTCGAACATTTTAGACGCAATCTGTTTTGTCCTTGGAAAGACTTCGGCAAAAACCCTGAGGGCCAAGAAGTCAGAAAACCTCATCTTCCATGGAAGCAGGAAAAAGAAGGTCTCTGATTTTGCCAATGTCATCCTTTATTTTGACAACAGGGACAGGACTTTGCCTGTCAAGGAGGATATTGCTACAATAAGCAGGAAACTCAACAAGAAGGGCGTGAGCACGTACAGGCTGAACGGCAGGGTGGTTACAAGGCAGCAGATACTGGATGTTTTTGCACAGGCACACATCCATCCGGATGGTCACAACATAATAAGGCAGGGGGATGTGAACAGGATTGTCGAGATGGACGCTGTGGAGAGAAGGGGCATGATCGATGAGATATCAGGCATAATGGAATACGATGAGAAAAAGGAAAAGGCGGGGAAGGAGCTGGAAAAGATTGGGGAAAGGCTGAGGGAGGCAGAACTCCTTCTCAGGGAGAAGGAGAGTATAATGGGAAAAATGAAGAATGACTATGAAGCAGCCCTTTCTTACAAAAGGTTACAGGAAGAACTGGAGGCAGTGGGGACTGCATTGATAATGAAATCGTTCTCGGATGCTGAAGCAAATCTAAATGATGTGAAAAAGAGGCTTGAGGAAAAGGAGAAGGAGTCAAAGAAACTGGAAGGGGAGATAGAGAAATACGATGCTGAGTATGCTGAGGAGGAGAAAAAACTTGAGTCCCTTACAAAGGAATTGATGAAGGCATCAAGCCAGATAGAGGTTACAAAGAGACTGGCAAAACTACAGGCAGATGCAAGGATTGTCAAGGAAAGGATGGAGTCAAACAAGACTCAGATAGAAAGGCTGCAGGGTATGATAGAAAGGCTGAGCAGTATGGACAGGAGGACAAGCCCTGCAGTAAAGGCTGTCTCAAAATTCAGGGGCGTCAGTGGAATCCTGTCAGGGCTCATCCGTGTGCCTGGCGAATATGGGGTTGCCGTTGAAGTGGCGGCTGGCTCTCACCTTGCGGATGTTGTGGTGGACACAACAAGCAATGCGGTTATGTGCGTTAAGCACCTGAAGAAGAACAGAATCGGCAGGGCAAGGTTTCTGCCATTGGACAAGATACGGCCGCGGCCGGCGAAGCCGCTGCCACCCGGTGCAATAGGATGGCTGTCAGACCTTGTGAAATATGAAGTCAGATTCAAACCTGTGATAGAATATGTCCTTGGAACCACTGCATGTGTTGAGGATATAGACAAGGCAAAGGGAATTGCCAAAACACACAGGGTCAGAATGGTCACGCTGGACGGGGATTTGGTTGAGGCTTCCGGGGCAATAACAGGTGGATACTACAGGAAGAGGTCAATGGCAACGGATGTGAACAATTACATAGAGGAGAAGAAGAGGCTTGCCAGGGAGAATGAGGAGCTGGAGAAGCGGCTTAAGGATATGAATGAGGATATGGAAATCCTTGCGGAGAAGGAAAAGGGAACAAAGAGCTTCTCTCTTGAAAAGGATAGAATGAGGTTCGATGAGAGGATGAGAAGGATAAGGGAGAAGAGAAAGGATGCTTATGAGAAGAGGCTTGTTATCCAGCAGGAGTTGAACAAACTCAACATATCAAGGGCAAGGATAGAGGCCAGATTTGATAATGCAAAGCTCCAGCTTGAGGGAATGGACAAGGAGAAGGGAATAGCCAAGAAGGAGATGAAAGAATTGCTTGAGCTAAAGGTCTCATCCCTGAAGGAAAGGGAGATGAATTTAACAGAGAAAATTAATTCACTGGGTGCAATAAACATGAAGGCTCTGGAGGAATTCGGCTCCATAAAGGAGAGCTTTGATGAATTCAAAGAAAAGGTGGACAAGATAGTGGAGGAGAAAAAGGCAATAGAGGATACCATAAACAAGATAGAGGGGAAGAGAAAGGAGACCTTCACTGCGACCCTCAGAGAGATAACAAGGCATTTCAGGGGTGTTTACTCAGACCTGACTGGTGGGGAGGCAGAGCTTGAGCTGGATGAACCAGAAAATATTGAATCAGGTCTGATTATAAGGGTAAGCCCTTCAGGGAAAAGGCTCCTGCACATAGATTCACTTTCCGGCGGGGAGAAAACCCTGACAGCGTTCGCCTTACTTTTTGCAATACAGAGGCATAAACCTTCTCCGTTCTATATTCTGGATGAGGCTGATGCAACACTGGACAAGGCAAATACAAAAAGGCTTGTTGAGCTGATAAAGAAGCAGGCACAGGGCTCCCAGTTCATAATCATATCACATAATGACCAGCTGATAAAAGAGGCTGACCAGGTGTATGGAATATCAATGCTGGATGGAGAATCCAAGATAATGGGCCTGAAACTGCCCAAAAGGAATAATTAATTTAAACCTGAGCCTTTCTTACAGACGCTGTCACATGTCACAGAAAGGCTAAGGCTCATCCAAAGAATATGCTTTAATAATAGAAATTAATTTAAATACCTGATGTTATTAATTTACTTGAGAGTGATTAAGGAAATGGACACAGAGAATCCTGAACCCCCA
>JAUWZW010000045.1 GCA_030615165.1 Candidatus Aenigmatarchaeota archaeon
TCAGGTCAAGAAGATGGCTATTGATCCCGAAGGCAAAGACGAGGTTGTGATTCCTATTGCAGTGACTTCTGCGACCGATGGAAGCCAGCAGTGGGGAGCCTGCATGCGCAACATGTTCCAGGAGGAACGAGGCGGCAATCCCGGCATGAGCAAAATCTCGGTTTCAGCTGCTGCATAAATGGACTGACAGCTTGTAACAATCGAATCAAGCTGTCTTTTCCTCTATTGCTCCTTTGATTATTTGATTTCGAAGGGAGGGTTCTTTGGGCCCTCCCTTTTGTATTATTGGAAACTCATTCCGGGGTTCCTTTTGTACTGTCAACTTAACGGGATAGAAAGCTTTAGGCGTTGCACAAAAACCTCATATAACACAAAAACCCCTTAGCTGCACAAAAAGGTCTTTAATATGAAAAACCAAATAATCAACATGGGCATGTTAAAGGATTTGGCATTAACTTTTGGTGGCATAGCGGCCATTCTGGCTGTCGGAGGTGGGTTGTATGCACTCTTCTTTCACTTTACAAGTGATATGATAATATCAATTATTGGAATAATAATAACTTTCATTATAATCTATTTGGCCGTCCAATACAGACACATAGACTATATGATAGAAAAAAAGATGGAAGAATATTCTAAAAAGAAAAAAGGTGTATTGAGCTTTTTAGGTTTCATATTAGTTGCTTTGGTTATTTTCCTAATAATTCTATTTATAGTCATAACCAGATGGGGAGGCATCATATGGTGGTAAGAAAAACTGAAGAAGATGAGCGTGTAATAAGCGGAGCCCTCCTCATTGGAATACTTGGAGCTGTAGCAGCTGGAACTGGTGGAGCAATTGCTGGGGGAATAATTGGAGCCATGATAGCAGAAGCTATCAATGAGGAAAAAAAGAGGAAGAGATGATTTCCAGGGTTCTGTCGTGAATACGGGTGATTTTTGAAGGTGTCACATTCGGGTGACAAGTTTATAAATCAAAATAGGAAAAATTTCATTGATATAATGCAATTAATTGATACTTGGGGGACAAAACCTAAGAAAAGAATACATGTCGGAAAACTGGACAGAAAAGCACTTTTGAAATATCAAGGAGGAAAGTGTGCAAACTGTCGTAAGCCATTCGCAAAGATGAGGGTTAGACCAATACTCCATCATAAGAATCTTAATCCCAAAGATAACAGGTTATCTAATATTATTCTTGTATGTTCAAACTGTCATGATAGAATACACCAAAAAGCGAAAAAGGTTGTCAGGGTAAGGACAAACGCTTTGGGCTTTAAAGAGAGAAGGGTCGTCAAGGTTGGAGTGAGAAAGAAAAAAAGAGGCAGGAAACCTAAAACAAGACGCAAAAAAGTTGGAGAGAGCATTTTTACTGGCAAGCCGATATATAGAAGGGTCAAAGCAAAGAAAAGAGCAAAAAAGTCCACAATAAAGAAGCGGAAAAGGAAAAGACGGAAACCTGATATTTGGGGTTTAAAAATTAATCCTAAGTTTTGATGAGTTTAATTATTCTATAAAATCGTCTCAATTACTCTTACAAACAATTCAACTGTTGATGGATAGATAACGCTTAAACCCTTATATTTTTCTCTTTCCTTACTTGTAAGTATGCATAGTTTGCTGTAAAATGGTTTCATAGCATTATAAATTGTTACTATGGCATCATCTTGAGGTATTTTTTTATCCCCTCCTACGAGTTGCCTTTCCGTCATATCTGCCAACATATCTACAATATGCTCAATTTTTTTGAATTTCTTAGCAGGAATTTTTTTCATGAAATCTTGTTTTACTTCTGTAATGGTTTCTTCAGCGGTTTTCAGTATTATTTCACATTCCCCACGTGCCCTTGCATCCAATAGTCTCTTCCAAAACAATCTTATCAATTCATTTCCGCCAGTTAACAAAAATATATTTTTGTAAATGCTTTTATCTATTATATAGACATATGTATCATCATCTGGTTTGCCTACAACCATTTAATCACCTAATCAGTTTCTTCAACTGCTGATTGTAATTCTTGTTCAGAAATATCCGCTTTCTTTGCTTCTGAAGAGATGAGATTTTCAATTCTTCCATCAGCTATTGGTATCGGTTCAATTATCATACTTGAACCGCCAGTTATTTTTAGTGCTACGATTGGCTGAGTTTTTGGATTTATACCCAAATCCCTTCTAGTTTTTTCTGGTATTCTTATTGTTTTTATAAATTCATATCTTACTTTAGGCATAATCTACACCTCCATTAACATCTGGACAGATAGAAATAAATACTTGCGCCGCCGCACCTTGTAACCACCAACCAAGATGCTCCATGTAATAAATATGCCTTCGCAGGCTTAAAAAGATTCCAAAGACATGTTGAGCTACTTTTTACTCTTGGTTCCACTCTTGATGCTAATTCTTATGGAAATCTTGCCTGTGAGTATCTTCTCCATAAGCTCAGCGACACTTGTGTTCTCATCTATGGCAGCCTTTCTCAGCTCTTTCCAAAGCTTGGGGTCTATTCGGATGCTGACAGTCTCCCTTGTAATTTTTCCTTTTGCGATTTTCTTTGTCATAATTAACACCCTATATAATGTAATAATGTAATAAACCTTTATAAAGCTTTCGGTTATATATTAAGTAATAATGTAATAATTATTACGTGATAATATGAAACAGCAAATAACTCTAAAAAGGGACTGGAGCCTCTACAATACATACCAGTCCGAAGAGAAGCTGATGTTCATGAGGATGCTGAGCGATGCAGTCAATGCTCTGGACATCCCATACGAATACTGCGGAAACGGCAGACCCAAGATTGGCATGGAGGACATGCTGAAATGCTGCGTTATAAAGGTCTTCAATTGCTTTTCATGCAGGAGGACAATACCAGACCTGCATATGGCAAAGGGGCTCGGATACATCCACTACATACCGCACTTCAACTCAATGAGCAATTACATGAAAAGCCCACTAATTACGCCTTACTTGGAGCAGTTATACAGGCTTCTTGCCCTGCCTTTCAGGGGGATTGAGCAGTATTTCGCCATAGACAGCACAGGATTCGGCAGATATAACACTTCTTGGCTCAGGGTCAGGGAGGATAAAAAGGCTTGGAGAAGCTTCAACAAGTTGCATATAATAGTAGGATGCCGAACCAATGTTATAGCCCTGGCAAGGATAACCGAAGCTGGAGACCACGATTCCATTCAGTTCTCCAGAATGCTCAAGGAAACAGCGAAGATATTCTCTGTTAGGGAGATATACGGGGACAAGGGATACCTATCATTCTACAATATTAACGCAGCCAAAGATGCTGGAGCTATCCCTTATATAATGCCGAAAAAGAACACCAAGCTAGCCTCAAAGAAGCCTTGGAAGGACACGGAAGCATGGGACAGGATGGTCACATTCTGGAGGCACCATGAGGAGGATTTTTTGAATCATTATCACCGAAGATCTAATGTGGAGTCAACATTCTCCTCCATAAAGGCGAAGTTCTTGCCTTATATCAGAAGCAAAGACCCTGTCGCCCAGAAGAACGAGATACTCTGCAAGGTAGCCTGCCACAACATCTCAATGCTTATCAGGGCTATATTCGAATATGGGACAAATGCAGATTTTGATAAAAAGCTTTAAATAGTAATAGGTGTAATAATAGTAATAGGAGGTATATAATATGGAGGAAAATACTTTCACTATCAAAGGTGAACAGATAAAGCTAAGTAGAGAAAAAATTGTAGATTCTATCAAGGATCATATGCCACAGAAAATAAGAAGATACTATGTTTCAATTGAGGGTGTACATTATCCAATAAAACAGGTTTTGGAAATTGCTACAAAGCTTCCACCAGCCGCTTTTACTACAAACTATTCTTACACGATTCTCAATTCTCTGGGATTTGAAATAAAGGAAGAGAGTGGATATGTCTGTCCTATTTGTGGTCAAACCTTCAAACCAATGAGTGAAAAACAACTAGAAATTTCTAAACGTGTACATGAGACTACATCAGATAAGCATAAATCAGCCTTGAGAAGAAAAAGGTGGGGATAGTTTTTGTGCAACGTCAAAGCTTTAAATATGAGTAATGTGTATATTTATACACTATAATATAAAGACTTAGATAATAGGTGTCTGAAATGCCTGTGCAAATGAACGCGGTAATAGGTGAGCAGATAAGGAAGTACTGGGAAGAGAAGCTCAGGAAAGACAGGGATAAAGCTCCAAGTCTTGGAGGTTTCAGGATAAAGAAGATGATGAAACTTCAGATGCGCTTAAACTAAAGAATGTGTGGATATGAGACGTGATCCCTTAGAGATAATCGAGAAGATGTTCAAGGCACTTGAGTCAGGCAGGCCTTTCTCCATAAATGAGCTTGCGCAGAAAACAGGCCTGCACAATCTTACAGTGCGCAGGTATGTGAAAATTATTGAAATAGTGAAGGAGGAACCGGTAGTTGAGGTTATAAAAACAAGACATTCTATAATAATAAGAACAACAAAGAGAATAAAAAGAACGAAGATTATGAGGGAGGAGATTGGATGATGGATAAGCCAAAATCAAAATCGCGGCCAAAGATGATGCAGATAAATGCCATAGATGCTAACGGGAAGCTCACAATAAATGTGAAGAAGAAGGGTTTCTCCCCTGTTGAGGCAATCGGTGTGCTTGAGATTGCAAAGAACCAGATAAGGAATCAGATGGGTATGAAGCCCGGTTTCAGCACAAGGTTCAGGGATAAGAAATAAAACTAAAACATGCTAACATTATATTAACAGGTGATATAGATGCCCAAGAAAGAACCAGTCACTTTGAAGGTCGGAGAACTCACGAACAGGGAGGAATTTGGCAGGGGAATTGTTAGGATTGACACCAAGACCATGAAGAAACTGGGGAACAGGGAGGGAGACGTTGTTGAGCTGGAGGCACAGAAGAAGACAGGCGCAATTGCTGTCAGGGCCTATCCTGCTGATATCGGCCTTAACATCATAAGGATGGACGGGTTAACAAGGAGGAATGCTGGAATAGGGGTTGGTGAAACCATAAAGATCAGGAGGGCTGAGGCAGAGGAGGCAAAAAGGATTGTGCTTGCCCCAGCGCAGAAGGGAATTATACTCCAGATGAACACGGAGTTACTGAAGAAGAACCTGTTTATGAGACCCGTTGCAAAGAGTGACATAATAACCCCCTTCCCTGTTGTGAAGCAGAATAGGGAAAGCCCTTTTGAGGAATTCTTTGGAATGAATATTGATGAACTTTTTGGCGGAAGCATGTTTACCCCGATACCCGGAGAGGCCAAGCTCATTGTCGTGAACACAAACCCTGAAGGCATTGTCAGAATTACAGATGCAACGGATTTGGAGCTCAGGGCAGAGGCGGTTGCGGTAGAGGAAAAGATTATACCCACCATAACATACGAGGATATAGGAGGCCTGCATCCAGCTATCGAAAAGGTTAGAGAGATGATAGAACTTCCTTTACGTCATCCTGAATTGTTTGAAAAATTGGGTATAGCTCCGCCCAAAGGTGTTTTATTGTACGGCCCACCCGGTACTGGTAAAACCCTTTTGGCAAAAGCAGTTGCAAATGAATCCGGAGCTAGTTTCTTCTCGATAGCCGGTCCTGAGGTCATGTCTAAATGGTATGGTCAGAGCGAGGAAAACCTCAGGAAGATATTTGAGGAAGCAGAAAAATCAGCCCCTTCAATAATATTCATAGATGAAATTGATGCTATCGCCCCTAAAAGAGAAGAGGTAACAGGTGAAGTTGAGAGAAGAGTGGTTTCGACGCTCTTGTCCCAAATGGATGGTATGAAATCAAGGGGAAAGGTAATAGTTATAGCAGCCACAAACAGGGAGAATGCCCTGGACTCCGCACTGAGAAGGGGCGGAAGGTTTGACAGGGAGATTGAGATAGGCGTTCCTGACCAGAAGGGCAGGAAGGAGATTCTGCAAATCCATACAAGGAACATGCCCCTGAAGGGTGTGGATTTGAATTGGCTCGCATCAATAACATATGGCTTTGTCGGTGCAGACCTCGAGACGCTTGCAAAAGAAGCAGCAATGAGCGCATTGAGAAGAAATTTGCCTGGAATCAGCTGGAAGAAGACAAAGGAGCTTCCTCCAGGAGCACTGGAAAAGCTGAGGGTTACAAAACAGGATTTCAAGAACGCCCTGAAGATGGTTGAGCCATCTGCAATGAGGGAGGTTCTTATTGAAATACCCAATGTCAAATGGACTGACATAGGCGGCCTGGAAGAAGTGAAGCAATTGCTGAAGGAAGTAGTTGAGTGGCCGCTCAAGAACTTGCAGGCATTCAAAAATGTGGGCATAAGGCCCCCGTCAGGAGTCCTGCTTTACGGCCCGCCCGGCTCTGGAAAGACCATGCTTGCAAAAGCAGTTGCAAATGAGGCAGGCGCGAACTTCATATCTGTACGTGGGCCTGAACTTTTGTCCAAGTGGGTGGGGGAGAGCGAAAAACATATTCGCGATGTCTTCCGCAGGGCAAAGCAGGTTGCCCCTGCAATAATATTCTTTGATGAGGTTGATGCACTGGCGCCCAGAAGAGGGCTTGAAGCGGGAACAAGGGTCATGGAGAATGTTGTTTCCCAGGTTCTAACAGAGATGTCAGGACTTGAGGAACTGCATAATGTTACTGTCCTTGCAGCTACAAATCGCCCTGATATCCTGGACCCTGCGCTGCTGAGACCGGGAAGGTTTGACAGGCAGATATTCGTGCCTACTCCTGACCAGAAATCAAGGCTTGAAATCCTCAAAATCCATACAAGGAACATGCCCCTGAAGGGCGTGGATTTGAAGAAGATTGCAAGGGAAACAGATGGCTACACAGGTGCTGATATAGAGGCATTGGTAAGGGAGGCAGGGCTCGGTGCCCTGAGGGAGAACATGAAGGCAAAGGATGTGACAAAGAAGCACTTTGCCATGGCAATGAAGAAGGTAATGCCTTCTGTAACCCCAAGGTTCCTTGAATTCTACAAAAGCATGGCAGAGCAGTTCAAGACAGCAGGTGTAATGGAGAAACGCAGGAAAGAAGAGGAAAGCTATAT
>JAUWZW010000007.1 GCA_030615165.1 Candidatus Aenigmatarchaeota archaeon
CTTATATTTGGATGGAACTGGAGGGTGAGAAGGCTCAGAAAACACTGGGACAGGGCAAGGGAAAAGGCCCTGAAGAAGAAAAACCCCATAAGAAAAACGGCTTTGGAAAAGCTCGATGTAATGGAGAATAATCTGAGGATACTGGAAGAGCAGAGGCTGAACAGGGTCACAAAGGCAAGGATGACAAAGGAGCTTCAGATAAATCTTGCAGAGATAAAGGCATTGCTAAAGAGCAAGCCGGAAGAACTGCAGCCTGCGTATCCAGCTCAGCAGAGGGTAAAACAATAATAAATTTTCATTTATAAATGGTTATCATATATAATTATGAAACTTGCTATCTTGGGGCCTAGCCAAAAATTTATCGGTTACACAACAGAAAGGCTGCTGGAAGAGGCAAAGAAGGAATCCAAGAATGTGGAGCTAATCCCTGTTATCAATGTTAAACTGAAAACCTACAAAGGTATAGATGCTGTTTATAACAAAAAGAGCATGAAGGAATGGGATTACATTCTGCCAAGGATTGATTCAAGCAGGGCTGAGATCGGGTACCCTGTTTTTAGATTCCTTGATGCCATGGGTGTTAATAAACCCTATCCTGCTGAAACAATTCTTTTGGCGCACAACAAGTTCCTGACCCTGGAGGTTTTGGCAAGGGCAAGGATTCCTGTGCCTGAGACATATTTGACAGGGTCAAAGTCTTCTGCAAAGGAGATACTTGACAAGCAAAAATTACCAATCATAATAAAGCTTCTTGCTGGTTTTGGCGGTCAGGGGGTCATGATACTGGAAAGCGAAGAGGCTGCCAAAACAGCCATAGATACGATGAAGACATTAAAACAACAAATACTTATTGAAGAGTTCATACCAAACCCTGGTGAGGACATAAGGGGGGTTGTTGCGGGTGATGATGTCATTGCATCATACAAAAGGATTGCAGCTCCTGAGGAGAAGAAGGCAAACATATATGCCGGAGGGAAACCGACAACATTTAAATTAACAGAGGAGATGATTGATATCGTTCTGAGGTCTGCAAGGGCTGTCCGGGCTGATATCTGTGCTGTTGACATGATTCAAGGGAAGGATGGCTTGTTTGTAACCGAGGTCAACATAAACCCCGGCATCAAGGGCATAGAGAAAACAACCAATATAAATGTTGCGCAGAGGATGATTAATTTTGTTAAGTCTGAAATCAAAAGTTAAACCTCCAATATAAAAGGTTCTATTTTCCTTTTTGTTATTTTTAGCAAACCTACAGTTGGTTTTATTATAAATGGCGGCAGGGGATTTGTCGGGCTTCCCGGGTTCACAAACAAAATCCCTCTCACCCTTTTAATAGTATTCCTGTGTGTATGTCCGAAAACCAACACATTAAATCTGTTCTTCTTTGCAATGTTTTTCATTTTTTCTGTGCCGAAGATTCCAGCATCGTGTATGACACCAATCCTCCATTTGTAGATTCTGAGTGAGTTAAGCTTGGGTAGTTTATTTCTGACTCTGGGAGGGTCCATGTTACCATAAACAGCAAGAACAGGTGCAATTTTCTCGAGCTCCTTTATAACCTTCAGCTCCACCAAGTCTCCTGCATGTATTACCCTGTCTGCATTTTTGAAGATTTCAAAAACCTTTCTGGGAATTTTTTTCGCCTTTTTTGGTATATGTGTGTCAGATATCAGTCCTATAAGCATGGATATATCTTTTAATTTCTGTTTTAAATTATAATCATGAACAATGCCCTGTCAAACTACTACAGGATTCTTTCCGGTAAGGCAAAGCCAAGATTCAAGTCGGCTGATTTGGACAGAAAGATAAAACAGGCCGGAAAGATTCTGGAAAGCTGCGAACTGTGTGAAAGGAAGTGCAGGATAAACAGGGCAGAAGGCAGGCTTGGTTTTTGCAGGGCTGGAACCGAATGGAGAATCTTTGGAGCGCATTCCCATTTTGGAGAAGAATCTGAACTTGTCCCTTCTGGAACGATATTTCTTGCAGGTTGCACCATGAGATGTGTTTATTGCCAGAATGCTCCTCAAAGTATAAAACCAGAACTGGGAGAGATGTGGAGTGATAAAGAGGTTGCTGAATGGATTGACAAAAAACATAAGGAGGGATGCAGGAATATAAACTTTGTCAGCCCGGATTGTTACTTGTGGAACATCCTGAAGGTTTTAAAATTAGTTAAATCAGATATTCCCGTTGTTTGGAACAGCAATGCATATTATTCTGAAAAGACAGCTGAACTGCTGAAAGGTATAGTTGATGTCTACTTGCTGGATTTCAGATATTTTAATGAAAAATGTGCCATTGAACTAAGTTCTGCTCCCAATTATCCAGAAGCCGCAAAAAGAAATCATTTGATTGCAAATAAAGATGCTGAGATGATAATCAGGGTTTTGGTTATGCCAAACCATATAGAATGCGATGCAAAACCCATCCTGAAATGGATAAAGGAGAATTTGGGCGCCGGGACAAGAGTGAATATTTTGGCGCAGTATCATCCCTGCTGGAAGGCCATGGAATACAAGGAAATAAACAGGGCCTTAAGTATGGAAGAGTGTGGGGAAGTTGTTGTGTATGCAAAAAGGATTGGGTTGAAGAATTTATGAATATAACCAGAGAAATGCCCTGCGCATTATCATCCTATTCTGTTAACTCATCAACCTCTTTCTTGCCTTCTTCCAGTTCTTTTACCTGTTCTCCGTCTTCCTTCAAAAGCAGAGCCTGGAATTCTCCTACATGCGTCTTCTCTTCCTTTGCTATGTCCAGAAGGATTTTCTTGATATTTTCATTTTCTGTCATGGCAGCCATCTGCTCATAAAAGTTTACTGCATCCAGTTCTGCTATTATCCCTGCTCTTAGTATCTCCTTGTCAAGGTCTTCCTTTTTCACTTTTTCAAGGTTTATTGGCAATTTTGATAGCATATTTACCTCCTAAGTATTTAATTACGGTTTGGTTTTTATATCTTACTCATAGCTTGGCTTTCCTTTCTTCTCCTCCAGCAAATCAATGTCATGAGGATTTAGTATTGGCATCTCCAGTCTTTCAGAATCCTCTGCAAGCCTCGGGCATGCGCAGTTAACCAGGCAGTCTATCTGCAGGCCCATCAGTTTACCTGGCTCTATCTCATCAAAAACAAGGACGAATGCGTTCTTCCCCAAATCCTCGAGCTCTTTTTTGATGCTCTCCGCGGTTTTTATATCCAATTGGCCCGGCTTTGTTGAAACAAGGATGCCGAAATTCCTGTATCCCTTTGCCTCTTCTATATGCATCATTCTGAGCCTCTGCTCCTTCTCCCTTTCCTCTGTTAAATCGCTTATTTCGCTTTTTTCAAAATCCAAAAATAGAACAGGTTTTTTAACGTTCATTGCTAAGCCCAGGGGATGGAACCTGCCTGTTCCCAGAAAAAGGAAGCAATCAACAAGCTTTTCCAGAGGCTCTGCGGCAGAGTAGTCGCAGCCAAGGATTTGGCCAGGGTGTTTTGCTTTTAGAGGAGTGCCTATGCAAATCCTTTTCCCCTTTGATTTGAGGAATTCCATTGCAGGGGATAGGGAATTTATGTATTGCAGGGTTGTGACAAGTGAGATGATTTTGTATGGCTTCAGTTTTTCGAGACTGCTTAGCAGCAAAGGAACAGGGTCCGCATCAATCCTGTAGTCCTCATAAACAACAGGGATTTTGGTCTTGAGCTTTGGCAGTTCTGAATGGCCTACGTGAAGAATCAGGTCGCAGCCAAGCCTCTTTGCCTCCGCGTCGCGCAGGTCGCATGCACCATAGCAGGGTTCGCAGGATACAAAAATCTTCAGGCCTGCCCCCTCAAGTTCCTTAACCATGTCCAGAGCCTTTGTCTTCAGGCCTTCTGGTATCTGGAGAAAGATTCTCTTCGCCTTTCTCTTTTTTATCTCCCTGAGAATTCCTTTAATATCTAGCATAATTTATAATGAAATCAGGGAATTTAAAAAGAAAGGGTTCAAAGCTTCTTCTTGGCTATAACAGCACCAACGATTATTACTATGATTACAACAATTACCGCAAGATACAGCAGCCATGCATAGTCTTCTGGTGCTGATTTGCAGGTTAATGTTGTAGAATTGCAGCCGTATGTGCATGTCTCTGAAACAGTCCATTGCATCCCGTCGCTTGAGCACTGTTCCAGATTGTCGCCCGTGCATCTCTTTGTGTCTAGTGTGCATACAGGCTGTAGTTCCGAATAGCAAACAAAGTTTGTAGGGTCACAGCCATACTGGCATGTTTCTGTTGTTTCCCATGCAGAACCGTCGCTCTTGCATTCCTGCAGGTCATCACCCACACACTGCTTTGCGCCTGGTGTGCAGACCTGCGCAGCTGCTGCCTCGCCTGTTATAACAAATACGGAGAATCCTGGTGTTACCGTGCTGTAATAGGTATAGTTTGCATCCTCTGATACCATGGTTGTTGAAAGTCTGTTCCACTGGTTATTTGCATACCTGTTCAGATAAACATTGTTCTTATCTATGTTATTGCCAGATATCCATGTGTTGTTGACTTTGAACTTAATGCTTGCGGTTTGTATATTTGTGTCATTTATGTTGTCACTTCTGTCTATCTCTACGTACTGGTAAACCCTGCCTGTTACATTGTGCACCACGCTTGCAGGCTGGGTCGCAAGCTTTGTAATAGTTAGTCTGACATCATTTGCCCTGTTCTTTACCTCTACCTGTATTTGGGTGAAGTCAAGGCCAGTTTTATTTATGCTCATGCTCACTGCTGCGCCTGGCTCTATTTTATCGAATCTGTGGGATACACTTGGCATCTTTTCCGGTGCTGTCCCGCCTCCGCCGCCTGGTGTGACGCCACCATTTTGTGGTGTTGCAGTAATAACACCACCAGCAGGTCTTATGCTGTTACCATCAAAGTGTGGAATCCTTACCCATATTAGGTTCCTGGAAGTATCAATATAACAAGGATGTGTTGCATTAATTTGAGACGCGTCTGTTATTGCTGTTCTTGTGCATGTTGTTCCATTCATTAGGGTTTCCCACTCATCATAATATGTTTCATAATGTGAATGATTTCCTGCAAGATTTGTTCCATTAATTCCATCTGTATCTGTATTCCAGATAACATTCCAATTTTCATCATAAAATAATGGAATAGACATATTGACTTCAGCTTCATCTAAACCCGTTTGTGAAGTGTTTCCTTCTGTATATGGCATTCCGATTAAGACATAATCATAAATTGTTGGGCCCATAGAGCCGAATCTCAAGGCAGCACTAAATAAATCCCCAGCTGTGGATTCGGTTTGAGCTCTATCAAACTTTGCATCCGGAGGGCCAGAAGCAAGAAAATCAACATTTATATATTTTACTTCTATACCAGTGCTCGGCATTTTCACTGAAAAATCAACCTTTCCTCCGCCAATTATAGCAGGTAAGGGATTAAACATATCCATTGTCACATCGCCCGCTATCAGACACGGGTCCTCCCCAGCGGAAATATATTGTGGATAAGGAATACTGCATGTTGAATTGCTCATATACACAAACGCTTTTAAATTTGATTTAGAGATTGGATAATTTGGATCAATCCCCCCATCTTTTATGAATGCAGACATTGTAATATTATTATTTGCCTGAATCTCATCAGCAGTTCTTGTCCCAACTCTTCGTGGAACATAATCCATACTATAAACATTAATCTCCTTAATTCCGGTAGCATTTATTAAAGGGATATAAAAGGTTCCATTTTCACCATTCAAATCTGTCATAAACGTAAACTCTGTGCAATTATACAGAGATGAATTAGAATAATCAACTTTAATTTCCATATGTGCATTAACGTTTTCTAAAGTTGCGTTAGTAGTTGCATTAACCAAATTAAATGCCTGTTTTTTTGTTGAAATGTTTTTATCAACCGAATTATTTCCGGCATCCTGCACAGTAATATTCGTTTCATTTCCTAATAATCCATACATTGTAAAATTAATCTCTTGACTTGAATTCAAACTTATATTCCTAAATCCGCCATAATAATCACTTCCATTTTTTGCGGCTGCAAACAAAAGAGCATTAGTTGCTTCAGTAGAGCTTGGCAAAGTTATGTTATAAAACCCAGAAGTTAAATTATAAGAATCACTTGAGTTATGTATTTCAGGGCCAAAACTCATATTATAAGGAAATTTTGCTCCTAAATAAACCATGCTTCCTGGCTCTAATAAATAAGTAACAATTGCAAAATCATCCCATCCGTCAATCCCTGTTGCATTAACATAGCCGTAAATTTGTACTGGTAAATCTGTGCAGTTAAACTGTTTATGTAGTGTGTGATTTGTAACATTGTATTTTGATAAACTATCAACATCATAATCACTTGTGGCAGAAAAATTATTCCATTCAAAACTAACAGGCACGCTTTGATTCGCATTGACCATAATAGAATAATTCCTGTCTCTTGGAACATAAATGATTTTTTCTTGAACATAATTACTAGAACCAAAGTTACTTGCAATAGTGTAACCTAATTTAATGTCTTTTACCTGATACCAAAAACTAATGTTGTCTCCTGTGCTATTAATCGCAGTAATATTAATTGTTCCTGCCGGTCTTAAATAAAAATCAATGTTTGTTTCAAGTGGTGGAGGTACAAATGCAGAATATGGAAATTGTGGAGTTGAAGGGCCAACATAATCAACCACCCCGGTGGTTTGATTGGTATATGTTACAACAACTTGATATAACCAGCTCACATTTCCAGTTACATTAGTAAAATTAAACCCTCCAGATTCATTTGAATATGTAGAATTTGAACCTATTAATTGGGGCCCTGTCCCGCTCATTTCCCATATGGTGATATTGATAAGGCTATTATTCAAACGGCTTCCATTAACATCCTGAACGGTTCCCCTAAATTTAAGGTCATCACCTACAGCTGCAGGAACATCTTTAGCGCCAAGGGTGACCAGCGCAATCAAAAGCAATGTGAATACAAACCCCTTGTAAACCCCGTTCATATTAATTATTATGTGATTTGCCCCCATATAAACGTTATGGTTGTTTCGGGATTGAAACATAATTTAAATACTTTTGTTATTCATATACACATATTGGTTAAGCTTGCAAGGTGATAATAATGCCAGAAATGGAGATGATGCTGAAAGGGATAGAAAGGGAGATAAACCGCTATCTGGACAGCAAGCTTAAGGAAAGAGAAATAAGGGAAGAGCTTTACAAGCAAGCCAAAGATAATGTGATGAAAAACATAAAGAACTGGCTGAATAACAAATACATAGCCAGGAATTCTCCCAGCCTTATCCGAGGTCTGTTAGAAGCAGTAAAGCAGAAAAGATGGGAAAACATAATATACGCCTTTGCTAGTGACATATCATTCGGCACCGCGGGCATAAGGGGACTTGCCTGCTTCAATGAAGATGATGTAAAAAAATTAGCGGGAATTGGAATCGATGCACCAATCCTGCGCGGTCCAAATACCATAAATAACATTGTTCTTCTTCTGAAATCAGCTGGCCTTGCAAAATATGCATGCGACAACAACATGAAAAGCATTGTGATAGGTTATGACAGCAGGATAAGGGGAAGGGATTTTGCTGAGCTCATAGCCAGACTTTTTTTGTCTTTCGGTATCAAGGTGTATCTCTTTGACGAGGCATGCCCCTACCCCGAGCTGACATATACAGTTCCCACCATTGGTGCGGATTTGGGTGTCCTGATTTCCGCCAGTCACAATGACAAGAGGTACAACGGATATAAAATATCCTCACAGACTGGTGCACAGATTGACATCCAACAGAGGAACATATTATACAACGATTATATAAGCAAGGCGACAACTTCGGACATTAATTTAATGGACTTCAAGGATTCTGGTGAAAAGCTTGTTTTCCTGGGCGGTTCAGAAAAGCTGCCAGGAAGGAATTACCTGGGCAAGGATTTGATTGACATGCACACAAAACACATAAATCACATAAAGAACTTCATACTTGACAAAAAATTGTTTTCCCAATGGGTAGACAAGATGAACCTGGGATATTGCGCATTTTATGGTGTTGGGTATAAGGCAGTCCCGCGAATATTCAGGGAGCTGGACATCAAGAATATCAAGATCATAAAAGAGATGAACCGGCTTGACGGGACCTTTCCGTGTTTCCATCTGTATCAACAGCCAGACCCCGGAGATCCTATAGCAGGGAGCATCGCAGTTGAGCAGTTCAAAAAAGAGTATTCAAAAGAAGAGTTTGATAAACTTGATGTGTTAATAACAACAGACCCTGACGCAGACAGGGTCGGCTTTATAATCAGGGTTCCAGAAAACCAGAAAGAGGTTTACAGGCAGATAGCCGAACATTCAAAGGACCTGAAAAACAGCCTCAGAAAGATGATACCGGACTACAAGGAGCGCACGGATTATGACTGGTATATGTTAACAGCCGAAGAGGCATTCTCACTCCTTCTATGGTACAGGCTCCACAAGATGAAGAAAATGAATAAGGGGATTCTGCCTGATGCAGAAAAGGGATTCATAGTGATAAACCACACAACAACGGATATACTGAAAAAACTTGCGCTTAAATATGGCCTTGGTGTTGTGAAGGCCTGGGTAGGTATTATGTTCATGGCCAAATGTGTGGAAAAGGTATGGAACGGTGAAATACTTGACCCCGAAAAAGACCATGATTACCTTCTTTCAACAACAGGTATGGACGGGAAGAGATGTATAAACCTTGCTTTAATGGAACAAAGCAGCGGCCTTACCATAATGGGAGGCAAACCCCTGCCCGGGGAGCATCTGGGTCAGAACGGCCATACAAGGGACAAGGACGGCATCCTTGCCGCAGTGATGTTTGCAGAGCTTGTTGCTTATGCCAAATCAAAAGGGAAAAACCTCATAGAATTGCTGGACGAAAACATATATCTGGATCCGGATATAGGGTTTTTTGCCAATTACTACGAGTCAAGCCCTTATTGGGGGCAGTTTGAGGGACCCACAGGCCTTTCCAAAAAAATAAACATAGTGAAAAAGCTGGATAAATTAAGAGGGGATTTCGAATCAGGAAAGGGGCTCGTATTCGCCGGGACAAAGGTGCTTTCAGTAGAGCGGTACGCAACCGGGAAATACGACGAGCTTCATGGATGGAAGGGTTTCCCTGATGAAGGAATAAGATTCTTCTTTGACAAGGAAAAGCTGAACTATCTGACTATCAGGCCGTCGGGAACGTCTCACTGCTTAAGGTGCCACATCCAACTCCATGCTGATGTTTCAAAGTCAGACCTGCTGAAGAAAAAAGTGGAAACATATAAAAAAGCCAAGGAAATCATGGCAGATGTTAAAAGGCTTTGCGGTGCGGATTAACTTGAAAAAGAAGGGCTGAAGAATTAAGGAGAGGTATGTTATGGCAGAGTCAGAAACCCTGCACGTTGAAAGACCATGGGGAGGTTTCAGGCGGTTTATTTTGAATAAAAAATGCACTGTTAAGATTCATACAGTTAAGGAGAACCAGTCCTGCTCTCTACAGTCCCATAAAAACAGGTCAGAACTTTTTATCCCCTTGGATAAGGGCATTGTTGTGGAGAGGGACGGAGAAATTATAGAAACAAAACCCTACGATGAAATATATATTCCTGCTGGCTCAAAACACAGTTTTTCATCAAGATTGAAGGATGCCAGAATCCTTGAGATATGCTTTGGGGAATTTGACGAGGATGATATAGTCAGATACGAGGATATGTACGGAAGGGTATAAGGGTGTAAAAGAATATATAAACTTAATGAAATAATAAAGGAATTAAGGTGGTATGATGGCTATCAAGGTATTGGAGAAAAAGAAGGATAAACTCAGGGTTGAGGTTGACGGGGAAACCCATACCCTTTTAAACCTTTTGAGGGAAAAGGCATGGAAGGCGGGTGCAAGGCAATCTGCCTACATAGTTAAACATCCGTATCTCTCCCAACCAGAGATAATAGTCAGGGCGAAGAATCCTGGAAGGGTTCTGAATGATGCTGCACAGTTAATAATTGATGATACCAAGGACTTTGGGAAGGAATTCAGAAGGGCATTGAAGAGGTAGTATCAGCGTTCGGATTTTGAGCTTTTGTATGCAGCATAGATTATTGCTATTATAAGGATTATCCCTATTATCAGGGCGAAGTTCTCACTTGTTATGGGGAAACCGGAAGGTAGCAAATCCTGCAGAGCATCATATCCCTGGTTTGCAAGGAATATTATGATAAGCACGGCAATCACTGCAAGGAGTGTGAGGTCTGGTCCTCCTCTTTCTCTGCCACCCCTTCCCTCTTTCCCCCTGAAGAAAGAGATAACGAATCCTATGAAGAATATTATCACAAAGAGTATTGCCGCATAGGGCAGGACCTGCATTATGAATGCAACTGCCGGTTCTGATGTCATTGCAAAGAATGCTATAACCATGGCTATTACAGCGTTCGCAGCCCTGTTCTTAAAGACCCCGCTCACATCAAGCGCCCCGTAGACTATTGCAAGCACTAGGAAAAAGGGTATCACAGAAGTCAAGAAATCTAATGGCATGATATTGTCTCCTCAGGCGGCTTTTTTCATTTTTTTAAGGTCTTTTGAAACAGGAAGACCCTTTTTACTGCATGCTTTTTTGTATCGGTCTAAAAGCTTGTTATAATCACTTGCAAAGGGAACTCCTGGAATAGCGCTTGTTTTGTCCCTAAACTCTCTCAACAACTCAATTACCCTGCCGCTTATCACATCAATTCCATGTGCTCCTTTTGGGGCGGTCTCAATAATCGCTATCTGACTTTCTATATACTTCGCATCAGCTTCTTCCATACCAGTTCCCTTTTCATAACCCCTCCTAACCAGTTTGCCAACAATTCCACCACCAACAAGTGACATACCACCTCCTTGTCCTCCGCCGCCCCCGGTAAAGTGGCGGACTATGAAATACAGGATGCCAAGGAGGGGCAGGATTATGAACCATATCTCTGCGAGCGGAAGGACAATGGAGTACCAGCCGTTGATTATTATGAATATGTAAACGCCTGCTGCTATCAGGATTCTTACCCCCTTTATGGTCCCGGTAGGGCCCCTCAGGACGGATGTGCTCAGTATGTATATGAATATTATCAGGAATATGGTAGGGAATAAAAAGAAGTAGAGCAGTGGTCCTACCGGTGCCAGAACCTGGTGGTGCGGAGTGTTTATGAACTGGTTGCATGCCATGGCACTCTGCGAAGTGGGACAGAGAAAATTCACAAGCGCGTCCATTATGTCTATGGCCATAATTATTATTGGTCTGTTAATGTTTAAATTATAATATCTTTCTTCACAGTCAGTTTCTTTAAAAACCGCTAAAGCTTAAAAATCACAGATAGATATTTTCTATTATAAAACTTTTTAAACCATAACTACAAGGGATTTCTATGTGGAAGAAGGGGTTTGTTGGGGTTGCTAAATTCGGTGTTGGGCTTCTCTCTGTTCTCATATTGGTTAACATTTTTCTGCTCTGCTCTGTTTCCGTGTTTTCTGTAAACAGCACATTTGACAACTTTACAGTGACTCCTGATAATATAAGCTTTAACTGGACAAACGGAACGATAAACATAACAGCGAATGTTGACAACATAACCATTGTTGTCGGGAATTCAAGCACAAGTATTCATTCAAATTATTCGCAGGTTAATCTGTACTATGCTATAGACGATTCTGGAGTTAATGGTATTGATTCATATGGAAATCTAACAGCTGATAACTGGGCACTTTGCTTCAATACGACAACGCTAAATATAATGTCATTCGTTGTCCAAAACCTGACCAATGATTATGTGAACAACGTGACGTTAAATACCACAAACACCACCCTGTTTTATTTAACCCCATACACATTCTGCCCCCCTGGCAGGTACTGGGGAAACTTTACAATATACAATGAAAACAATGCGTCTGATTATGCAAATGTCACAGCAACTGTGGTTATACCGATAAGCACAAACAACACCCTGAATGAAACAACACATTCTGGGTTTTTTAAGGGCAAACTGCCCCAATATCCTGATACCTACCATTCCTATTATTTCAATACAAGTTTGGGGAATGCAACAGGGTTGACCATTAAACTGAACGGCTACACGGATGATGTGGATTTGTTTTTGTTCTATGAAAACGGAACCTTGATATCCCAGTCAATAAACAGGGGCTCTGCTGATGAGGAGATAACAGATGTCAGGCTGCCTGCAACAGACACCAGATGGGAGATAAGGGTTTACGGGAACACGACCAGTTTGCAGGAATATGATGGCTGGCTGTTTTACACGGTGTTGAATGTTACAAATACCACATCCCCAGATGAAACCGTTTCCTTGCTTAACTTTGGAACATTCAATGCGAGTAATACAAAGCAACTGAACTTCACATTGGAAAACGAGGCCAGCCTCAACCTGACAAATGTAAACCAGAGCATTGAGATTTACCATGTTGGCAGATGGACAAACAGCAGCAACAGCTACAATCTAAGCACGGACTTTACGGATTTCTTTGTCCCTTCATTTGCACAGAAAATCAAGGTTAAGCTTGAATGGGAATTCGAAAGCGGGAAGAATATAACTAACTGGACACTGGAATTGAGGGACAATGGTGGGGGTTTGGTCAATACCTCGCAGAACAAATACCTGAATGCAAATGCCACGAATGGAACAAGGACAGAGTATATTGTTTATGAAGGGCCTTTCAATACAACCGAAGGGTTCTGGAATATCTCTATTATCAACCATACAAATGGCTCCCTTAGTTTATACAATGTCACAGCATATATCTGGGTGAATACAAGTGAGTGGCTGAACGTGACGCTTTCAAACGGCTCAGCATTCACCAACATAAGATTTAATGCAACGGGGAAGGGAAACGCAAGCTATAATTTAACAGCGAATCTAACCATACCCAACAGCAGCATCCTGAACGGAACTTATGAAGGGTTCATGCAATATAACAACAGCGGTGGCTGGAAACTGAGGTTGCCTGTTTCCTTTGACGTTACGGCTGGTGTGCTAAGTATTAACAACGTGTTTAATGAATCTACATATTCCATAAGGGGTAACATGTACCTGAATAATACAAGAACAGCAAATATATCATTCAACAATACAGGTGGTTATCCAATTTATTACAATGCAACAAACAGCAGCAATACCCTTTTTTACACAGAAAATAGCAGCTACTATATTAACTTTACAGCGCAATTGCCACCGAACCCCATAAATGCAGATTCAGGCGGGTTTATAAATATAACCTTTACCCTCAACACAAGTCTGACCGGCAACACTGAGGGAAGCTACAGGGGCTGGATTTTCTTCAATACAACCAATGCCACAAGTTCAAGCCAGTCCTACCCTTACCAGACATTCAACCTGAGCCTTGAGATTAATTTATCAGATGAGTTAGATGTGAACATAACGGAAATAACATCAGGTTCTTCGGTAAATGTGACAGAGAATGCAACGAATGTGACACTAAAGATAATAGTTGCGTTGTTGAACGGGATGGTTATCTCAAATAACGATTATCTAACTGATATAACCAACTTTAATTCATCGACTTCCAGTATAACAAACATTAATGTGACAACAGGTAAAGGTTACACAGGTTTAACAAGCAGCGTGATGGACAGTGGTGAATTCGGAGGTGTGCCATGTTCTACTTTAGATGATTATTGCCTTATAAATGTAACCATCCCCAACGGCACGGTTGGCGGGACTTACAATATTTCAATCCCTGCAAGATGGAGTACAGGAGAGGGCAACCTGACTGGTTTTGGGGTCAATTCTTCCTTTGTGGTAAATGACACCGGCCTGAATGTAACGCCTCTGACATCCAAAACTGCTTCCAAGAATGAAGGCACCACATGGACATTTAATGTGAGCGTTGCTAATTATGGCCCCATAGAAGCCACAGGGAGAATAACAATGTATGAATTGACTGACGAAGGAGGCGCGACCTCAGTAGCTGCAGATGACAGACCTGGTACTTGTGCCAGCGGGCGGTCATCTAACTATTTCATAATGTCAATATCCGAAAATGAGGTCTGCTGGTTTACATGGAGAGTAACGATCACGAATGTAAGTTCGAACTACTCGGCAACCTTTAATGTAACAGCTCAAGATAATGCCTTCAACAACAACATAACCGGTATTGTCTTAAGTATTAAGAATCTGCCAGCCGCAGACGGGGGTACCCCTGATACAGGTGACGGCACAACACCACCAACCGTCACATACACGCATACAATGTCCATTACAGATTACGGGTCTGAAATCTATGCTATATTGGGCACTACAAACAGTACCACTGTTACCGTTAAACATGCGGGAGACGTGTCCACAATGACTGTAAAGCTCGAAGTGACTGATATAAGCAATGTGAGTATAACGGTGAGCCCGGGTTCCTATACCCTGTCACCTGATAACAATGGCGTGTTCAATGTGACGTTCAATGTTTCAAATTCCACCACGCTTGGCAATCACTCAGGGACATTTAAGGCATACGAGTCAGATGACACAAGCAATTATGTTACAAAATCCTTTACACTGATTGTTTTATCCACTCTGGAGAGGGAGGGAGAGATAAACGTTTCTTATGAGGACCATATTGTTGATTTTGAGAACCTTACTGCAGAGTTTGAGAGGATAAATGCAACAGGCCTTGTTTCAGAGGCAAACCTCACAAGGGTTTGGGTACTGATTAATGATACCAACAACACGATAAATGATATAAGGGCTGCGATTGAAAGCGGGGACTATGCAATAGCAGAATCACTGCTTGCCGAACTGGCTGGACAGCTGAACAGAGTCAGAACAGAATTGGCAGCCATTCAGGAGGAAGAGGAGACTGCTGCAGGAGAGTTCTGGAGCAGTGTCTGGGTGTGGGTTATAGTGGGTATAATAATAGCAGGCGTTGGCGGTCTTTTGGTTTACATGCTCCTTCCGCCGGGAGAGGGATACCATATAGGCTATGGCTACAAACCAGGTGGTGAGAGCTTGTGGATAAGGATTAAGAATAAATTAAAGCATATAAAGGGCAGGAAGAAGGGAGAGGTTAAAGAGGGTGTCGGGGCTTTTAAAAATGTTTTTAAGAAAGAAAAGGCAGAATCTGTCTCCAGATATGCTGAGGGCTATGAAAGACGAGAGGGTTATGATTATAACTACGGTACAAGGGGGAGGGCAATTAAACAATCTATGAAGGGGGTAAAAAATATTTTCCAGAGAAGGCCTCAGAAAACTGTTTATGAATATGCTGCTCCCGCAGAAGAAGTGAACATAAAGGCTTAAGTATATACAAATTACATCTCCCTCAGCAGGCATTCCCTTGGCTGGGCAAGTGCTATATCACAAAAAATGTCTATTAGATTCTCCTGCGTTATCTCCACGTCTCTTAAATCCTTTATTAAACCAGCCCTTCCTATCATCTGGAGCTTCACATATGTCGTCTCATTCGTGTTGTTTACTTCCACCTCTTCAAGGACAATAAATTCCTTAAACTCTTGAGCAAACATCTCAAGGGTTGCCTTATCCACTGCACATATGGAGCAATTAGAAACATAGAAATCCTCTATCAAGACCCTTCCTGTCTGCAGAACATAAATCCTCTCTTCTTGGGTTAGTTCCCTGTTGATGATATTCGGTATGCTGACACCAGGCTGCTGCTGGGGAAACCTGCTTAGGCTTGAAAATGCGAAACCTGCCATAGACATCACAAATATCAAGCCGATTACTATCGCAGCCACCTGCTCCTTGTGCATATCACCACTTCTCTAAATGTATAACATCCTTTAAATCCCTTCTCCTTGGTTTCGTTGGTATACTTAAGGGATAACCGAGTGTTATTATTGCCAAGGGTCTTACCTTGGTTGGTAAAATCAGGGCATCCTTGGCCTTTTCCTCATTGAATGCGCCAATCCAGCAGCTCCCAAGTCCCCTGCTCCAGGCAGCAAGGAGCAGATTCTCAATGGCTGCAGATGTGTCCTGTATTGAATAGAGGCTTACCCCTCTTGAACCATACGCATCTGATATCCTGTCCAGGTTGCTGCATACAACAATAATAAGAGGTGCCTTGGCAACAAATTCCTGGTTGAAGGCGGCTCCAGCAAGTTCTTGTTTTGTTTTTGCGTTTTTAACTACAAGAAACTCCCAGTCCTGTGTATTTCCCGCAGAGGGAGCCTGTATTGCAGCCTCTATAATTTCCTTAACAAGGGAATCAGGAATCGGTGTGGTTCTGTAATTCCTGACGCTTGTCCTTGTTTTTATTGCCTCTATGATTTCCATCTGTTCACCGAATCATTTATCTTGCTTAACCTTATTATATATTTCACTCTTAACTTTTATCCTTTCCCGTGAAATCCCTCTGGCAATACCTAAACTATCAGTAGCACCAGCATAACAAATAGCAACTCAAAAAGTAACAATAAAAGCGCAACATCGTACTCCTTTGGCTTTTTGTTAAAAATCCTTTTCGGTAATAATATTGCAATGTGTGTTAATGAGTATATTTTTCTGTACTTGGGTTTCAGGTTGTTTTCCCTATCGGGTATCCCAAAATTCTCTGCCCTGAACCTGCTCCTTAATTTGAGCAGAAACTCTATAAAATATGGAATGAACAAAATTAGCGCTATTTTTTCCACATTGCCCAATACGGCAACAACGGCTATAAGCGTGCCTATAGTATATGTTAGGCTGTCACCGGGGAAAACTTTAGCAGGATACTTGTTGAATACCAGAAACCCCAGCAGTGCAGCAACAGCTGAAAAACAGACAACAGAAAGCCAGAATATGCCTTGGCCCAATACGACAACACCCAAAGTGCCCAGTATTATTGCGCCCATTCCTGCTTCAAGTGAGTTGTGACCAGCTATGAAATTAAAGCCATTAGCTGCACCGATAACACCAACTGGTATTATAAGCAGGGGATATAAAATACCAAAATCCACTTCGCCTATAAGCGGTACAGTCATTGTAGAAACCCCAGCATTTATCACCATCAAAGGTATGGCAGCAGGCAATGTCAGCAAGGGTTTCTGCCATTGTTTCAGACCTATTTTCCAGCCGAGTATATCATCGATAAAACCCAGAAAACCGGCAAGCAAAATTGAAGATAAAAGTGTAAATATAAAAATCGTTGTGGAATTCAAATTAAGATAAAAAGTTTTGAAAAACACATAAACCAAGACTGCAATGGAAAATCCAAGAATAACAGCAACACCCCCGGCCTCTGGTATTTTGGGGTTACCATACTTATTCATATCCTTTCCAAGAAGGCCCGCCTTTCTGGCAATTTTTATCCAATATCTAGTAAGAATCATAGTGATAAAAAAGGCAACAAGAACCGTTATGCAGGCAATTATAATCTCCATTCAAACACCTTCACTGGGAGAAGACCGCCAGCGGGGCTTGTAAGCATATTGTCGAAGTTTGGTTTTAAGGTTTAAAAACGTTATAGTCATCTTATTTTAATACGGAGTTTCCGGCGCGAGGGTAAATTATGGATACAGGAATAGTTGGTTACGGAGTATACATACCCAGGTTCAGGATAACGGTTGAGGAGATAGCAAGGGTATGGGGCGAGAACCCTGATAATATAAAAAACGGTCTCCTTGTGGAGGAAAAGAGCGTCCCTGATGTTGATGAGGATACAATAACCATCAGCGTGGAGGCTGGCAGGAACGCCCTGCTCAGGGCAGGGATTGACCCCCAGCTCGTTGGTGCAATATATATAGGCTCTGAATCCCATCCGTATGCTGTCAAACCGAGCGGGACTGTTGTTGCAGAGGCACTGAATCTCAGCTCAAAGCTTATGACCGCTGACCTTGAGTTTGCATGCAAGGCAGGGACAGCGGGAATGCAGTGCTGTTATTCGCATGTAAAGGCTGGTATGATAGATTATGGCATTGCGATAGGAGCAGACTGTGCGCAGAGCAGGCCCGGTGATGCATTAGAATATACGGCAGCTGCAGGTGCTGCTGCATTCGTTATCGGCAAGGACCCGCTTGCCCTTCTGGAAGGGACAATGTCCTATGCAACAGATACCAGTGATTTCTGGAGGAGGGACAGGCAGGACTATCCAAGGCATGGGGCAAGGTTTACAGGAAAGCCTGCATACTTCAAGCATGTTATATCTGCAACAGAAGGTATGCTGGAAAGGATGGGCCTGAAACCTTCTGATTTAAACTATGCGGTTTTCCACATGCCGAACGGGAAATTCCCGATAAGGGCTGCAAAAATCCTTGGTTTCTCAATGGAGCAGATAGAGCAGGGCCTTATTGTAAAGAGGATAGGAAACTGCTATTCGGGTTCAAGTCCCCTGGGTTTGTGTTCCATCCTGGATGTTGCAAAGCCAGGTGAGAGAATCCTGCTCACGTCTTATGGTTCTGGAGCTGGCTCGGATTCCTTTGTATTTACGGTTACTGACAAAATCCTTGAGAGAAGGGGCAAGGCCCCAAAAATAGAGGACTACATAAAGAAGAAGGAATATGTGGATTACGGAACATATGCAAGGCTGAGGGGAAAGCTGAAGATGTAATTATGAACCGAAGAGAAGCGTTTTTGGATGCAGTGTCTGGGGGATTTGAAAGCATACGCCAATACATGGAGAAAAACATCGTATCAGTGGAATTGAGAGAATATGAAAGCATTTGCCATTGGGGTTGTTTTAATTCATCTGGTCCTTGTTTGTTTTCCATCAGAAGGGATGAATATGATATTATTATGGCAACAGCATACGACAGGAAGGAAAAGAAAAAAAGAATTTATTCATGGGTGGTGCCTGAATGACCAGGGTAGCAGTGATAGGTGCGGCTTATACAAAGTTTGATGAGCACTGGGAAAAGTCGCTCAGGGACCTTTCAACAGAGGCAGGAGCCCTAGCACTGAGGGATGCAAAGATTGAAGGCAGCGATATCCAGGCCCTTTACATAGGCAACATGTCTGCCGGGAGCTTCACAGGTCAGGAGCATCTGGCCGCACTGGCTGTTGATGAAGCCGGGCTGACACCAATACCCGCAACAAGATGCGAGGCTGCATGCGCATCAGGTGCACTGGCTTTTAGGAATGCTTATATAGCAATACTTTCAGGGGAATATGATATTGTTGTTGCAGCAGGCGCAGAGAAGATGACTGATTTGAAAGGAACTGATGCAATAGCAACCCTTATGGGTGCAGGTGACCAGGAATGGGAATCCTCAATTGGGTTGACATTCGTTGGACTTTATGCCCTGCTCGCAAGGGCTCACATGCACAGATTCGGGACAACAAGTGAACAGCTCGCTATGGTAAGCGTTAACAACCACAAGAATGCAACGCTTAATGAGCTTGCACAGTTCCCTGCTGAGGTAACGGTTGAGCAGGTGCTTAAATCTCCCCTCATAGCAGACCCGCTCAGGCTTCTTGACTGCTCCCCGATAACAGACGGTGCAGCAGCCCTTGTTCTTGTCTCTGAAGAGGTTGCAAGGAGGTTTGAAAACCCTGTATGGATACTCGGCTGCGGTCAGGCATCGGATGCGCTTGCATTGGACAACAGGAAGAGCCTTGTGGAGATGAATGCCACAAAGGTTGCTGCAAGGCAGGCATACGGGCAGGCCGGGCTGGAGCCCAAGGATATTGACATAGCAGAGGTTCATGATTGCTTCTCCATAAATGAGATTCTCGCGGTGGAAGACCTTGGCTTCTGTGAGAAGGGAAAAGGAGGGAAATTTGTTGAGGAGGGGAAGATTGCAAGGGATGGTGAGAAACCCATAAACACAACAGGCGGCTTAAAGGCAATAGGACATCCTGTTGGTGCTACGGGTATAAGGCAGATTGCGGACCTTGTCATGCAATTAAGAGGTAACTACGGCAAGCTGCAGATTAATGGTGTCAAGAGAGGATTGGCACTAAACATAGGGGGTTCTGGTGCAACAGCAATTACCACAATCCTTGGCAAGGAGCCCAAACCCACAACATACTGAATAAGTTCGATTGGCGATAGCCAGTCTCCGTAAAGTTCGCAAGGCGAAGGTTCGGAAGTTTGACACAGACTTCGTCCCAAGCTCTGCTTGGGAGTTGTGACCGAAGGTCACCAGATCTGTGTCGTCATCATAGTCACATGCTCGCATGTCACAGGGTGTAGGTTATGACATATAAATCAAGTGTTCCGCTGTATTGGAGATTGAGGAAATCCAAGTACAACTTAATTGGTACCAAATGCGCCAACTGCAACAGCGTATTCTTTCCTCCAAGAGCCCTGTGCCCGAACTGTAGGAGAAGGGGTAAAACAGAGAATTTCAGGTTCTCTGGGAAGGGGAAGATACTGACATATACCATAATAAGGGCCCCTCCAGAGGGGTTTGAAAGGGATGCACCCTATGGTGTTGCAATAGTAAGGCTTGATGAGGGAACAAATGTCACAGCCCAGATAGTCGGGGATATAAACAAGATGGAGATTGGAAAGAGGGTCAGTATGGTCTTCAGAAAGATACACGAGGATGGGGAGGACGGGCTCATAAGGTATGGTTTTAAATTTCAATTGATTGAATAAATCGATTTCCGAAACGGCTATTCGGGGATTAACAAAAGTTTTCTAAGCTTCACTGAAATGAAGACATAGACAAAACATGACCCAACAAGGTTCAGTAGTATATCATACAAAGAAAAACTGCGCCAAGGCAGGAAAAACTGAAATATTTCAATGAAAATACCATACATGGTGGAACATATTATTGCAAATATGAAGGTGTAATTCAGGTTAACCCAGTTATCAGTTCGAGCAGTTAATCTATTAACTATTTGAGACAATAATCGGGTTAAACCTGAATTTTTATTCCCTCTTAGAAAGAGTCTCAGGAAAAGTGCAGAAAGCAGGAAATACAATGGCACATGGATAAAGGACATGTCAATGCCCGGTGGGCCGGGAATCCTTGGGATAGAAGATAGATAGAGAATAATCACAAGATAAAATATCAAGGGTAACCACAGCCATAGCATGTTCCTTTTCATTTGCGACCACCAACCAGATAATCCATATCCATCTTGTTCATCAAAAACCTGACCCTGTTCGCACTGCTCAGGGCAAGATTAATCTGCGCATTGTTCATCCTCTTGAACATGCTTCTGGCAAGCATGCCTGCCCTTATCCTGCTGCCGAATTTCCTTTTCCATTCCTGCTCATATTTCTTGAGGAATGATTCGCTGAAGTCGTTTGCTTCCTTCGCCTCTAACAGAACCTGCGCAGCGATTTCCGCAGCGGTCAGTGAGTAGATAACCCCTCCACCGGACCATGGCTTTATCTGCGCTGCTGCACCTCCAACAAGAAGGCAGCGATTGAAATATGTTCTGGGCGGGCCGAGCGGGACAATGCCTGCATGCTTTTCATAACCAGTCAGGTTGAAGAATCTTTCCAGCTGCCGGAACTTCACTCCTGTGCCGAGCATGCCGTGTTCTGTTGCATTGCCTCTCGGTATCTTCCAGAGAAAGCCATCACAAACCTGTTTGTCAAACCAGAGCTCCACAAAATCTCCAGAGTTTCTTCCCTTTGTTATTGCAATCAGGCCATTGAGGGTTTCCCTTGGCTTGACATTCATCCGCCTCCTTACAAAGGAATTCGCTCCGTCACATCCCAACAGGGCTCTGGATTCAAATGTCTTCCTGCCTGACTTTACAACAACCCTGTCATCCAGAACAGTGAATGAATCAATCCCTGATTTTAGAAGTATTTTAGACTTCACTCGGGATGTAAGAAAGAGGTCAAATCTGACCCTGTCAATAACATATGCTGCTGTGCCTGGTTTCTCCAGCTTGAGCTCCTTCCTGTTTGGTGCATGTATGATTGCACCCTTAACCCTGTGCTCAACAAATTCTTTATTGATGGGGACGAAATCATGCAGGTTTGATGATATCAGGCCAGAACAATGGCATGGCTTTCCTATCTCTGCATGCTCCTCCAGAACAAGTGTGCTGAGCCCTGCTGCCCCGCAGCACCTGGCCGCATGGAGGCCTGCTGGTCCTGCACCGGCTATAATCACATCAAACATAAGTTTTAATATAATTTATATTATTATTAATATGGCAGAGGAAGCTCCAGAGAAGTCAAAGAGATACGGGATGTTTTTGATTGTTCCTGTTATCCTGCTTGTTTTCTCAGTTGTTGTTCTGGTTAATGGATACATGCAGACTGGGGAATGGTTCATAAGGTCCATAGAGCTGAAGGGTGGAACACTGATTACGGTTAACATACAAAGTCCTGTTGATGTAAGCGGTCTGAAGGAAGCCCTGGAGCCAAGGTTTGGCGCTATCTCTGTAAGGGAGCTGAGGGGATTCGCAGGCTATGGTATCATGATAGAGGTTGAGGCTGAGGTGGATTCCGGTGAGGTTTTAGATGCTATGGAGGGTTTTGGCATCAGCACAGCAGATTCGTCCATTACAACAATTGGCCCTGCCCTTGGTGCAAGCTTCTGGCAACAGGCGCAGACAGCAATCATTGCTGCATTCATCTTCATGGGCATCATAGTGTTTGCCATATTCAGGACATCTGTTCCTTCCATTGCAGTTATGCTGTGCGCTCTGTCAGACATTGTTATAACACTGGCATTGATGCAAGTCTTTGGTATAGAGCTTTCTCTTGCGGGTTTTGCAGCATTGCTGATGCTCATAGGATACTCAGTTGATACTGATATAATGTTAACAACAAAGCTTCTGAAGGGAAGTGGCTTGCTCATCGAAAGGATAAAGGGTGCACTGAAGACCGGTTTAACAATGTCATTCACAACCATAGGTGTCCTGGCTGCCCTGCTGTTATCAGCAATATCGCCTGTCCTTTCCCAGATAGCTGCTGTTCTGTTGATTGGCCTTTTGGTTGATGTAATCAATACGTGGCTGCAGAATTGTGTTCTGTTAAGATGGTATATGGAGAGGAAGGGTATTACATAGGGAGGAGATATGCTTCAATACTGGAGAATCTGGTTGCTTGTAGTAATGATCCTCGGGGCAGTGTTTGCAATAGGATTCAAAACATATCCCTATGGAAGAAACGGTGTTGAGATAGTTTATGTTTCTGATGATTCTCCGGCAAATAGGATTCTTGAACAGGGAATGCTGATAACTGGTATCAACGGTGTTGTAGTGAAGAGTGTTAGTGACTGGAACGAGAAGGTGAGGAATTTAACCGGTTCTGTTTCATTAACTGCAAACGGTAAGGAATACGATTTTTATGTGAATGATACCCTGGGCATAGATGTAATGGATATGGAGAGATTAAACCTTGAGCTTGGTCTTGACCTTAGGGGAGGGACAAGGATTATACTGAAGCCAAAGGAGAATGCAACAAAGGACATCGTCGAGCAGGTTATTGCAACCCTTGAGACAAGGGCAAACCTTTATGGTCTGAAGGAGATGAGATTCTATGGTGTTGGCGCTGGTGACACGTATTACATACAGATAGAGGCTGCCGGTGTTGGGAGTGATATAGTTAATGAGCTTCTCTCAAAGCAGGGCAAATTTGAGGCAAAGGTTTCGAAGCCTGTGGATTTGGCTGGTAACACAAGCGAAATTAAATTGGGCTTAGAATCATATCCTGTTTCTGTGACTGGTGAAAACGTGGAGGTTAACAACTCTGTCATCGAACCAAATGGAACATTTACCCTGAAAGGCATAGAATTCCAGTACCTGAACAAAACAGGCGGGAGGCTTTTATTCCTTGCAACTGTTTATGAGGGGAAGGACATAGAACTTGTATATATAGACCCCCAGCGGAGTGGGCTAATGCCAATAGAGGGTGGTTATAATTTCTATTTTGTTGTCCTTGTTTCCAGGGAGGGGGCTGAGAGATTTGCAGATGTCACAACAGGCATTCCAAGCTACCTTGATTTGCAGACCGGTGAAGAGTTTCTGGACTCAAGAATTTACCTTTACCTTGATGAGCAGGTTGTTTCTGACCTCAGGATAGGGTCAGAGCTCGGGGGGAAGGTCTACCAATCGCCGCAGATACAGGGTAGCAGGGTTGACAGGGATGAGGCAATCGCTGAAAAGCTCAGGCTTCAGACAATACTGAGGTCGGGTGCCCTTCCAACAACCCTGGAGACAGCCTCAATAGATGTGATATCGCCAACACTGGGTCTTGGATTCTTCCAGGCAGCGGGTTATGCTGCATTGCTTGCAGGCATCATAGTTGTTATTATTGTTTTCATAAGGTACAGGAGCCTTAAAATCGCTCTGCCCCTTGTCTTCATTGGCATATCAGAGGTTGTTATAATACTCGGGGTTGCTGCAAAGGGTGATTCAATGATATGGCTCGTTATCCTTTTGATAAATTTTTTCATCATCACAACAGCATGGTGGAAGAAGCATGAAATAGATATATACGCATGGGCCGGGGCATTGCTCATCCCATTGCTTGGCATGCTTTCCTGGACAATAGATCTTGCTGCAATAGGCGGTATAATTGCGGCAATAGGAACGGGTGTTGACCATCAGATAATAATAGCAGATGAGGCTGTCAGCGGAAAGGAAGAGAGGATATACACATTAAAGGACAAGATAAAAAGGGCATTCTTTATAATATTCGGAGCTGCTGCAACAACAATAGCTGCAATGGTTCCCCTGCTATTCCTTGGCATTGGGCTTGTCAGGGGATTTGCAATAACAACAATAGTCGGCGTTCTGATTGGCATACTGGTCACAAGGCCTGCATATGCAAGGATTATTGAGATGATGGTGAAGAGGTAGTAGTTATTTCTTTATAACCTTCAGCAACTTGGACAGTTCGGCCCTACCCTGTGCAAACTCTTTAGAGCCTCCTCCAGAGCCGCCTGCCTTCTGGCATATATCCCTGATGGTTTTGCCCATGTCCTTTGTCCTGCTCATCCCGACCAAATCACCGGACTGGTTTGCAAGGATTACTGTAAGCTTGGGATTGGTTTTGAGGACCTCATTTGTTATCTCAATCAGTTCCCTTCTGTCGCCCTCCATCACATCAAAGATTTCATTTTCTATTGCCTTTTTGATTAGGATTTCTGCCCTCAGTCTGCCTATGTCCCTTCGCAGTTTTTCCGTCTCCTTTCCCTGCTCCTTCCATGCATTGAAGACGGATTCGCAGACGTGCCTCAGAGTTTTTGCTTGTTTTTTCTCCAGGTAGTCGCCCAGGGTTTTCTCAGGCAGCTTGAGCTGCCTCCTCAGGACAGACAACCTCTCGCTGTTTTTTATAATCCCCCTGCAGAACTTCTCTATTGTTTTCTGGACCTGCTCGGGCTGGACAGAGAAGAATCTGGCGCATGCCTGCAGTTCCTTCATTGCCCTTGCAGGATTCTTTACTCCCTTCATAAAAGCACCCGAGAAACGGATGAAATGAAGATCCCTCTTTATCATCTTAAGCAGCTCATTTACCCTTTCCATGTTCTCCCTGCCATAGACTTCAGCAGCATTCCCTGCCTTTATGGTTATCCTGTCAACCCCGTCCTGTATCCTTTCTGCGGAAAGGATTACTATCCTTCCTGCTTCCTTTGTGTTGGACAGATGTGTCCCCCCGCATGCCTCATGGTCAAGGTTTCCCACAGAAACAGTTCTTATTATTTTATCCGGGACAGCTCCTCCCTGGTATATGCTCATCCCGTATTTTCTCTCTGCCTTCTCTCTTGGAAGCATTTCTATCCTTATCGGAATTGCCTTCTTCACGATTTCATTTGCCTTCTTCTCTATCCTTTCAAGCTCCTCCTGGCTTACTGGTTTGTAATGTGTTATGTCCAGGTGTGCCTTTTCCTTTGTTTTTCCGCTCCCTGCCTGGAAAACATGTTTTCCCAGAACATGCCTTGCGGCAAGATTTATTATGTGTATTGATGTGTGGTGCTTTGCAAGCTGCTGCCTTCTTTCCCAGTCTATCTTTCCCTCAACCATTTGACCTTTCTTGAATTTTGGTCTCTCAACATAATGGACAACAACATCCCCGAACTTCTGCACATTATGGACCCCTGAGTTTCCTAGCACACCCAGATCATTTTCCTGACCCCCGGATTCCGGATAAAATGCTGTCCTGTCCAGGACAACCTTGTCCTTGTCTATGATTTTAAGAACCCTTGCCTTGAAATTCTTCATGCTCTGGTTTTTCCTGTAAAGCATCTCTGTTGGTTTAATCCCTGAAACATCCACATGCTCTTCCTTCTCTGGTTTCTCTGCCATATGCTTTTCTGAAATCTTCACATAGAAGTCCTCCGGGACCTCAACCGTTACCTTTTTTTCCTTTGCAATCTGCTGCACCAGCTCCGGAGATATGCCATTGGATTCATAAAGGAGTATGAGCTTCTCATCAGTAAGCTTCTCTCCCTTCTCAAGAATCTTCTCAACAATTCTCCTTCCCTTGCCCCTTGTTTCTTCAAACCTTCTCTTCTCTGTTTCTATGATATCAGAGAAATTCTGCAATCCGTTTTTGAGGTTCGGGAACATTGGCTTCAGGTATCTTGCATGCTCTTCCGCAACCTTTGTGAGGTCTATATCAAGATTGAAATCCCTGAGGAACTCAAAGGCCCTTCTGAGTACAAGCCTCAGGTTGTAACCCCCGCCTACATTGCTTGGCATGGCCCCGTCACTTATTGCGAACAAAAGGCATTTTGTGTGGTCTGCTATTGCATAAACCGTCTCCAATGACGAGATGTGTCTTTCCATATCCTGGAATCCTATCCCCAGGGCCTTTGTGATTTTTTCCTTTGCAACCTTTATGTTTTTGACCTCATCTATGTTCATTCCTCCTGCTATCTCAGCATATCTTAAAAACAAATCCTTGTCATAATCCACCCTTTTCTTGAGCCTTTCTATAACAGGACCAAAGGTCGCATCATATGATGTGGGGGTTCCCTGTGTTATCCAGGCGAACCTCTCCAGACCTGCTCCCATATCTATAACCTTCTTTTCCATAACCCTGTAATTATCCGGGGTTCCAAGGAATTCTGTGAAAACAGCATTGCCGAGCTCAAGCCCCCTTGCAAAATACTCAAGGGAATAGCCAAAGGCAGCAGGTCCTAGCCATGCATCCTCAATCCATGTGATTTCCTCGGGCTTTATGCCGAATGCCTTTGTCAAGAGCTCAAAATCTAGCTCAGCGCATCTGTGCTTCCAGTATCCTGATTTACCGTCATAAATTGAATGCTGCCCGATCATCACAAAGTTTGTGTAGTGTTTCCCTGTTCTGCCTACGTTTGGGAGGTCATTAAAGCGCATACAGCTCTGCGGGATAATAAGGGGATTTGCAGGCATCTCAAAGACGGTCTCCCTGCCGACCTTTCTCTGGAATGCTACAATGCTTGCAACAGTGAAGTAAAGCCCTGGGAACCATCTGCACACACTGGGGTATGACTGTATGCTCTCATGCCCGTTCCGCACAAAAAACCTCTCTATTGTTTTCCATGCCTGGGTGTAGTCAAGCTTTTTCCTGCAGGG
>JAUWZW010000025.1 GCA_030615165.1 Candidatus Aenigmatarchaeota archaeon
TTATTCCCTTCTTCTTAAGCCATTTTCCTCTGTACGATTTCAGTCTTTTATCAGGAAAAAAGGAATTGAAGGCAACCTCACCCATCAGGACTATTATTTTTGGTTTTATTATGGAAATATATTTGTCAAGATATGGTCTGCATGCCTCCAGCTCTTCCCTTTTTGGCTTCCTGCTCCCCTGCGGGAAACACCTTATGGGAGAGGTTATAAAGACATCCTTCCTTTTGATGCCAATGGCTTGGAGAACCTCATTGAGGAACCTCCCGGCTCTGCCAACAAATGGGCGGCCTGCTTTGTCCTCCTCAGCCCCCGGGGCTTGGCCAAGGAACATAACCTTTGCATCGGCAGGACCTTCTCCTGGAACAGCATTTTTTCTTGTTCTCCAGAGCCTGCATCTCTTGCAGTTTTTTATCTCCCTTTCAATCTTTCCCAGAGCTCTTTCTCTATTCATATGGACCAACTTGGTAACTGAAAATATCATCAAAAGGCAGTTTCAAAACCCATTCGGTGTTTTCTGTTTCCTTGTCATGGAAGCCCCTTTCTCTTATTTGTTTGATGATTTCTGGTTTTATTTTGAGATGGATTTTTTCCCGGGTTTTTATGTCCTCAAAGATTATCTCTGATTCCTTTTCTATGTCCATGAATTTCAGGTTGCATTTACCCGTTGTGCAGCAGGATGATATCTGGATACCATCCAAAAGGCATGAATAAGGTGTTTTATATGAAAGTTCAACACTGCAGACCAAATCCTTTATCTTTTCGGGTTCAAGTTTTTCCATTGCAAATTTTCCTGCTCTAAAACCCAGGGCTACCCACATTCCTGCATGTCCGTGGAATTCTTTTATCTTCTCCAAATCTCCCATATGGACCGGCTGGGATTTGAACCCAGAGTCTCCGCCGTGCGAGGGCGGCGTCTTACCATTGGACTACCGGCCCCTGATAAATATTTTATTAATACTGCGATTAAAGAATTAAAATGGTATTTGATATCTTTAATATCTATGTTTTGGTTGAATGTATTTGGTTAATCTTGCCAGCATATGCAGCGAACGGGCTTGTTCCTCTGATAAGGGGGAAGCGCCCAATAGATGGTGGCAGGAATTTGGGGAAAAACAGATTATTTGGTAATGGCAAGACATGGGAAGGGTTGGTTTTCGGGATTGTGGTTGCGGGTTTAATAGCACTGGTTGAGATGGCAACATATCCTTATCTACCATTCGATATCTCGCCTGTCCCCCTTGTTATAGCTCCTATATCCATAGCGCTTGGCTTCTTGCTGGGTCTCGGGGCAATGCTTGGGGACCTTGTGGGTAGTTTCATAAAGCGCAGGTTCGGTTTGAAGCGCGGCGAACCTGCACCTTTGCTGGATCAGGAAGATTTTCTTATAGGTTCCCTTCTTTTCGCATCGCTGCTGGTAACGGTTAAAACGGAATGGTGGATTCTACTCCTTGTTATAACACCCGTGATACACTGGGTGGCATGTGTTATAGGCTATATATTTAAACTCAAGAAAACACCTTATTAGCATGGCAACAAAGGCTATAATTTTTGACTTGTGGAACACACTGGCTTATAACAAAGGTGCAAAGATAAATCCCATAGTAATGCTTGAAAAAAGGCTCGGTCTGAACATGAATCTTTATAGAGAAGTGGAACTCGGCTTTATGACAAAAATGTTTAATACAAGGAAGGATGGCATAATAAGCCTTTGTAAGCACATAGGTGTAAAGCCCAAAGACATCCTTGTTGACAGCCTTGTACATATGTGGGTCAGCATGCCGCTGAACGTAGCATTTTTTTCTGATGCGATTCCTGTGCTGGACAAGCTAAGAAAGAAATACAAGCTGGGGCTTATTTCAAACACAGAGTGCTTTTCAATGAAAGGATTTATTGACAGTGGGTATGGCAGGTATTTTGATTACGCTGCATTCTCCTGCAGGCTGGGTATTCTGAAGCCAGACCCAAAAATTTTCAAAATAATTATGCATGAACTTGGCTCAAAACCCGGGGAAACAGTAATGGTCGGTGACAACCTGAAGGATGATGTTCTTGCAGCCGAAAGGCTTGGTGTCAGGGGTGTGCTGATAAAAAGGGATTTTGAAAAGTATGTAGCCAAGCCCAGCTGGATAGAGTCAGGAACACATAAGCACGTGATAAAGGACCTAACTGAACTGGAGAAGTTTTTATAACATGCCAGCAATGGGTTTATATATTTTATTTTTATTCTATAGTTCATGAAGAAAAAGTGTTTTTTCGCATGCTCAATGCGCGGCGGGTTTCCATATGTAAGTCAAGAATTTCTGCGACAGATACCCGATGCGCTGGAAGAGATTGGCTTAGAGTTAATGAGTAAACACCAAACTGAACAGAACATAATTCAGCAGGAAGACCAAAGAACAACCACATTTATCCATGATAGAGATTATGGCTGGTTAGAAGGATGTGACTTCGTTGTCGCAGAAATCAGCAATCCGAGCGATGGTGTTGGTGCTGAGGTAGCAGATGCGGTTAATTTGGGTAGGCCGGTTCTCGCGTTGTATCAGCGACATGTCAATGAAATGTCCATGTATATAAAAGGAAAGATTGAAAAGCATGAAGGACGCCATGCACAATATAAAGATTTGGATGATTTGAAAAAAATCGTAGAAGAATTTGTTGATTCTATTTAACTATAGCTCCAGTACCTTTCTTATTTCTTCAAAAACCTCTTCCCTTGATTTCTCCCCATCCACAACAATCCATTTGCCGAAAATGTTTTTCTCTGCCAATTCCAGATAAAACCCAGCAAGTTTTTCCAAAAACTTCTTGTCAGACTCGTTCCTGTCTAGGTCTGGTTTTTCTTTGAGTTTTCTCTTCATTGATATTTCTGCAGAAACCTTCAGGTATATGATTACTTCAGGCTTTGGAAGGCCGAAAAGTTCTGCAAGGTTGATTATTTTCTCAACAGGGAAGCCCCTGAAACCCTGATATGCAATTGTGCTGGTTATGTACCTGTCTGCAATAACAATCCTACCCTCCTCCAGCCATTTGCTTATCTTGTCCCTGTCCTTTATCATATCTGCTGCATAAAGTATTGCCTGCACATCTGGCGGAAAGTCGAATTTATTGTGCAGATACTCATGTATTAGTTTCCCTATGGGTTTGGAATAGTCTGGATAGCGGATTCTCTCTGCTGGGATGCCCTTCTCTTTCAGATAATCCAGGAGCAGCTTTGACTGTGTCTCTGTACCTGCACCATCTATCCCCTCTATAACAACCAGTCTTCCCCTCATACATCAAACCTCCTTTGGTAGTTTATCGTCCAAGAGCTTAAACAATCTCTTTGAAACAACAGCCTTTGGCCCCTCTGCATTGAAGTCAACAAGTAATTCTTTCTTTCTGTAATAATCAATCAATGGTTCTGTTTCCTTTCTATAAACCTCCAATCTCTTTTCGACAACATCCGGCTTCTGGTCCTCCCTTTGGTAGAGCTCCCCGCCGCAGTAGTCGCACACGCCTTCCTTCTTGGGCTTCACAAAAAGCGTGTTGAATATTGCCTCGCATTTTTTGCATGTGAGTCTGTTTGTCATCCTTGCCATCAGGGTTTCATGCGAGGTTTGGAAATTAACCACAAAGTCTGTCTTTGTTATCTTATCCAGTGCTTCTGCCTGCTCTATGGTCCTGGGGAAGCCATCAAGGATAAACCCCTTCTTGCAGTCGCCCTGTGCTATTCTCTCCTTCAGTATCTCTATCACCACTTCATCGGGCACGAGCTCTCCGCGTTCTATGATTTCCTTGACCTTCCTTCCCAGCTCTGTTTCCTTTTTTGCCTCCTCCCTGAGTATGTCGCCTGTTGATATCTTGGGTATGCCGTAGTGCTTGGCAGCATCCCCTGCATGTGTTCCTTTCCCGACTGCTGGTGGCCCCAAAAAAATTAAGCGCATATCATATCCCTTGCTTTTGTGTTGATTTTAATTATTATCTATTATAAATAAAAGCTACGCCTTTCCCTTGAATTTCATGAACTGTGCCAGCAAAGCCTGCAGCTGAACTTCTGGAGTTCCCCCCATATTGAGTTTATACTCTGTCTCCCCTATCTTCTCAACAAGTTCCAGTTTCGCCTTTTCTTGTATGTCGAGATTGAAAACCTCTTTGTGAACTGCCCTGATAATATCATCCCCGCTCAGGCCCTGGGTTATAAGCATGTCATAAAGCTTCTTCCTTGCCTCACCAAATTTGCCTGTTAAAGCAAGATTCAGCATTTCCTTCACATCATCCGGTCTTGCCTGTGACGCAACATCATGAACCGTTTCTTTTGTTATCTTGCCTAGAGCAGCAGATGCCTGCAAGAGGTTTGTCGCCCTCCTCAAATCCCCCTCGGAAATCTCATATATGGCATCCAGCGCATCCTTGGATATGTCAAGGTTCTCCCCCTTTGCTATCCTGTTAATATACTCTGCAACATGCTCCTTTGTCAGCTTTTTGAGTCTGAAAACCACTGTTCTGCTCTGGATTGGCTCAATCAGACGATTCGAAAAATTCGCACTTAAAATAAAACGGGTAGTACCTGCAAAACTTTCCATTGTCCTTCTCAGGGCTTGCTGGGCTTCAGGTGTCAGGCTGTCGGATTCATCAAGAAAAACTATCTTGAAATCCGCTCCCAGGGGCTTCATCTTTGCAAAGTCCTTTATCCTTCCCCTGACAACATTGATTCCCCTGTCATCGCTGGCATTTAACTCCTGGAAGTTCTCCCTCCAGTGCTCACCAAAAAGTTCCCTTGCGATGGCTATTGCGCAGCAAGTCTTCCCGACTCCTGCTGAACCAGCAAAAAGCATGTTTGGTATCGAGCCCTTTTTCATCCATGCCTTGAGGCGCTCAACAACATGCTTCTGGTTTATCACATCGTCCAAGGTCTTGGGCCTGTATTTCTCTGTCCATATCTGCAGCTCGCTGTTTTCTTTTCCAGCCATAAAAATCTCTTATATCTTGGTTATTTAAAGTTAATCAATAGAGGGTTGACATAGGCTTCGCCTATGTCTCCGTAAAAGTTGCGAGGCGAGATGTATGACCATAATTGCTATTTCAGGAACCCCTGGAACGGGCAAGACAAAGGTTGCAAAAGAGCTTGCAAAAAGGCTTGGCTGGAAACTGATAGAATTAAATAAACTGGCTGAAGACATGTCTTTATATTCTGGTTATGATAGAAAAAGGAAATGTAAAATAGTTGATATCGGAAGGGTAAAAAAAGAAATCGAGAAAATAGCAAAAGTCAACAAGAATCTAATTCTGGAATCCCACTATGCGCATGAGATGCCCTGTGATTTTGTTGTAATCCTGCGGACAAATCCAGGAGAGCTGAGGAAGAGAATGAAGGCAAAGGGCTGGAGCAGGGAGAAGATTGGGGAAAATATAGAGGCAGAGATAATGGAGGTTTGCAAAACCGAAGCGCTGGAGCATGGCAAAAATGTCCTAGAGATTGATACAACAGGTAAAAAAGCAGAAAGGGTTGCTGAAGAGATTGCAAGGGAATTGAGGAGAAAATCATTGCTCGATTAAAGCTTAACCAGTAATTTAAGCTAAAATATATAAATATTATTAACAGAATGCGTTTATGGTGTCAATATGTTCAATACAGTCATGCTTCTGGGGACCTTGACAGGGATTCTCTTAGTTATTGGTTTCTTAATCGGTGGAATCTGGGGAATGGGGATAGCCCTTGCGTTTGCAATTATAATAAACCTTGCTTCATACTGGTACTCTGACAGGATTGTGTTAAAGATGTACAAGGCAGAACCGAGTGAAAGGGATGATTTGAATGAGATGGTTGAAAGGCTCGCATTGGAGGCAAAGATTCCAAAACCAAGGGTTTACGAAGTCAGGACAAAGGCTCCGAACGCCTTCGCAACAGGCAGGAACCCAAAGAATGCAGCAGTTGTTGTTACAGAAGGTCTGCTGGATTTGGATAAAGATGAGATTGAGGGTGTTCTTGCCCATGAACTCGGTCACATAAAGAACAGGGATATACTGGTCTCAACCCTTGCAGCAACCATTGCCGGTGCGATTGCATTTCTGGCTCAGATAGGCTACTGGTCGCTGTTTATGGGAGCTGGTGGTAGAAGGGGTGAAGGGAGTATCATTGGTTTGATATTGATAATAATATTTGCCCCAATCGCTGCCCTGCTGGTAAGGATGGCTATCTCAAGGGCAGGGGAATACAGGGCTGACAGGACAGGTGTCCTGCTGAGCAAAAATCCAAGGGGTTTGGCATCTGCCCTGAGGAGGATATCGGAATTTGTAGAGAAGCATCCTTTAAAGGGGTCGTCCGCAACATCGCACATGTGGATAGTAAACCCGTTCCACAGGAACTGGTTCACGGGTTTGTTCAGTACTCATCCGCCCATTCAGAAAAGGGTAGAGCGATTGGAAGAAATGGTTGAATAAAGCAAGGAGGTATAAAATGACAGATGATTCAAAACCCAAGGGAAAGGAAATCCATATAGGGCTCATCCCAGATGGAAACAGGAGGTATGCTATTAAGCATGGCAAGCCTTCCTGGAAGGGTCATTGGGATGGGGTAAAGAAAATCAGAGAATTCACTAACTGGTGTTTAGAGTGCCCTCAAATTAAAAAGATTTCTATTTTTGCTTTATCCACTGAAAACCTTGCGAGGTCAAAAAGGGAAGTTCAGGAACTTTGGAAGATTTACAAGAATGAATTTAAGAGAATACTGAATGATCCGATAATTAAAAATAATGGTGTTCAAGTGAGAATTTTGGGGGATGATGGTATCTGGAAGCCTGATGTAAAGGATATTGTACAAGAGCTTGTTAATTCAACCAAGCACTACTCAAGGCATATCCTGAACATACTGCTCGCATACGGAAGCAAATTCGAAATAACAAATGCAATTAAAAAGGTTGCAGGGAAACCCATAGGTGCCATGGACAGGTTTTTACTCGTAAGGGAGCCCCTTGACCTTGTAATAAGAACAGGGAAACAACACAGATTAAGCAATTTCATGCTCTATCAGTCAGCCTATGCAGAGATATATTTTTCTGATACCTTGTGGCCGGAATTCACAAAAGATGAATTTGATAAGATAATAAAATGGTATTTCAGACAGCAGAAAAGAGCAGGAAGATAGTATGAACAAGGAGTTGCTGAACATAATAGCATGTCCAAAGTGCAAGGGTGATGTGGGGTTAAAGGGTATGTTCCTTGTTTGTGGTAAATGCAGATTGGCTTATCCCGTGTTGGATAAAGGCATTCCTGACATGCTGATTGAGGATGCATGGCCCCTTGACAATGCAAAGAAGGCCGGGTTTAAGCACAGGAAAAGGCTTTAAAGAATGCTGCACTAATTTTTTATTGAAAAGCCGGGATGGCGGAATCTGGTTCAACGCGCCCGCCTTGAGTTTTTGAAAAAAAGATAGCGGGTGGGCTTCGGCCCGTGTAGGTTCAAATCCTGCTCCCGGCGTTTATATTTTTAAATAAGACGGCAAATGTAATCATAAGGTGGTCAGATGAAGGAAAGGAAAATAACCTATTTTGAGCAGGTTGGGGAGAAAAACATAGAGGATACTATAAATGCTGCTTATGACAGAGCCAAAGAAGGGGATGTCAAGTATGTTGTTGTTGCCTCTCACAGAGGCTTGACCGCATTAAAGGTTGCTGAGAAATTCAAGGATTTGGATATTCAAGTTGTAGCAGTCACTGTTGCAGCATCAACACAGCAAGAAAATATAGATGAATGGAATAGAAATTTACCCCAATTAGAAAAGCTGGGTGTTAAGACACACAGGGGAATCTATTCATTTGCAGGTGTTGAGAGGGCCATTAAAGCAAGGTGGGGCGGTGCCGGCCCTGCAGTTCTTATGGGCGATACCTTGAGAGTGCTGGGTGAAGGTGTTAAAGTTGGTGTGGATATATCACTAATGGCAGCAGATGCTGGCCTGATTCCTGCTGGAGAAAAAGTAATGACTATAGCAGGGACATCAAGGGGGTCGGATACCTGCATGGTAATCAAATCAACCTATAGCATCAAATTTTTTGATTTGGCTATTCAGGAAATAGTTTGCAAGCCGTATACGGATGGTATAAAGCACGAAGCAAGATAACCCCTACCTGAGCTTTTTGGGTTCATCCTCTGTTAAATCAAAAACAGTAGAAGATGGATTGTTCAGAACTCCTGCATCTATTGCAATATCGATTCTGTTTGCAATTTCCTCCGGGATTTCAGATACCTGTTTAACGGGTTCTTTCCCAGATGGGTTTACAGATGTTGTTATGAAGGGAACCCCGGCCTCCTGGATTATCTTTGTGAATGGATGGTTTGGTATCCTGACGCCCAACGTATTCAGCCTGCTTGTCTCTTTAAGAATTGGTTTCTTCTTCTCCAGAACCAGTGTGTATGGACCCGGAAGCTTTTCAAGGTATTCCGAGTGTTTCACAACAAGGTTTTCTTCTATCCATTCCCTTGAAGGAGCTATAACAGAAAACGGATGCTGGGTTCCTTTTATTGCCCTGATTTTCCATACAGATTCTGCAACCTCTGCATTGCATCCCAGACCATAAATGGTGTCTGTCGGGTAAATAAACACAGCCCCTCTTTTAATCAGTGATATTACTGTTCCCTTCAAATCCTTCATGGCTTCAATGAGTTTTATGGTCTTCATGTTTATAGATTAGGTAAATAATTAATAATAATTATGAAAAAGAGGGCGCCAATCACCAAAGTCAAGACCCCTGCTCAAATCATGATAATAGAAAAGGCAGTGAAGATAACAGGGAAGGTTTTTAGGGAGTTGGGCAACCCGTTCGGCAGAAGCGAGCAGGATGTTGCAAGGGAAATAAGGCATAGAATCCACAAGCTTGGCACCAAGCCTGCATTCAAGCCAATTGTTGCCCTGGGCAGCACTGCAATACACCATAAGCCTGGGAAGAAAATCATAAGGGAAAACAAGCCCCTGATTATTGATTTGGGTGTAAGGTACAGGGGATACTGTTCTGATATAACAAGGATGTGCATTCCAGATAATAAAAGAATCAAAAGAATATACAGACATATTCTGAAAATCCAGAAAGAGATTATAAAGAAAATAAAGCCTGGTGTTGAGTTTAAGGATTTGCAGGGAGAGTACAAAAAATTAATGAAGAGGAAAGGCTATAAGGTCAGGCACGGTATTGGGCATGGTGTTGGTTTGCATGTTCATGAGAGAATAAAGGGTGAGTTAAAAGCAGGTATGGTTTTGACAGTAGAACCTGGAGTTTACATAAAGGGAGTTGGTGGTTTCAGAATAGAGGATATGGTCTTGGTTAAGAAAGGAAAGCCGAGGGTTTTGTCAAAATCTATTCCGCAGGTGCTCCCTCTTTAGCCGTTTCTTCTGCTTCTTTTGGCAACTCTGTTGTTTCTTCACCAATCGGTGTTGAGATGTGCTTTATTATCACTATGTCGCCGATTGCCTCCACCATTGTGAATGGAATTATCAGCCCTTTCTTGTCCCCCAGCATCTTGGATATGTAGGAGCCCTTTATCGCCTTCACTATGAGCGACCTGAGTTTGAATCTCTTCAAATCACACTCAACATCCTCAATCTTTCCGCAGTATTGACCCTTGTCTGTAAAGACATCTTTAGCCCATGTCCCAGAAACCGAAGCAATCCTTATGGCCATATCACCACTCCTTTAATTATAAAAACCCAGTTTATAAGATTAATATAAAAGAAAGATTTATAAACGTTTAATGCTGGGAAAAACAATGCTGGGATTTCTTGATTTTTCAAGACCCAAAGGCCGAGCGGTTTAAGGCGCAGAACCCTTTTACAGGAGCTGACGCTTCCTCAAAAGCGTTCGCGGAAAACTTAAAGGGGTGCGCAGGTTTGCTAAACCTGTGGGCGAAAGCCCGCGGGGGTTCAAATCCCCCTCCCAGCGTTTTTTAATTAAAGGCAACAAGTAAATAATATGGAACCCCTAAAGTCCAGGCTTGTTGTTTTTGCGGTAACTGCTCTGGTTGGACTTATTCCCGTATATCTGACCTATTTGCATGTAATCCGTTATCTTGATAACCCCATAGCAATGTTTATTTTTCCAGAAGCTGTAACACTGATTGTTTTGGTAACAATACTGGGTTTGTGGGTGTTTTTCCTTAACCTCACCGGTCAGAGGTTTCTCGTTGTGTTCAAAAAAAGGGAGAGCAAACAAAAGGAAATAGGAAAGCTGAAGCGCAAGACGGACAAGGTGAAGACCTCAATAAAGGTTGCCCAGGTTGAGTATTTCAAAAGAAGGATAACAAAGAAAACGCTTGACAAGATACTGTCCTCCTATGGAAAAGAGATGGTGGATATAAAGGCGAGGCTTAAGGAACTGGAAAAGAAAAAGGATTGAGTTTTAAGTTATAAAAACTATTTTTTATAAATACAATCAAATAATCATGCGACCGTAGTCCAGTGGTAAGACACGAACTTAATGGTGGAAGCTTCCCAAGCGAAAGCGGATAAAGCTTGTAACCCGGGTTCAATTCCCGGCGGTCGCACGGGCCGGTGGTCTAGTGGTATGACGCTGCCCTAGATGTGTGGTTTCGCCGCATGTCGGCAAATACAAGGCAGAGGTCGCAGGTTCAATACCTGATGCCTTTCTTTCAAAAAGAAAGGCCTAAGGGTCACCCCAAAGAAACGATTTACAAAAGCAATCGGGGAAATGGAAATCCTGCCCGGCCCATTGATTTATGTGAGCGGCAAGGATGTAGCATTGGGTATTATATCAGGAATCTTCATAGGGTTTTCAATAGTTATCATGTCCTTTGTAACAAAGACCGTGCATCCGTTTTTATATGCAACAATATCAACACTGTTCGCCATACCGTTCCTTTTCATAATATCGTTCTTTTTCAGTGGCTATGGCCTGAAAGGTATAGTATCCGATAACAAAAGTGATTTTGTCATGGTATTCCTTGAGAGGGCCATAATTGGGGGGCTTCTTCTCACATTCGGCGTCAGCATGACATTGGCCATAAAATCGGTTTTCCTTGTGCAGCTTGAGCCCGCTTTTGTTTTTGCGTGGAGCGTGCTGCTACTCAAGGAAAGCATAAGAAAGAGTAAGCTATTTCTTATTGGCTCTTTAATATTTGGGGCTTTCCTTCTAACCACAGGGGGTGCAGCTAAAATATTTGAATCTGTGCTTTTTGGCGACCTGCTCATACTTGCTGCGCTTATCTTCCTTTCACATAGCTATATACTCTCAGCAAGAATGATGAAAACAGCGAATCCGATGAAACTTAACCTGGGCTTCAGCCTGTTGGGACTGCCGGTTTTTGTGGTGCTCTCACTCCTTTTCCTGCCTGTGACAGCATTTAACATAGGCATATATTACATATTTCTTATACTTGTGGCATCACTGCTCTTCAATGTGACAGGCCTGCCCCTTTGGCTTTTCTCACTGAAAAAACTTAAGCCATGGGTTTTGGCATCCGCACTTGTTGTGCAGACAATAGCAGGAGCTATCTTGTCCTTCCTTTGGCTTGGCCAGACACTTTCCCTGGTTCAGATGGTGGGTGGTGGAGTGATATTAATATCAGTATATCTCATTAGTTTAAGGGGGTAGTATGGACATACTGAAATTCTACAGTAAGGTAATTAAGCTCAAGGATGTCAAGCGAACCGGCTGGGTTGAACGTGGTGTCAGCAACCCCGAAAGTGTGGCAGACCACAGCTTCATGATGGCTCTTATGTGCATGGTTATGCCGGAAAGGGGTATAGACAAAGAGAAGGCAATAAAGATGGCATTGATTCATGACATTGCTGAAGCTGAGACAGGCGACATAATAACAAAAGAGAATTGGGAAGAGAAGGGTACAATGACTAGAGCTGAAAAGTCGCAACTGGAAGAAAATGTATTGAAAAAACTGTTATCTCACTTAGATGTATCAGTTGCACAAGAGATAATATCGCTTTGGAGGGAATACAATGAAGGCAAAACCCCAGAAGCAGTTTTCGTAAATGATATTGACAATGCTGAGAGGATAATGCAGGCGTATGGTTATCACAGCAAAGGCAACTTCAAGAAGCCGCTAAATGGTTTCTGGGATGAAAAATGCATGAGTCATATACGCAACGAAAGAATTAAAAAACTGGTAAAAAATATTATAGGTAAGGGCCAGTAGATCAGTGGTAGATCGCCACCTTTCTGGAGAATTCCAGGGTGAAGGCATGGTGGAGAGAAGCTTTGCTTCCCACAAGCCTCGGGTTCGAATCCCGACTGGTCCATCAGGAGGGTCATGACCGCGTATGCGGTCTGTATACTGTCTCCGGTTTTAGGGACTATCATGACACTGGCAAGAGATTTATTGAATAAGTTGAAATGGACCGGAAAACTAAAGGGCTGTGAAATTGTTATACTGCACAGGGGCGTCCCTAGTAACAAAAGGGTTATAAATTCTGAACAGATAACAGAGATAAAAAAATCAAATTTCATGTATAAGGATGAGAAGGGATTTGAGATATTCATCCCCATGCACAGGGTTCTGGAAATAAGGATGCAGGGAAAGATTGTATGGAAGAGAAAGACTTCAAAAGCCGGTCTCGTTCGATCTGTGAAGACCGTCAAACCCCCTAAGAGCCGGAGCAGGAAATCTTCACGCCGCCGCTGATTTCTTCTGTGGAGAATCTTTTGCCCAGGAATTTCTCGATTACCCATATATTTGTTTTTGCATGGTTGGTTAGTTCTGGTGCGACTATAATAGATTTGCCTTTTGTCATGGCGAGGAAAATCAGAACCTGGTCCGAGATATGTTTATCAACAGTTGCTTCTGAAGCAATAGTTTTTAATAAGTCCTGTGCAACTTCCTTTCCGATTTTTTCACTTGGCTTCCCCCTTTCACCAATAGAATCAGAACCCAAAATACAGCCTAAGGATGTTTTAGCCCACAAAACAATCCCAGAACCAGGACATTTTGCATCTACATACCCTGTTTTTATCTTTGGGCTAAAGCCGCTATTTTCTAAAATCTCCTTTACAGTTTTAGCCTGTCTTTCAGCTACTTTTGCTTTCTCCAAATATTTGCTTGCTATAGAAATTCCTTCAATAGATTCTATCTCTCCTCTCTCTGTTAAAACCAAAGGCTTGAATTCTTTGCAAGGCCGGACTGTTATTTTTACTGAACTTCCGCCAACAGGATAAAAACCATGTTTTAAGATATTTATTTCTGCTCTGTAACCTATTTTTTCCAGAACAGGGAGCAGAATGTTTTTTGATGAAAGGAGTGGTGGGGCAAATTTGCCAAAAACCGCTCCTCCTTTAATATTTATTTTTACTTCACCTTCTGCCTGAGAGACAGGGAGTTTTAGTATCTGAAATATCAAACCCGTGGAGCCTGCTGTTAAAATAGAAATACTTAGTTCCTTTGCTTGAATCTTTTTTGGATAAAACCAAATCTCTGTGGAGTCAAGTTTTGCTCCCTTTAATTTCCCGTTACAGAGTTCTGCCACTGCCTTCAGACCTTCTAGATGTTGCATTCTGAGTCCTGGCCGCTTTCTTACTCTTCTTATATTAAAAATGTGGATTGGTTTACCAGTAACTGCCGATAGAGCCGAGGCTACTCGGAGTATTGCACCTCCCCCTTCTAAAGCACTACCATCTATCTCAATCAAGTCCGTCACGTTGGTCCTCTTTAAACCCTGAGCTTTTCCCCGTTCCTAGGTGCATAAGCATCAAAACCCATTCCCTTGAGCTCTCTTGCAAACTCCTCTACCCTCTCGCCGTGCACAAGAAATGTCTTTTCCGGGTTGACCTTCTTCAGGAAATTTATTATCCCGTCCCTGCCACAATGTGCGCTCAAATCCATGAATTCAACCTTCATCTTCGGTTTGACATCAAGCCCTTCATTTACATACCTGCCTGTATCCAGCAGATGTCTGCCAACGGTTCCGGGTATCTGAAAGCCCGAAAGTGTCAGTGTACAGTTCTCCCTTTCATGGAGCTTCTTTATGTAAAATCCGACTGGCCCTCCGTTAAGCATGCCCGATGTTGTTATGACTATGCAGGGATTTGCAATAACGTTCTTTCTCTGCGTGCCTCTCCTTATCTTCCTTGCCCTCTTGAATGCCTTTCTCAGCTTTTTGTGATTCCTGACAGATTCCGGATGTAATAAAACCCTCCTTGTTGCTTCTATACCCATCCCGTCCATAAACACGGGGAATCCCAAATCAGAAACAATTGAAAGCATCTCCTGTGTTCTTCCTATTGCGAAACAGGGCAGGATAGCAATCCCGTTGTTATAGATAGTGTGCTGGATTTTTTCCTTTAGGGAATCCGCCAGCTCTTTTCTATTTGGATGATTCTTGTAGGAATAGGTTGATTCGCAAATCACAACGTCTATGTCACCAAGGTTTGTATCTGCAGCTTTCATCAGTTCTGTATTGATAAACTTTATATCCCCTGTGTAGAGGATTCTCTTGCCATTGGTTTCCAAAAGTATGGAAGCTGAGCCGGGAACATGCCCTGCATCATAGAACTCCACATTGGCTGATTTGAAGTTGACCGTCTTTCTGAAAACCGTGTTCTTCTTCATCCTCTCCATCTTTGCCAAATCATGCATGAGGTATTTGGGTGTTAATCCCTTCCTTTCCTGAACCTTCAGGGAATCCCTGAGTAGCAGGGAGCAGAGTTCAAATGTTGTCGGGGTTGCATAGACAGAACCGTTCCATCCGAGTTTGTACAGAGACGGAATATTGCCGCTATGGTCGAGGTGTGCATGGCTCAGGAGCAATGCGTCTATGGGCATTTTCGGTTGCAGCGGCACATCCATATTTTCAACATTCACGCCATAATCAAGAAGGAATCTCTCTCTTCCTGAATTGACAAGTATTCCCATCCTTCCTACTTCTCTTGCGCCCCCAAGGAATGTGATTTCTGTCATCAAAAAACCTTGTTTTATATAATATGGCAGCACACTAAAATAATAGTATGAGTTATGTGGATTTGAGCTACAAACCGAGGGGAACCGATTTGATTTG
>JAUWZW010000048.1 GCA_030615165.1 Candidatus Aenigmatarchaeota archaeon
GTGTATAATATGTCAGCCCCCCTGACAGCCTCCTTCGGGTCTGGAACAATCCTTGCCTTTGTCTCCCTCAGGATATTCCTGTCAGGGGAATACCTCTTCGGGCATGAAACAACCATGTTTATTCCCAGGTTGGAGCATGCATACATCAGGGAATGGCAGACATTGCTCCCCCCGTCTCCAAGAAAAACCAGTTTGAGTCCTCCAAGCCCACCGAGCTTTTTCTTTATGGTGTACATATCACTCAAGGCCTGGCAGGGATGGAGCAAGTCATCCAGGGCATTGATCACCGGTATGCTGGAATTTTCAGCCAGTTCCAGCATATCCTTGTGAGAAAACAATCTTGCTATTATCCCGTCAACATACCTGCTCAGCACCTTTGCTGTATCTGAAATTGTTTCACCCCTTCCAAGCTGGCTTGTTGTCATGTCAAGATATATTGCATTCCCACCGAGCTGGTTGATTGCAACCTCGAAAGAAACCCTTGTCCTGGTGCTCGGCTTGGAAAACAGCAGGATTAAATTCTTCCCTTTCAGGATGTTTTTCCTCTTGCCCTTCAGCCTGTCCGTCATTCTGAAGATTGCCATGATTTCGTTTTTGCCCAAATCCCTTATTGAGAGAAAATCCTTTTTCATTTTCTCACCACAACGGTCCCGGCCCTGCCGGCCAGGGCTTTCTCCAGTGAATCAAAGTCTGTTATCACAACCCTCTTGCCCCTGGCCTGGAGGAATCTTATTGAGGCCTCTATCTTGGGACCCATTGAGCCCGGGGGGAACTGGCCCTCCTTTAAATATTGTTTCGCCTCCCTGATATTCATTTTCCTTACCCGCTTAGCGCCTTTTTTTCCGTAATTCAGATAAACAGCATCAACATCCGTGAGCATGATGAGCATCTCTGCATTCACAACCCCTGCCAAAAGCTCTGCACTCAGGTCTTTGTCTATCACAGCATCAACACCAACCAATCCTTTTTTCTTTATAACAGGAATTCCTCCCCCACCGCATACTATCACTATCGCCCTTCTTATTGTTTCCCTGATCGCCTCTGCCTCAACAATCTTCTTCGGCTCTGGTGAAGGGACGAGCCTTCTAAATCCTCTGGATGTTTTTACAAGGCTCCAGTCTCTTGGAAGACCTGCCTTTGAGCGGTAGAACGGGCCTATTGGTTTTGAGGGTTTTCTGAACGCAGGGTCCTTCCTGTCCACAACAACCTGGGTGACAAATGTTATCACAGGAATATCTATCCTGTGCTTGTGCAGCTTGTTGTAAAGGGTTTCCTGAATCATATATCCCATCATGCCCTGGCTTTCAGCAACACAAACATAAAGTGGCATTTTAGGCACGAACATGCTTGCCTTCTCCTGCTGAAGAAGTATGTTGCCAACCTGCGGCCCATTCCCAAACGTGAGAACAAGCCTGTATCCCTTTTTTAATAACCCGACAACATGTTCCATTACATTCTCTATATTCTTCATCTGCTCCCTGGCTGTTCCCTTCTGCCCGGGTTTCAGAAATGCATTCCCTCCAAGCGCAACAACAAGCGTTTTCATCAATTAATTATTCTATAAACTGGAATAAAAGGTTAAAATGTTTTCTGGGCTCACTTAAAAACGTGACCGGTTTCCTGGGACCAGAACAAGAGGTCGAGATCCCCCAGGGGGATGCCGATGGCCTTGGCGAATTTGTGCATCCTGTCCCTTATTTCCTTGTACCTCTTTGTACCCATGGAATTTGGTATGGAATCTATAACCCCGAGCCTCTTCAGGTTATTCATTATGTGCCTGTCCAGTATGGCAATATCCTGGCCGAAACCGATATTTCTGAGGAAATGGGAGGCTTCTTTGTAACCCAGGCCCTTTACATTCCTGACAAGCCATTCCCTTGTGCCGGCAATATTGTCCGGGTCAATCCCTCCCTTCACATTCAGTTTGCCTTTCATTGTGAAGAGCTTCCTTGCCCTGACAATCCATCTTGCCTTGTTCCTGTGGAATCTTACACCGGCAAGCCCCCTTTCTATCTCTTTCCTGCCTCCCCTGAATAGGGTTCCCTTCCTGGCCATCCTGTTTACAGCCCTGTCGCAGTTAACTGCCCTGGACTGCGGCGTGCATATGCAGAAGCACAGTTCTGCGAAAACTACCCTGTCCGATTTCCGCCAGAGCTTTCTGAAGTCCCTGAGCCTCCTGCGGATTTCCCTTTTCCTCTCCTTATAGGATTTCCTGAGTTCGGCGAGCCTTTTCTTATCACAGAGCATAGCATCCCTGACAAGGTAGATTCCCCAGTCCTTTTTCCATATCTTCTCAACATCAAGGATTATGAGCTTTTTCCTGAATACAGGACTGTCTGTTACAAGGGTCTCAAAGCCCCCGCCCTCTCCTGCAAGGTTAAAGCCGTATTTCTCACTGCGGGTTTTCAGTTCCTTCAGGGCCTTCCTGTCAATCTTTCTTCCCAGCCATGCCTTGCCCAGACCTTCACATGATACAGAGCTTATTATTATCTCAAAACCAGCAGCAAGAAGAAGTTTCCAGTATTTCCCAGGGTCTACACCCCATATGGGTGTTATAACCTTCAGCTCCATGCCCTGGCAGATTTTCCCAACCCTGTCAATCTGGTACTTGCTTGCCAGTCCCCCGGCAACAATCCCGTCAACCTCATACTTCACCTTGCTTATAGCCTTCCTCAAATCCTCCAGTTCCTTTTCCTTCTCTCCCTTTGTCTCCTTTGTGATTATCTCAATCCCCACGGATTTTGCCTGCAGCACTGCCAGGTGGACATTCGGGTGGTGGAACATATAGGAATGCGGATTCTCAGGAATCATGGTGACCAGGTATTTGACGTCATACCCCTTTCTCAAACACTCATAAGTCGTGAAATTTGAGTCCTTCCCTCCTGAGAAAAGAACAGCTACTTTCATTGGCATTTAATCACCTGCACAACTCAAACAGCTTGACACAATCTTCCCTCATGAAACCTTCAATCAGTTCCAGTTTTGGTTCGCCCCTTTCCAGTATTTTCCTGCAAGGTATGTCAATCTGCCTCCATGAGAATTTTTTGCTTGCCTTGTTTTTTGCATCCTGAATTGTTGTCCCGAAAACAATGCCTTTCATCTTAGCCCAGACAGCGGCAGAAGCGCACATAGGGCATGGTTCGTGTGTAGAGTATAAGATACACCCTTCAAGATAGGGCTGGTCTAATTTACTACACGCTTTCCTGATAGCATCAATCTCTGCATGCCCGTTTACAGGGTCATTAATAGATTTTAAGGTATCACGCCCTTCTGAAATGATATGGTTGTCTTTTACTACTACTGCCCCGACTGCATAATCCCCTTCCCTGGCAGCTTCTTTGGCAAGCTCTATTGCCCTCTTCATGAATTTCCCTTCAACTTCCATTTATTCCACCCTGAAATCAACACATATCTTGTACATCCTCGGTCCGTATGGCAGGACCTTTTTCTGCTTGAGTATCCTGAATTTCCTGCCCAGCTTCCCGCACTCCATCTTTATGATGTCCTGCGCCATCTTGAACATGCTTTCCTCGGGCCCTATGTAGTAAAAATGCACAATACCCTTCGGCTTCAGGCACTTTATAGCTGTTTCCAGGAACTTCCTCCCTTCATGCGGAAGGGGCATAATCACCCTGTTGCACTTGCCGTAAAGCTTCCTGCACACATCCTTGGCATCTCCCGGCACGGGCTCCACAACATATGTCAGCCTGTTGAGCCTTATGTTCTCCTTCATATACCTGACAGCATCCTGGTTTATCTCAACCGCATATATCTTCCTGACCTTTGGCTGCTTTTTCCCTATTACAATCGCAAAGGGCCCTATGCCTGCAAACATGACAAGCACGGTCTCCCTGGGCTTGACCTGTTCTGCAATCCTCTCCCGCTCCGTGCCTTCCCTGGGTGAGAAATAGGCCTTGGTCACATCCAGCCTGAACCTGCATCCGCTTTCATGGTGCTCTGTAACCTTTTCCTTGCCTATGATTGGTTTCAGCTCGCGCAGCCTGAACTCCCCGAACCGGTTGCTCTTCTTCTCAAGCACGGTCTTGATGTGGGGATGCATATCCATGATTGACTGCGCTATCTCCTTTGCCCCCATTTCTTTGCCTTTAGGTATATCAACTATGGCTATGTCCCCTATCACGTCATAGCTGCTTATGAGGGCCTTGGCTGGTTTACCTGGTTTGTCCTTTTCCATAAGGTTGTATTGGGGATTTGTTTAAATATATTATGCAGCCAGGCAGGGAAAGGGGTTAAAAAGTTTATTCTCTTATTATTTAACAATTTCAAGGAGTAGAGAGCATGAAAAAGAAGAAAGTACCTGGCATGAAAAAGAAGAAAAATCCAGACGCAAAGCCATCCAAGGACTTCTGGAGGCTTGCCAGTGTACATGACATTCTTTCCAAAACCGGCGGGGTGTTGATCAAAAAAAGCCCCAAGGCCACTATTTATACCGCTGCAATAACATCGTCCGGTTACCTGTCAAGCTACTTGGGTCTTCCGGGTTTCTCAGGATTAGAAACCGTGGCAACACCTTTCGTGGTACTTACTGGCATGCTCGGCGGCGGGGCAGCATTAAAGTATGCCCCCAGAATGGCTTTTAAGAAATGGACAATGATTGCACAGGCAAGCGACCTGAACCTGATGGAGGATTATAAGAAATCGCAGGTGATGGAGCATCTTGATGCGCTCTGGGACAGGGTGTTTTGGTATGAATCGGGTATCAGGTATTCTCAGGATGAAAGGCAGACAGAACGCAGCCAGATACTCGATGATAAAGAATTTTTCAGGAGCCAGATTAGCAGCTGGCCTGAAGACCGCCTGGAGCGGCTTGGAGTAAGACACGAAACACGCAAGGAAAATATTGACAGGCTGGTAATGGCGCTCATGACCGAGTATCCCCTCACCGATAACATGGAAAGGTCAAGGGAGGGTTTTATAATTTCATCCCTTTTTGCATTGAAGCATGCTCTGCCGCAGTCCAGCCAGGCAAAAAATATAGGCTACCGTCTTAATTTATTGGAGGATGAGCGTGACGGTGCTTATTTTGACAGTAGCGATGCAAAGCTTTTTGAGCAGTACATCGGGAACATAACCCTGGGCGACATCAAAAACGAAGCGGGCTTCGGCAAAATTGAAAGCCTGAAGAAAACACCAGAGAAGCTTTCCCGCAGGGCCTGGTTCTATCTGATAACAAGGAAAATAGCCATTGAAACAGGAAAGGCTGTCAAGTATCTTAATGAGACATACCATACAGACGTGTTCAATTCCCAGGTGCTGCTCTGGCCGGGCGAAGAGGATGCAGTGGACGAATTCCCTGGAGCGCGGGATGAAGTCCTCCATTTGAGGGAAGGAATAATAAGAAAAACGCTGGGTAATGGTTATGACAATGCTGTTGTCATACTGGACAGGATGCTGCTGCCCTGTTTCGAGCTTGCAACTGATTTGAGGGTAAGATATGACTACGAATATTGTGATGGGAGCCTGGATCATCTTAGTGAGGATAAAAACACCACCATAAGAAACAATGTCACAAGCGACATGGAAGCATACGGCTATCGCCAGGAGGATATTGATAAAATGAGAAAATATGCAAAAGATGCAAAAGGTGATATGTCATCATTCATGGATTATTTGAATGCGTACAAGCACGAGTTATTTGACGATAAACTGGCATTAAGGGTGGTCAGGATCGCGTTCCATGCAAACAGAAACGGAATAAGGGAAAAATTCATTAAAGGCAGATGGGCCTCAAATCTGGCGCATATTGAAAACGAGATTGACAATGTGATTGAAGAGGAACCAATTTATTCGAGCAGGCTGGTTGGTTTGAGGCTGCACCATCAGCTGACAAAACTGCAAATAAGCGGTTACAGGAATCTGGTAAAGGAACTGGCTTATAAGGACTGATAATATTTTTAACACATTGTGAAAGGTTTTATTTAGAAACAACTAAATATGTTTATGTGATTCCATGGCATCCCTGAATTACGAAAAACTTGCAAGACAGATTTGCGACAGCATGAGGATGGGCCTCAAGCCCAACCCAGGTGTAAAGCTTGCTGAGAAGGAATTCGGCCCCGGGATTGTGCGCATGATTCTGAAGAAGAAGAAATTCAGGCTTGAGGACTTCCTGCCCAGGCAGCAGAAAATCCTGAAGAAGCTGATGGACCTGAAATACGGCCCTCTTGTCTACAGGGCGCCCTCTGGCAGGCTCAAGGCAAAGCCCACTGTTGGAGAGGTTTTAAGCCTTTCTTATGTGAATGTTGACGAGCGCTGCAAGAAGATTACCATGGCAGTTAGGAATGAATGCTGGAAGAGGGGCTGCCATGTTTCAGTCAAGAGCGGTAATGATGCTGATGCAAAGCTCTATTATAACACCGTGCCA
>JAUWZW010000072.1 GCA_030615165.1 Candidatus Aenigmatarchaeota archaeon
ATGAGCTTGATATTGTTGATATGCCATCACCAAACTATAATGATGCAAAGGACAGAGAAATAAGATATATAGTTCTGCACACAACAGAGGGTTCATTTGAAGGTGCCGTTTCCTGGCTTAGGGACCCAGAAAGCAAGGCAAGTGCTCATTATGTTGTCAGCAAGAAAGGTGAAATAACAAGGCTTGTGGATGAAGAGGATATAGCATGGCATGTACACAATAAAAATCAGGACAAGTTGGGAATTGAGATGGAAGGAACATACGCAAAATTAATAACAGGTGAACAAAGAGAAAAAGTAGGCATGCTTGTGCTCAATCTGATGAGGAGATATGATATACCTATAGAAAACGTTGTTGCCCACAGCTCACTTGATGCGAAACTGGATCCAGGAGAACAAAACATGAGAGCGGTTCTGGAATATGTAAGAGCCCATGGTAGCGACAGGCTGAGATACAAAATAAGCTCATTTATGAGGAACCGTTAAGTTTATAAAGCTATTGTCATTATATAGTAACAAATGGGGTGAAAACTTAAAATTTTCTTCATGCTACATGTTCTACACAAACCCCAACGGCAGGGCCATGCAGAGAAATTTGCACGGCCCTGCTACCCCTCCTTTCTATTATGGCACTGATAATATGTGAATTGCAATAATGGTTTCAAATCACAGCTAAAGCCGTGGGTGTTTATCCTGGCTTAGCCCTGGTGGCACAGACACTGCAAAGCATCAAAGAAGAATTAAAGCATTTTCCGCAGCAAAGTGCACCGCAGAGAGTGCATGTGTGGGCGGGTTTTGCCAGTCCGCCGCAAATTGAACAAACAGCTGGAATTTCTGCCATAGTTATTAGTTATTGTTCTGGTTTAAATAAAAGAAATCATTCCACCAGAACCGGTCCAACGGGAGGTGAACCAGAAAGTTCCAATTCATTTACCTTATCCCAGGTATTCTCATCAAGGACCACAACCTTGTTGTCCCCTATTATGTACAGGTAATCATCTATGTACACAGCCCTTTTCGCGCTGATATCGCTCACTGCCTTCACCAGGGACAGGCTGTCATTCTCGTAGGAAAACACATAACCGCCCATGCTTCCGGGAAGGAAGAATATACTGTGTTCAGCATCAAGCAGGAATGCATGATGGGTGTTAAGGACATCCGACCAGTATTCCTCCAGGGAGTACTTGGCCTTCTCTGTCGGGTTTTCCGGAGAAGAGACATCGAACAGGGATATCTTCACATATGAACCTTCCTTTCCTATGCCCAGAATCTTGTCTGCTGTTATCGGATGGAGATAAGATGAATAGCCTGGTATTTTAAGCTCACCTTTAAGCTGCGGGTTTGTGGGGCTTGATAAATCCAGAACATAGAACGGGTCTATCTGCCTGAAGGTGACAACATACCCCTTGTCCTGTATGAACCGGACAGAGTATATCCTTTCGGTCAGGCCAAGGTCCATAACCGAGCCCACTATATTCATGTCACTGTCCAGGACATAGACGTCATTCGCGCTTTCCTCGCTGCCCCACCCCCAGAAACCTCCAACGGTTACGGCAACCCTGAGGTGGTTCTGGTACTCATCAAGGGAGAACTGGTTCAGAGTAGTGCCCGGAACAGAGCCCGAACCCAGCACCTCCATATCCAGTCCGATTTTCGCTATTCCGGTTTTCACAAACTCCCTTTTGTGTTCATCAGTATAATTTATCATCCTGTTCGTAAGCTCGTTCTGTATCCTCAACTGCTCGTCACTGCTCAGGGAACTGAAGTGCTCCTGCAGTATAACCATTAACTCTGTCATCTTGGCCTGCATGCTTATGTTGTAACCCTTCACTGCATCCAGTCTTGCAATAACATAGCCTGGAACCAGATCCGAGGCGTCTTTCCTTATGAAGTCTGATAATATCTCTATAATATCCCCCTGGTATACATAGGTGACATAAATCGCATTGGTTGACATGTACACTATGGAAGACCATGAAGAGCCCACGAAGGAAACGCTCTCCTCAACCTCCCCGTCTGAAGGGTCCAGGACTATTGCATTGTAGGTGACATCTGTCTGGACAGGGGTTACAGGGTGGAAAATCCTTGCACACCCTATGGTGACAGGAACCCCGTTCCTTGTGACAGGCACTATAGGGCACGGGTTGTAGCGGTCTATGTACTTCCTTGTGATCAGGTATATCTTGTCCTGGTATAACCTTGCACCCATCAGGCTGCTGTTCATCTCAACATTCCAGGACTCCACAGGATTTTCGGGGTCTGAAACATCATAACCGTATATCTTGTCACTTGAAAAGATTATCAGTATATTATTGTATAGAAGCATGTCCCCGTTCCTGCCAATCTCTGACGTGACATTCAGGTCTGCAGGAGGGAACGCCTTCAGGATGTTTGTTTGAACCTCATACGGGGCAATACTTTCCCTGCCCCACCAGTACCTGTAGCTCTGCGGGGAAAAATAAATATGACTGCCGTCTGTCTTCACAATATCCGGCTCGTCTATGCCTGAAACCTGCACAGTGGTTTCTGAAACCCTGGAAGGCTCTACTGCATCTGCTCCAAGTCCAGGGACTCCTTCCCTCATTTCCCCCATCATTGCGGGTGTGATTTGGGCTCCCACTCCGAAAACACCATACCCGGCCAGGGCTGAAGATTCCTCAAGATACTCCTTAAACTCCTGCTCTGAAGAGAATGACTTAATGGCTGTAGCAGGGGCCACTTCGATCGGATAAAAATAAAGCCATGTAGCTGTACCTATAGCCACGACCAGAATAACCGCCAGTGCAAGATTAGCTGATTTCATGATTATTATTCTGCGCTTAACAGTTAATAAGTTACGGTTTTTCTTCGGTTTATACCGAAAGTCCGGCCAGATTCGTTCTTAAAAACCCAAGTCAATATAGTGTGTATGAAATCCCTCATATTAACCCATGCGGATGCGGACGGAATCTGCGCCGG
>JAUWZW010000046.1 GCA_030615165.1 Candidatus Aenigmatarchaeota archaeon
TGGAAGTGTATAAGTCTCAAATTACCAAATCCAATCCAGCCAGTCTGGACATCATAGAGAGTGCCAGGGCTGTTGCCAACTTTAGGGGCTTTCAGGGAAAGGTAAAATATGCTGAGGGGTTTAAGTCACTGCGCTTTCTAAGGGACATTTAAGTGGAACTTTTTGAGAATCAATATTAACTAATTTATACAATTATTTAACATGCAGCTAAAATCCCAGGCAGGACTGGAATACATACTCATTTTTGCCATTCTGCTGGTAGCCCTCACCCCGATTTTCATATACTCTGTTAACATATCCTCAACCTCCATTAGAACAACACGGTCAAGGGCAGCTGTCCAGACAATTGCAACAGCTGCTGATAATCTTTACAAGCTGGGCGGGGGGAAGACAACAGTAACCGTTAACATACCGTCAGGGGTGGAATCCTATCTTGTGGAAAATAAGACAATACTGCTCAGGCTGCGCATAGGTGATGGCTACGGGGATGCTTTTGCAGTAACAGACGCAAACGTGACAGGGGAACTCCCCATAACAGAAGGCGCCCATGATGTGCCGGTCCAGATGCTTTCCAACGGGACGATTCAGATAGGAGTGTGACATGGACACAAAGGCCCAGATATCCCTTGAAGCCATTGTGATTTTTGCAATAGTTCTTTTGGTGTTCATGGCGGTCTCGCTCTCGGCGCTTTCCTGGCAGATGGATTCCAACACAATAAATGAATTCCTCGACAACAGGCAGGTATGCAGCGAGGTGGTGAATGAGGTTTACTCTGTATTCGTTTTCGGAAACAGAAGCGAGAGCATTATAAAACTGGACAGGGACATAAATGTGAGCAACAACGCCGTTTACGTCGGGGGCGTTATCTGCAACCTCTGCTGCAACACAACAAACGGCTCATCAAACGATTTTGATATCCAGGAGGGTTACGTAAGGCTGAGAAACCAGGGGGATATAGTGATGGAGAATGTTTGAGTCAGGATTCGGGCCTGTGAAGAGCAAAAAGGGTGCGGCGTTTTCAACAGACATGACAATAGCAATCTTTATCTTCCTTGCCATCTTTATTGCAATCACAACAGCATGGAACTCTGTTCTGGACTCCTCAGGCCGGAATGCTCAGAGAAAGCATGCAGAGATGATGGTGCTGAGAATAGCGGATGAGTTTGTAAGGACAGGAGGTTATCCATCAGACTGGGAGGAAAACCCCCTGTCTGCACTGACAATAGGTCTGGCAGGTTCTGACAGGATTCTGGACAGTGATAAAGTGCAGGCATTCCTTGATATGGATTATGAAACCGCAAAGGATATTCTGAAGACAGGGGGTTATGAGTTCTACATGGAGATAGATGAAGAAGATGTGTTAGAGTCTGTAGTTGCTGTTTTTGCTGTCCAGACGGCGGACAATCAAATGAAGAACTTTCTTGAAAACTACACATACTGGGACTATTACTGGGGAAAGGAAGAAGACGCCCCACCAAACAATGCCCGGTATGTTTATGATAATGGAAATGCCGATGATATTTTTGACATGCTTCTTAACAACCTTTCAAGCTATAAAACCATAGTTCTGGAAGACCCGCACGGAGCAGAGCTCGATGATGAAACAGAAGAGGACATGTTAAGGGATTTTGTAAATAATGGCGGAACTTACATACATATACAGCATCAAGTGGATCAGATTTTGAAAAGAGCCTTTGGAATGGAGAAAAAAGGAGGGTCTAAATTCGGAACAGTGGTGAATCTGGACCCAATACTTCAGAGTGACGTGGAAATAGGCCGGGAAATAAACTTTGAACAGGATGGCCATTCATTTGAGATAGCTGCCTCCCCGCTGCCTTTGAAAACTATTGCAGAGGTAAAAGACGATTCCTCCAAATGCTTGATTTGCAGATGGACTAATGGCAGCGGAACCATATACTACATGCCTGACTTACAGAATGAATCGCATGTGCCCATCGAGGGGCTGAATTTAGCCGACGAAATAATTAGTATGGGACAATATACAATCGATGCAAGCACAATAGTATACACAGAAAGGCATGTGTTGTATGAAGGAAGAGCAGCAAGGATAAAGTTCAGCTTATGGAAAAGGGGTTGAATATGAAAAAGGGTTATGTCTTCACACTGGATGCGGCATTCGCGGTAATAATAGTCGGGGTGCTGCTCCTGATGGTTTACAGCTATCCCATCACTTCCTATTCGAGCGGTGCAGACGCTATAGCAATAAGAAGAACAGCCTCGGACATAGTCGCTGTTTTGGATTACAATGATGTGCTGGATACCCTGGACAAGAGCACAATAGAATCAGAACTCAACCCGCTCCTGCCCCCGAATCTGAATATGAGCATGGTGCTCCATGTTTATAACGCTTCCTACTATGTTGATTGTCCAGCCTCCCTTGCGGATTTTGATTTCGTCGGCTGCTATGACCATACGAGTGGGGATTTCGTCAGATACCCTCCGGAGGCGGACCCAAGGCAGGCCCACTGCAATGAATATCCTGACGAGGGTGGATTAGACCTTGACCCGGGCCTGGACAGCAGCTCGGTGGTTCTATGGTGCAACGATATAATTGCAAATAGTGATTGTGATTATGATGATGTGGCAGCAGGGTTTGGGATAACAGGGACAGATAACGGTGTAAAGGTTAATCTTACAAAACTTCCCTACTCCGCAGGTCACACAAACAGCATAATTATAAATAGCACATTCGGGGAACAGTTTGTGGAGCTTGAGATATACAATAAAGACGGCCCCGACTATGATGAAGCCGAGATTATCTGTGGAAAAGCAATCCAGATAAACTCAGACCTTGATGGTGATTACTATACAGGGAAATGGAGGTTCCCTGTCTTTACAGGCTCCCAGATAGAGAAGTATGTGCTGGTTGAGTACAAGGTGGGGTTGAGATAGCAGAGAGTGGTATGATATGAGAGGTGTTTTATTCACGGCATGCCTGACCATCCTCGCTTTGGTAGTCCTTACAGCATCCTTCCTTTTCCACCAGCAGGGTATGGAGGAGCAGGGAAGCATGGCAAGGCTTGCCCTTTTCGACAGGATGGCTGATGAATTCACTGCAGCGGAGAAAGGCCTCAGGGAGATTATAAACTCTTCAGGCATATCAGGCATAAACATATCAGCAGAGGGCTTCACAGTATCCATAACAGAGCCCCTGCCGAATCCTAATTCAGTTCAGCTTGAAGGAAATGCAAGCAACTGGAAGGAATTCGTTGAGAACACCTCGGATTTTTCATTAAGTGTTGATATCTCTGATATAAACGACAAGCTCTCTATGTACATTAACGGCGCGGAATACGTGCACTGGCCCAGCTTCGGCGGAAACAACATAAGGGTATATGGTGCCGGAGATGTGCAGGGTTACTCCGTACTCCTGCAGATAAATGAAGATGGCAACATAATTGTTGATGAACCGGTGATAACCCCCCCTACCCCCCACTTCTTTAATTTGTCCATAACAACCAACACGGATTCATATTCGGGAGACTGGAACCTGAGACTCGACAAGGGACACAATTTTGGAATAGAAATAAACAATGGACAATACGAGATTTCAATTACCGTTGGAAGCGGGCCGGATGATCACTGGCTTAAGATAGACAATCAAAACCAAGCTGATATGATTGTTACAACAAGCGTAACCCTTGACCAAGAGCCTACAGTCATGTTCTTCGAACAAAGCATAAATATCACGGAGAGCCAATATAATATCAGCAGGGTGTCCTCTGTTGGAATCGTTTAGATGCGATATGGTAATATGTTTGGCAGAAGGAGAAAGGAAAAAGCGAAAGAAGTATATGCCCACAGGGTGTGGTCTCTTGACCATGTTATTTCCAGGTCAAAACCCTCGGGAAAGAAAGGGGCAGCCAAATCCAGACATGCCAAAAAAATGTCAAGGAAACCATTACAGAAACCTAAATACAGGAGACCGAGGGGCAAGGTTCTCACAAGGAAAGATGACCTTGATGCCCTGCTGAAGATGGAGGAGGAGCTTGCCAAGGAGGAAACCAAAAAAACCAGAAGAACAGGCAGGAAACCAAAAAAACCAGAAGAACAGGCTCTCGCAGGGAGGGATGACATTGATTCCCTGCTGAATGTGGAGGAAACCCTTACCAGAAAGGAAAAAAAGCCGGAAAAAGAAAAAAAGAAGGGAAAGGGTGTTTTACATTTCCTCAAACCCAAGCTCCGCAAGCCCGAAGGCGAGGAAGCCGGGGAGCAAGAGCCTGCCCCCGCAGCCAAACCCCTTGCAAAGAGAGGGCAGATAAAAACGCAGATTGATGATATGGTTAAGATGGTGACAGAGAAGAAGAAAGTAAAGGTGGATTACATTGCAAAGAAGCTGAAGGTCCCTGAAAGCAAGGTCATGGAATGGGCAGAGATACTTGAGAGTGACAGCATGATAACAATACATTATCCCGCATTCGGCAAGCCGGAGCTGCGGGTCAAAGAGGCTGGGTGATTATGCAAAAGACAATAAAGACATCCAATGTTGTCCTTTACGGAACCCCTGTAAAGGTGGAAGTGGTTGAAGGGGATATGGTAAGGGGTTACAAGATACACTTCCCGGAGATAAGCGCAGCTACACAATCCATTCTGGAATCGGTCAAGGATGAGATGCTGAAGGAGACAAAGATCAGCGCGCAAGAGATATTTGACACAAGGTCGGTTGAGAGATTGGAGGAAGAGTTCATGAAGAAGTCCAGGGACATACTCTCCAAGAGGCTCCCGAGGATTGAGTCCAGGACAAAGAATGCCCTGGTCTGTCATCTGCTCTGCGATATGATTGGCCTGGGGCCACTTGAAGTCCCGTTGGCAGACCCTGACCTCGAGGAAGTGGTTATCAACACCGCAAGGGAGCCTGCCTGGGTATTCCACAGGCAGTACGGATGGCTAAAGACCAACGTGACCATACCATCAGAGAAGCAGATTCAGAATTATGCAAGCATAATCGCGCGCAGGGTGGGAAGGCAGATAACAACCCTGGAGCCTTTGCTGGATGCGCATCTCGTGACCGGTGACAGGGCGAATGCAACCCTTTTCCCTGTTTCCACAAAGGGAAACACCATAACCATAAGGAAGTTCAGGAGAAAGCCCTGGACAATTACGGATTTCATTGCAAACAAAACCCTGACAACCGAGGTTGCAGCATTTATGTGGCTTGTAATACAGTACGAACTGAACATGATTATTGCAGGGGGGACGTCATCAGGAAAAACTGCGCTGCTAAACAGCCTGATGCCCTTCATCCAGCCCAACCACCGCATAATAAGCATTGAGGACACAAGGGAGCTGAGGCTTCCGGACTTCCTCCACTGGATCCCCCTGACCTCAAGGCTGCCAAATCCGGAGGGAAAGGGTGAAGTCTCAATGCTTGACCTTATGATAAACTCCCTCAGGATGAGACCGGACAGGATGGTTGTCGGTGAAATAAGGAGGGGACCTCAGGCAGAGGTTCTTTTTGAGGCAATGCATACAGGCCATTCGGTTTATGCAACCCTTCATGCTGATACTGCGGGGCAGGTTGTGAAAAGGATGACAAATCCCCCGATAAACATACCCCATGTAATGCTCGAGGCACTGCATTTGATTGTTGTCCAATACAGGGACAGGAGAAAGGGGATAAGGAGAACATACCAGGTTGCAGAGCTCTTGCCGGCTGGTGAGGTGGAGGAAAAGAGAAAGGCAAGGGTAAGTGTTTTATACAGGTTAAGGCCTGACGGGAACATAATTGCCCACAACCCATGCGTAAGGGTTTTTGATGTTTTAAGGATGCACACAGGAATGAGTAATAATGAGATTGTTAATGACCTGAAGGAGAAGATAAAGGTTCTGGACTACATGGTAAAGAAGAATATAAAAGATGTCAATGAGGTAGGCAAGACCATTGCTGAATACTACTCTGACAGGGACTCCCTGATGAAAAAAATCAGGGGAAAATAGCAGGGCTCTATCACAATTCGCAAGGCAAAGTATCATATGAAAAAAAGGAAGGTCCCATTCTGCCCAGTTCCGATTAAGAAGGCAGAGAAATGGTCAGAAAAGTTTTCCTGGTTAGCAGAGCCCATATCAAAGGCGTCCCCGAACCTCCCCCTGAAGCTGAAGCAGGCCGACATTCCTTATTCCAGTATTGAATACTCATCCCTTGCCCTTTTCACCTCAAGTTTTATGGGGATACTTGTATTTGCAATAGTACTTATCCTTTCCTATTCAATTGCCCCCCTGGTAAGGGTTTTATCAATAAGCGTAACAGTCGGTGCTGTCATGTTCTTCCTTATTTTTATCTACATAATGATATACCCGAGGCTGTTAATTAAAAGAAAAACCGCAGACGTTGAGAGGAATCTCCTCTATTCCTTAAAACATATACTTGTACAGATAAAATCAGGTGTCCCGTTGTTCGAATCCCTTGTGGCTGTATCCGAGGGAAACTACGGACAGATATCAGAGGAATTCAAATCACTGGTAAAGGATGTGAACACAGGAACCCCTCTTGAGACCGCAATGGACAACCTTGCCCTGAGAAACCCTTCCCTGTATTTCAGAAGGGCAATATGGCAGATATCAAACGGCATGAAGGCGGGAAGCGATGTGGGTGGTGTCCTCGGCGATATAATAAACAACATATCCAGGGAGCAGCTCATTGCGATAAGGAGGTACGGCTCCCAATTAAACCCGTTAACCCTTGTCTACATGATGATTGCCGTTATAATCCCTGCCCTGGGGGTAACAATGCTGATTATTTTATCATCCTTTTCAGGCTTTGCAATCAGCGAGCTCATGTTTTTTGCCATCCTGGGGGGAGTCGCTCTCTTCCAGTTCATGTACATAGGCATAATAAAATCAAAGAGGCCCAACATCTAAGGGTTGACACAGACGGAGTCTGTGTTGTCATAACCAATTGCAAGTGAAG
>JAUWZW010000044.1 GCA_030615165.1 Candidatus Aenigmatarchaeota archaeon
TCTCAGATTGGAGAACAGCCTGTATGGCTCATATTGCAAAGCTTTTGAATAGACATCTTTCAGTTCTGGATACTGCTGTTTCAGTTTGGGAAGCATTGCCTGGAGTTTCAATCTGTTTGGCTTATCCTGTTTATTCAACCCGTCAAGCATATCATTGTAGACGAACCTGCACTTTTCCAGAGTCCAGAGCAGTTTTTGCTCGTTGTCTTTCGTTGGATACAATCTGAATTTATATGTTCTTTGCATTTTTCATCAACCTATTTATTATTTCATCATAAGTTTCTCTCATGGTTATTCGTAATTTCTTTAGTTTCTCTCTTGTTTCTTTTGTAATTTGGATGGTTGTATAAGTCATATAGTATATATTATGTATTGGTTATATATAAGCTTTATGTCAGCTCGCTCTCATCCCGACCCCTGAAGGATGTGGGATTTCCCGCTCGCAAGTGTTAAAGATTGTTCTAACCCGTATAAATTACTTTCCGCTAGAAAACAATGAAGCTCCACCAGGGCTTGTGTATGTTTTTCACTTCGCCAGAACCAATGTCAATATCTGTCTGCACATCCATCTCCACAGGGAAAATCCATAGAATCTTTCCGAGCTGTGTCCCCTTTACAGCGTAATAAACATCATCATCCCCGGATTCAATCTCTACAGCCTTCACCAGATGATAGTTCACCCTCAGCCTTGCCGTCTCCGAGGCATTCTCAGGCAGGACCTTCAGCTCCTTCCTGACATTCTTCCTTGTCTTTATATAAACCGTCTCATTGTCTATCTCAACAGTGCTGTTAACAATAGCACTGTGATTGCGTGAAATTATCACAGCCTTCTTCAGGGAGTTATTGTAGCTTATGTTGAGCAGGGGGCAGTTCACCTCGCAGGTCATATTCCTTATCCTCTGCCTTATCCTTGCCCTTATTGTAGGTGCCCAGTTCGCAGGCATGTTCTTTTTGAGCGTGCCATTCTCTGTCTCCACCTCTATCTCAATCTCTGCACGCCCTGGTGTTATCATAACGGTCTTAATGCTCTGCACATTCTCAAAATTCTTTTCTATCTCTATGATTTTTGTCCTGTTCTGCGTTATTATGGAAATGGACATGTTCCCCCTCGGGTTTGTTATCCGAATAGATTTGTTCCCTGAGCCAATTCTGCTGATAACCCCGCTTTCTGATTCATTCCCGGCCCCTGCCAGCAAAACATTACCTTCATTTTCGGGACCTGGGTTTCCCCCAGCGCAGCCGCACCCAGCTGAAACAGAAACAACAGAAACAGCAAGAACTGCCAATACCAGGGCAACGAAATATAAGCTTCTCATACCCTGTTATTATCCATAGTAATTAATAAATAGTTTTGAGGGGCACGTATTCCTATTTCTTTGGGGTAAGCCTTAGACCTTTCTTGAAGAAGTGGTAGCTCTCGTAAAGAAAGGGATTAGGGTTTCATCCACTCTATCTCATAGTACTCATACTTACTACCGGGCAGGACAACCCTCTTGAGAACATAATAGGTTATGGCTGTTTCCCTGTCTGTTATGGAAAGGAGAAGCTCCAGACCCATGTCCTGTGCTTTTTTCAGCAGGGAAGCCAGCTCCACACCTCCGATATGCTCATCCTCAGCAACAGGCACAAGCAGGTACCTGGGCTTGTCATCAAGGCTCTCCCTTATCCAGTCCCTCCCCACCTTCTTCCTCCTGTACGCAACAAAGTCTGCAGGGTATTCAACATAATCCTTTTTCCTCATCTCGGGTATGCTCAGGATAAAGGTCTTCTTCACACCATGCGCCACCCTGACAGCCCTGCTCCACTCTGAAATCAGGAGTTTCTGCTCTTTCGGGAAAACATGCAGCACATGCCTTGAGTGAACCCATTTGCCCTGCTTGACAGGGGAAGACCCCGGGAAATATATCCTGAAGTGCGAGCCGAACTTGAATCCTGTCTTCACAACATAGCCCCTGAGCATCCAGTCCTCATAAACCTCATAAAGCTGCTTTGCATATTCCCTCTTCTCCACGAGCTGTTTCAGAATCTGCTCGGGTTTCAGTTTTTTCCCGCTTGCAGCATCAAGGACTTTTATCCCGAAGTGCTTGGCAACAAAAACCGTTTCAAGGGAATCCAGCTTGAGCAGCTCGCCCCTGTCTTGTTTGTAGACTCCCAACTGCCCGAGCCAGAAATCCTCAAAAAAGAGCTTACCAACTGATTTTTTGTCCAGTACAGAGAAAAGGGAATCATGGTACCATACAGCCTTTGCCTTCTGCTCCTCCACCCTGAACGGCCTCATGGGATATCTTTTCATGCTCTTTCCCTTTGCCTTTCTTGTCTTAACAGTCCCTACCCTCTTCACAATCAGACCCCTGTCCCTCCAGTCCCTGTATGCATTGTATTTCACAAAAAGCCTATGCTCCTTCTCCACAAAGAACGAGGCGAGCTTGTTGAAACCAACCACTTTCCCTTTGGAATCCCTGCACACAGCGTTCTGAAATCCAATCAGGTAGAGTGCCTCCTCAATCTCCAGGGTCTGTTTTTTATTAGAGACAGGACTACCGAAAAAGTTTTTCCTCAGCTTCTCAAGGGTCTCGGGCTCATCTGCCCAGATACCTTTCTTCGGGGCAAACTTAATCTCCAGCATAACTCCGCCATTAGCAAGTATTTAATATATTATACTTATAAAAAGCAGGGTAAAAAATACCTTCAGCCTCTGAGGCTTATTTAAAATTTAAAACTACTATTATTTTGGTGGTCTTCGCCTTGCGTATACCAAAGCAGTCATGTTTATCCTATACACATAGATTTCCAATAAAACCTCCGGTTTGCAGCGCATAATAGCTTATGTGCTGTTGTTGATTGTATTAAGGAATCAGCTCCCTGCGCTCCTAAGACCCAACGCAAGACATGCTGTGCAGGGATTTGGTTAGTAGAACTAATTCTGAAAACCCATATTAGTGGAAGGAGTTGAAAATGGAAACTTTAGCCACCAATAGTCCGAGCTTTTTATCTATTATTTTTGTCGCTCTAATGTCATTGACAGTTCATGAATATGCGCATGGCCGGATGGCCTACAGGTATGGTGATGATACAGCCAAGAGAATGGGGCGCCTGACTCTAAATCCATTTGCGCATGTAAGCATATTAGGCACAATCATAATGCCAATCCTTGTGGGTTTTGGCTGGGCTAAACCCGTACCTATTAATCTGAAGTCCCTCAGCAAAAAACAGGTTTTCTGGGTGGCAGCTGCCGGACCGCTTACCAACATGCTGTTTGCATTTGCTTTAGCCATGGCTTTCCATCTGTTCAGCCTGAAGGTGGGGACATCTTTGGGAAATATTGTGCTGTTGGCAGTGTTTCTTAATCTTTGTTTCGTGACAATCAACCTGATACCTGTACCGCCTCTGGACGGCTACAGGATAGTTGATGCTTGCATAAAGAATCCCACGGCCGCTGCCATATACCGTAAACTCGGTGCTTTTGCGCTTTGTTTGTTGTTGCCCTGGATTTTATTTTTCGGCGGGTTCAGGGTAATATTTCTTATTCCTACAACATTATTCCATTTGTTCGGGCTGCCTTTACCGGCATTCCTTCAAATTTAGATAATATCCAGAATGTTTTGAAAGAAAGGAGGTAAAAATGGCTGATAAAAAAGAATTTTATTCACTGAAAGAAACAGCAGAAAAGCTTAAGAAAACCGAAGCTGAGATTATGGAGCTTGTAAAACAAAAGAAGTTGAACCGATATGGTGGCCGTGGTGAAAACTCGAAATTCAAAGTCACAGAAGTAGAACAATTGAAAACGTCCCTTGCTGAAGAGACAGCAGCTTTCAAAATCGTAGAGGAGACAGCGGAAGCACAGGTTACTCCAGCAGAAGGAGAAAAAGGATTAGACACTGGCACAGGATTAGACTTAGAAGGAAGCGGTAGTGGGAATGGATTATTAGATTTGTCCTTACAGGCAGATGACAGCAAATTGGGTGCTGTTCTTGAGGATATTTATCCTGAAGCCGGTGAAGGTGAACCTAGTATCCCTGTTGAGGCAGAAGGGGTCCCCAAAGAGGAAGCAGTGCCACCTGCCCCAGCCGCAGTTCCTACTGTTAGAAGGATTGTCCAAGCTGCGCCAGACACAATGTCGAATGCTTTCGGAGATATACTATTTCTGCCTATCATGGCGATTATTCTTGTAGCTGTCACTACACTGTCTGGAAATCTGGGTTTTATTCCTGGAATCATGAGTTAATCAAAAAGTTTTGGTAGTAAATTGTATTTTGTGAAGAAAGATTAACAATTTTTTTGAAAGGAGATAGAAAATGAAAAGAACAGCAAAAATAACGCTTGGTTTAGGAGTAGCTCTGTTTTTACTCGGAATGATAGTAGGTTGCAGGAAAGGTATCTCGGATAAAAGTGAGACGAGCCGAATAACCGCCCAAGAAGCGAAAAATGAATTAGCAAAAATGGATATTGAATACAGTGAAGCTATGTTTCTTGATTGTGTTAAAGAAGGGAATACGACTGCGGTGAACTTATTTTTAGCTGCGGGAATGAACCCGAATGCGAAAGATAACCTTGGCGGGACCGCCTTGATACTTGCGGCAGCGATTGGTCATACCGATATCGTTCAAATTTTATTAGCTAATGGTGCAGAGGTCAATACGAAGGATAATATCCTTGGCCAGACCGCCTTGATGCTTGCGGCAATGGAAGGCTATACTGAGATCGTTCAATCCTTATTGGCAAAGGATGCAGAGGTCAACATGAAGAATAACCTTGGCGGGACCGCTTTGATGTCTGCGGCAATGAAAGGCCATACTGATATCGTTCAAGCTCTGTTGGCAAAGGATGCAGAGGTCAACATGAAGAATAACTTTGGCGGGACCGCTTTGATGTCTGCGGCATTTACTGGTCATACCGATATCGTTCAAATTTTATTAGCTAATGGTGCAGAGGTCAATACGAAGGATAATATCTTTGGCCACACCGCCTTGATGCTTGCGACAGCGATTGGTCATACTGAGACCGTTCAAGCTTTGTTGGAAAAAGGCGTTGATGTCAATGCGAAAGACAATGATGGTCGGACCGCCTTGATGTCTGCGGCAATAAATGACCATACTGAGATCGTTCAAGCTCTGTTGGCGAAAGGCGCAAAGATCAACATGACGAATAACCTTGGCTTGACCGCTTTGATGTATGCGGTAGCGGAAGGCCATACCGAAATTGTAAATTTGCTTAAAAAAGCCGGGGCAAAGGAATAGAAAGGCAGCGAAGTTCCACGGAATCAATAAGGTAAAATGAAGTTAACCCTTTGAAAATTTAAACAATCAGAGGTTTAAAGAAAATCCTTCAGAAAGGAAGGCGATTAGAATGTTTGATTGCAAGAGTAGTCCAGTAACAAAAGCTATAGATATAGAAAGGAGAATGAAAATGCAAGGTGAGAAAGGTATTTATGTTAGCAATAGTGTCAGAAGTAAGACAGAAAAGTGGCTGGTGGCTATCATGTTAGGGGTGAGCATCTTGGTATTTCTATTCGGGAATACTTCTTGTCGGACAAAGAAAGAAACAAAAGCAGAGCTCAAGAAAAAGTATGGTGTTCACTATGTCACCGGCTATCTTAGCAAGATGACCCGCGCCCAAAAAAGAGAGGTTGCAAGATACCATCGAGAGATGTTAGCTCTGATTGATGAGATTAAAGAAGAACTTACTGTTCTCCGAAATGACCAGTGGGCGGGGACGGCACCACAAAGTAACCTTCTTGCTATCGATGCCGCATTGAGGTTAACCGAACACCTCAGAAAAGTTGAGTGTGGCGATTTTCTTATTCAGACTGAAGAAGGTAATACACTTATCTTAGCCCGGAAGTTTTACGAAACCTGGAATCAGGAAATGAAATTGTACGGGACCACAATAAATGAAAAACATGCAGGTATACCTATACTGGGGGAGGTTACCGCCGATACTTTTGCAGGTAAATTAAACCAGATAACAGAAGGCGAGTGGAAAGGTGCTTTTCGAGACGAGAACGGAAAAATCATAATCCCTGGTATCAAGTATCTGGAATGAAAAGCTCGCCCTCATGGATGAGCTCCTGCAGCTAGTATCAAACAAAGCCTGTTTCTTAGGTATGAAACAGCAACGCGGCTCAAAGGTGAAAAAACTGTGCTTGATGCTACTTGCTGGGCCGGATGCTGAGGGATTTCTTGGGGGTTTTTTTCACCCTCCTCCTTACGTTATGAAATCCTTCACTCCGGTCCATAAATATGGCCGGGGCTAAACGGGCAAAAGCAGGCTTTTTCTTCGGCTTAGCCTGCAATACTCTTGCATTGCCCAATCTGCCCCGGCTTTATATTGTCAACTTAACGGTACTTTGGAAATATCGAACCCAACTTCGTCTTTTGCACAACCCTCAGGAAAAGCTTTTAAAATCATATGCATCCATTTATAGTTATGCCAGCAGAGGAAGACGAGAGCAAGGAAAAGGAAGGAAGCCCGGAAAGAACATCAGAGGTTTCAGGATTCCACAAGCTAAGCTCGGAAGAAAAGCTCAAAACAGTCAAGGAATTTGCAGGGCTTACGGACGAGGAATGCGAAACCCTGAGAAAGACAGGGGCACTGGACCTTGAATTAGCAAACAGGATGATTGAGAATGTTGTAGGGACAACAGAGCTGCCCTTCGGGATAGCCACGAATTTTCTTATTAATGGAAAGGATTATCTCATTCCCATGGTCATTGATGAGCCTTCTGTTGTGGCTGCTGCAAGCAATGCTGCTAAGCTTGCAAGACCTGGCGGGGGATTCAGGACGAGCAGTACAGAGCCGATAATGATAGGGCAGATACAGATAGTCAATGTCAAGAATCCGGAAGAGGCAGTCAGGAAGATTCTGAAGATAAAAAAGGAGCTAATAACCCTTGCCAACAGGCAGGATTCTGTACTTGTAAAGTTCGGGGGCGGGGCAAGGGATGTGAAAGCAGACATAATAGACACAGAGAGGGGCAAAATGGTAATAGTGCAGCTCCTCGTTGACGTGCGCGATGCCATGGGCGCCAATGCCGTCAACACCATGGCAGAGGCTGTTGCCCCTGTTATAGAGGATGTTTCAGGAGGCAGGGTCAGGCTCAGGATAATATCCAACCTTGCTGTTCACAGGACAGCAAAAGCCGAGGCTGTGTGGAAGAAGGACGTGATAGGGGAGGAGGCTATTGATGGCATTATTGATGCTTACCAGTTCGCTGCCAATGACATATT
>JAUWZW010000026.1 GCA_030615165.1 Candidatus Aenigmatarchaeota archaeon
TTTCAATTCTTATTCATCCTATCATGCTCATCTTCAAACAACCCTTAGTAAAGTAAATCGCTACGCAACTCGTTGCTGTATAGCTTGTGTCGCAAGACAAACCAAACGCGATTTGTCTAGTTCTGAAACTATTGTTCTAAATCTGAAGGGAGACCTGAAATGAAAAATAAATTGATGAAGGTGTTGTGTTTTATTGGTGAGAACTATATTGTAGTGAGCTGTCTGATAGCTGTTTTGATGGTGTTTTCTCCTATCCTTTTTCACAATCATATCACTATTGGATTTGTCAGGTTTGAAGAGAAGGCGCTAACCTGTAAATTCATGACAAAGCTGATGGATATCCATGATAAGGATGAAACTGCGCTGGGCATGCATGGAATGGGACTGGCACTGGGTGACCCGGAAAAGATTCAGGAGCCGATTCACGAATTTCGGAGATATATGAAAGCAAAATGGGCTAAAGAAAAATATTATTTGAACCGTGGTAATTTAGCCTATGCTTTTATCATGTCTAAATATGAGGATGTAACAGAATTCGTTAAATGGAAGAGGAAGATGGCCTACCCCGACCGGCCATATTCCGTGCCTGAGTTTTTTGAAGAGAAACTGAAGTTCGAAAAGTGTGTTCTCTTGGTATTTGTTCACTTCAAAGAAACCGACCAAAGGGAACTGTTCCCCAAAACCTAAGACCGATTCATAACAATCGATTTTGTTTGTTTAGTTTTGAAACTCTTGTTCTGATAACGAAAGGGGACACAAAATGTTGAAATTATCTGAAAAAACTAGAACAATTTTACTCTTTGTTGTGTTAGCTTTAGTTGTTGTAAACACAGTCCAATTGGCATGTATTCAGGTCACCAAATCATATGATGACGAGGGGTTGGTGTATGCCGTGGTGAAAGCCTTTACTCCCGCAACTAAGATCGGTTTAATCAGAGAGCGGGAGGAAAATCGAATCTCGAATTATGTGGATAAACTGATGGCCATCCATAAAGCGGACGAGACTGCGTTGGGCAGACATGGAATGGGGCTGGCAATGGGCGACCCGGAAAAACTTGCCGAGCCTTTATACCGTTGCCAGAAATTTGTTAAGGCGAGATACTACGAAAAATATCCAACTATGCAAGAAGGATCTCACATTTTTGGATTCGTTAACCTCGACTATTTCGAAGTGAATGAATTCATTGAATTAGAGAAGGGTATGATCTCTCCAGACCAGAAAATTCCAGATTTCATGCTTGAGAAACTGGAATTCGATCGTTGCGTTCTTATCGGATTTGTCCGTTTCGACGAAACCCACCAGAGAGAAGTATTTCATTGGCGACAAGAGGCCCGGTATGGGCTATCACCGACGAGAAAAGCTGCTCCCAGCTAGCAGGACTCATTATCGCGAACATTATCAATGAAGACGAGTAATAGTTAAAGCATAATGGGGGATCCGAGAATAAAAGACAGAAGAACAGCTTTTGCCACTATTTGCAGGCTGTTCTTCCTTTTATTGTCAACTTAAAGGGGTATGATATTAAAAGATGATATGCCTACACAATACCGAGAAAAAGAGCATGGAAAATATCGAACATAGACTATATTTGTTCTTTGCAATAATAAAAAAAGAGGGATTACCTTTCCCTTTCTCCTTTTATGAATTCATCAATCATCTGCTTTGCAAGGTCGGGCGGATAATGCTGTGGTGGGCGCTTCATCAGATATGCTGATATTGAAATTAAAGCCCCGCTGATTCCTCTGTCCAGGGCTAGTTTCGCAGCTCTGATGCAGTCAATTGTGCACCCCGCGCTATTTGGACTGTCCTCAACACTCAGCCTCACTTCTATATTTGTTGGCACACTTCCGAATTTCTCGCCTTCAATCCTCAAAAAACATACCTTGTTATCTTTTAGCCAGGGAACATAGTCGCTTGGTCCTATATGTATTTTATCTGCTGGCAATGGCACGGGCAGCTGCTTCTGAACTGCCTCGGTTTTTGAAATCCGCTTACTTGCAAGCCTGTGGTGCCTTGCCATATTCAGAAAGTCTGTATTTCCACCAACATTCAATTGATATGTACCGGTTATTTTCACACCCCTGTCTGCAAACATCTTTGCGAGAACCTTGTGGGTTATTGTGGCGCCTACCTGCGCACTGATGTCGTCCCCCACGCATGGCAAACCTTTCTCCACAAATTTTTTCTCCCAGCTTGGCTCTGACACAATGAATACAGGCATGCAGTTGATGAACGCGCATCCGGCATCCAGTGCTGCTCGCGCATAGTATTCACTTGCCTCCTGGCTACCAACAGGCATGTAGTTCATTAGAATCTCTGCACCGCTTTCCTTAAGCGCTTTTGCAATATCAATTGGCTTCTGCTTTCCATCCACCCTGAAGCTCTGCTTTTCGTGGTATTCAGCCATGTGCTCTGCCACACCATCCAAAACAGGGCCCTTTTGCACAACAATATCGCCCCATTTCAGAATCTTTTCCTGAAAAACAATCGTGTTGTTTGGCTTCTCAAAAATCGCCTTGTTTAACGGCTTGCCGATCTTTCTCTTGTCAACATCAAATGCAGCAACAAACTCTATGTCACTTATCTTATAACCACCAAAAACGTTATGCATTAAACCAGGAACAAGCTCGTCACTTGCGCCAATATCTTTATAATATTCAACCCCCTGAACCAGAGAGCTTGCGCAGTTCCCTATCCCTGCAACAGCAACCCTGATTTCTTTCTTTGCCATACAAACCCGCTAATTAAGTTCATTCTGCTCCAGCACCTTCTCTGCAACACTGGAGTACTTATATTTTACACATGTAAAATACATGTTAAATTATTAGGGGAACATATTTAAATACTTTACGCTTATAAAACATCTAACCAATTAATTAACATGGACCAGGAGAAAATTCTAGGGATAGTCAGAAAATGGAAGATAAACCCGAAACCGGAATACAGGGGCTTTCGCTGCGCGAAATGCCAAAGATATATGAGAAAGGCATGGCATGTTTGGCTGAACAAGGGTGGCTTTAAATTAGAGGTCCATTTCTGCAAAAAATGTTTTAAGGAGATGAACAAATAATCTGGAATATTTGTCTAAGGATATTTATAGACTTGTCTTCCGTCTTTCAGTTATTTTACATTCATAAAACATTTATACCATCCAAACTAATTATAAACAGATTCCATGAACCCCTTAAACAGACTGAAAATGCTCAACACAAAGGAATGCCTCTGGATTTACATTCTCAAAATACTTTCCAAGAGACCCACCCATGCCTACACCATTCGCAGGGAAATAGAGGAAAGATTCGGGTTCAAGCCAGGAACAATGACCGCTTACAAGGTTCTTTACTTATTAAGAAGAGATGGTCTTGTCAAGAAAACCACAGAGGGGAGGAGAAAGGTTTACAAAATAACCCCTGAAGGGAGGAAGGCCTTGAGGGAAGCAATCAGATTCTACAGGGGCAGGACAAAGATTCTGGAATAAACAAATTTAAACTTTTAAATACATTATGCACAATATCTTCTATTAACCAATGAACAGACAGCGCAAAGCGCTGATATGAAGGAGGTATTATGCCAGCAGGTTTCGTTAAGTTTGAGGTATCCAAAGACCTTGCAAACAAGGTTTATGAGGCAATCGCTATTGCCCATGCCACGGGAAAGCTGAGAAAGGGTGTTAATGAGACAACAAAGGCAATAGAAAGGGGAATGGCAAAACTTGTAATAATGGCAGAGGATGTCACCCCTGAGGAAATTCTCATGCACCTGCCGGTTCTCTGCGAGGAGAAGAAGATTCCATATGTTTATGTTCCCTCCAAGGAAGAGCTCGGCAAGTCAGCAGGAATAAACGTCCTAACATCTTCCATAGCGATCGTGGAGGAAGGGGATTCAAAGGAGCTCGTGGCTGACATTGCAGCAAAGATAGCAGTGTTGAAGAAATAGATCCGTCACAAATTGCAAGGCGAAGTGATAATATGCCAGTGCCAGCAGAAGTAGTTCAGGTGATGGGAAAGCTTGGAATAAAGGGCGTGAGCAGAGTCAGGTGCAAGGCTCTCGAGGGGAGGGACAAGGACAAGATTATGACAAGGAATGTTGTCGGACCTGTCAGGGTTGGGGATGTGATTATGCTCAAGGAAACAGCAATGGATACAGAGGCAAAGTTCGCCCAGCGCTGAAATACGAGGTGAAATGTATGGCAAAATGCTCTTTCTGTGGCGGAACAACCCCTGAGGGAAGGGGGAAGATGTTTGTCAGAAATGACGGCAAAGTGTTTTATTACTGCAACTCCAAGTGCCAGCGGAACTGGAGGCTTGGCAGGGAGGGAAAACACATAAAGTGGACAGACACCTCAAGAAAGGAGCGGGGCAAGGATATTAAAAAGTAGGAACATTCCCACAAAATTGGGTTTTATATTTAAGTTTCTTGCACAAATGATAATATAGAGTTTATCATTTTCATGCTTACTAAACAACATCTTGTCAAATTCCTGATACCGGAGAGGTTGAAAGGAAAGACACCATGAAGCTGGTTTTTTCTAGTTTTGTCAATAGCGAAAGTTAAGGAGATATTATCATGGGACAGGTAAGAACTAGTACGAGATTGTGGAGTTTAAAAAATCAAAGGATAAGGAACACAAAACCGACCGGAAGAGATAGCAATCAACAGTGCCGCAATCCCAAAATTAGATCATTGACAGAAAAGGATATTCAACATCGGCTTATGCCAAGGAGCAATTGAAAATCCTGGCAAGTGATTCGGTCAATTAGAAAGGGTATTATCTAATCAATGTTTAATGAAAGGAGGTTGTATTATGAACAAACCTTTTCTCAAGCCAATGACAATAGCTCTGGCAGTCAGTCTGCGTCGAAGAAGACGCGTCCGCATAGTAACAATTTAAGCTAAGAAGAAAAAAGCTAATCTCCAAGGAGATGTCCCGGCTCCTTACCCCCTTGTTAATCAACTATGATTAATCCCGGTAATGAGGGAAGAGGTGCAAATGGTGCCTATTCCCTGGATTGTTTCATGACAAGCGATTGATTAGGAGAAACATGTCATGAAAAAGTTACTTTTAAGGGTCATGATCATCTAAAAGCGAAAAAGTGGAGTGCGTGCCCGTGCACTTGGTGAGACCCGTGGGTTTGAAATCTAACCCATCAATAGCCAAGTGCGTAGGTGACGGGCAGAGAAGGGGAACCCGCGGGAATTCTATGTGGTGAAATTTAGTAGCAAGCTTTGTGTCTGGTAGGCAGGCAGAACTCTCAGCACCATAATACAAATCCCGCGGTTCCTTTTTTCGTTCATATCGAAGCCCACCAGCTTTAATCGGTGGGCTTTTCTACGAAGCCATATCCTGTTGGTTAGGATATGACTTTTTTTGGACATCAAGTGTTTTTTCAATAATTAATACAGGAACTGAGCCTGTTACCCGTGTAACAGGCAACCGGACACGGTTCCTAGTTTTTCTGGTGGTAGAAAAGGAGGTGCAAACGAACAGGTAGTATCTGGTCAAGATCATCGCTTTAATATAAAGTCCGAATCCACCAGGCAACCCACGCAACATCTTTCGTATTAGCTAATTTGCTAAGAAAGGGTGGACTGTATTATGAAAAAGATTGTGCTTTTGTTGTTTATTTTGATTGCAACTGGATTTGCAGTATGTCTATTGTCGCCATCATCGAGAGCTACGATTGGCGGCATCGAACCGGTTCTGGCCCAGGCCCATAGTGTAGGGCAGGTGAACGACGATATGGCGTTGAAGAAGGTAGTAGTGAATAACGCTAAAAGCGATGAGAGTATACAGATAGTGGCTTTAACCGGGACCCTGAAGAGTGGAGAGGAAGCAGAGTTCGTATGGATCGTGGAAGACGCTGTATCACCATCAACATTACTATACCTGGCCGACCTCGAAAAGTTAAAATCGGCCAACAATTTAATGGTGAACTGCGGCGAATCATGGGCGACGGCAAGTAAGATACCAAGAATGAAGACAATCGAAAGAAACGAAGAAAAAGCGACATTACTGGCGGCCCATGTATTTAAGAGATGTCTCGCCTAACGACATCTCAGGCAACTTGACATAACACCTCTGCACATGCGTGTGCAAATGGATAAAAACAGGGAAGGGTTAATTACAAAAAACTCTTCCCTGTTCCTTTATATTGTCAACTTAACGGGATTTAATTCAACCTGCTCACAAAGCCCTTTAAATAAACATGAAGACAAATAATTACCATGAACCCCATTAAATGCCCCAAGTGCAGCAGCAAGAGGACAATATGGCGCGGCTACCGTAGGAACAGGAGCAGGGACAAGAGGCTCAGGCTGTGCAGGGCATGCGGGAGGAAGTTTACCCCTGATGACGGTTACCTGCGCATGAGGTTCAAGCCGCAGATCATAAGAAAGGCAGTTGGGCTGCGCAAGAAGGGCTTCTCCTCAGCAGAAGTGCGCACGCACCTGCAGCGCTACGAGGGAGCCAAGGTATCGCGCTGGACAATAATCAAGTGGGAGAGGAGATACAGAAAGAAGGCGTGAAGGCGTGGTTTTATAAACCCTTTAAGAATTCATCTTCAGCAAAATGGAGTTTTCCGGGTATTACTATTACAGCTGGTGTCTTGCCTTTCAGCCCGTCCTCTTTCAGCAAATCTTCCGGAGTGCCGTATTTTATTATCTGCCTGCCACCCAGCTGCGCAGCTACTATAACCTTTGTATCCCTGAGAAAATCCTTCATCAGATTCAGGCCCTCCAGCGCATCCATTTCTATATCCAGAAGGACAAGCGAATGAAGCCCTGCCTTCTGGTTCTGCTCAATTGCTTCAAGAACAGATTTGGGCAGGGGTTTGGTTAATGTTGTGACCCTTCCGAATTTATACAACTGTAAACCCGTCTCCCCGACAGCAGTTAATATACTGGAGCCATGTATGACCCTGGTTTCTATCCCTGCCTTCCTGGCTTCCGAAAGCAGCATGATGTGTGTTGTCGCACTGAGCGCATCACCGGGCACGAATATACCGATATCCTTGTTTTTCGCCTCTTCTATAAGCCTCCCCACATCATCCTCCATACCCCTGCGCCCCAGCTCCGTAACAGGCTTTCCAACTAGTTTAGATAGACTTTCCGCAGAGGTTGCGGTCCTGCTGGTATAGAACTCTGCGTAGAGCAGGTCGCATTTCTTTGCTGTGTTAAGAGCACGCAGGGACATATCCTTTTCATCCCTGAGGCCCAGGGAAATCAGGTATAGCATACTATTTCATGTGCCTCCTGCATATATAATCTTTGCAGTACTGCGGTTTTGTGTCCTGTATAAGGCATTTGGTTCTGTTGCCCCCCTTCTTCAGAAATGGGCAGTAGATGTATTCCTTCCCTGTTATCGGATTGAACCAGAGCTCTGCAGCAATTATCCTTCCCCCCTTCCTTATAATCTTGGCCTTTTCCAGAATGTCATGTCTGCCCTCTTTTTCCCAGCGCGCAAGGTCCTCATCTGTTGCAGAAATCATGCAGCCATAATCAAAGCAGCACCTCCCGCACTGGATACATTTCCATTCAGGCCTCTTGGTTGGCAGCTCCATAAAGATAATTAGTTTTTGTTTATTTATTTCTGGACAATTATTATAAAATCTTCACCATAGGAGTTGAATCAATACATGAAACGTATTCCGTTTTTCTTGCAAATTTCCTTATCCTCCTGAGTTGGGAATAAGTTACAAGGGTAAAGTGAAAATCAGCATCGTTTTCATCTGGTTCATAATCCGGATTGCGATCTAGAAACAATCCCATTGGATAAACAGCCTCTTTGACTAATCTCAAATCCTTTTCCAACTGTTCAATCCTGCCTTCTTCCGATTCTTTCTGTTGATTCGCAATAATACTTACACAATACTCATTTGCAATAGAGTTTATCAGTCGCTTTAACATAATTAATAAGAAAGATAAGGGTTTATAAACCTTTCTATTTGTCACCACCCAACAGTAACATTTATAAACCTTTTGCTGGCTCGCCCGCCAACTTTCTCGGCTTCAGCCTTCGGTGATATTGTATACGGTTTAACACTAATTTTTGGTGTTTTGAATGTGTATACTTCTTCGATATTTTTTGAAGAGACAGGTTCAGGCACCCAGACTTCTGGAACCTGGAAACCCCCATCATATGATGTTATCCTTGTGACCGACATGTAATATTTTTCCAGCTGTTTAAGAAATATTTCCCCCCTCTTTTCCGTTTGCAATCCTCCATGTGAAATCATGTACCACAAATCTTTCCCGCACACTTCCATGAATGTTTTTGGTGAAATATGACCATGGTCCCTCACAAAGGATGTATCAGGAACAGGAAAGCTTAATACGGAAAGTTCATCATGCACTTTCTTATCATACCACTCATCACCCATTTCCCAAAAGCTTGATACCCTTTCAATTAACCTCTCGTATAAACCATGTTCTTTCCAATCCTGGAAATCAGGGGAATCTAATGCCCCGACAACAAAGCGGGAATTACATCCCATATTTACTTTATGTTCGGCTTTAAGAAATCCGTCCATAAAAGCAAAATGCTCAAATATCATTGGATTTGTTCTTGGTTCTAAATAACCAGATCTTTTAATATCTTCCGAGCATTCTCTAGGTGTTAAATGATATGCTTTATTCATGACCAGATATTAGAAGGGTTGTTTATAAACCTTTCTATTTGTCACCACCTAACAGTAACATTTATAAACCTTCATGCCAAGAATATAATATGAACAGAAGAATATCCCCTCCAAGCACAAGGCACAAGGAACTGGCAGACAAGCTAAAGGGAAATATGAGCTATGGCCAGCATTACGGCTACCTTCTGGACTGGTATATGAATGACCAGAACGGCTGGAAGCCGGACGGCAAGCCCGAAATAAAGGTAAAAGCAAGGCGCAGGGACAACATCTTCACAAGGCTGGTTGAGGGAAGAAGGTTTGGAAGGATTTAGGAGCAACAAGCAACTCATTTCCTCAGCATAATCTTGACCACGTCATTGTTCTTCAGCTCATGGTCCGCTGCCATTCTCTGCTTTGTTCTTGCATCCACAGCAGCGATAAATTTTTCCAAGAAATCGGTGTGAATCATGCCGGCAAGCTGCTTGGGTGTTGTGCCTTTGGGAACAAGGTATGCATCAGGCAGGACATGCCCCTTTCCTGAAGTGTAATGGGTTTCGTTTTCTACAGGATAGACCACAATCATTTTCAGCAGATCAAAAGCCGCCTTATTCAGCACCTGCTGGACCCCTGTTGAGCCGTATTTGTCAAGGACATTCTTCTGTATGAATTCAAGCGCTTTCTTCTTCTTTTCGTCCAGGTCCTGTTTTATCAGCTCGAATTTCTTATCCCCAGGGATGTACTTTATATCTTCCTCTTTCTCAGCCCTGCGTAGTGCGAGCTCGCTCTCTGCGGAACAGGGCACTGACATGATTTCTGTTTCCTGCATCCTCTTTATGTTTGCCTCTGCTGAAGAAACATCTGCCTTGTTCGCTGCAACTATCATGGGTTTTGATTTCTTCCTGAGCATTTCAACAAAGCCCAGCATCTCCTCCTCTGGGGAATCCTCTTTAACAGGAACCTCCCTGAGGGCACGCTTCACATCATCAAGTGTTATGCCAAGACCAGAAAGCTGCTTGTGTATCAGGTCATCAAGCTTCCCGACTTTTGCCTCTGTTTTCCTGCACATATCACGCCAGTTCTTCTGCAGAATCCCGAGAATCCAGTAATCAATCTCCTTCTCAAGGAACAGCACATCATCCATTGGGTTGTGGGTTCCAGGCTGGACAGGGTTCCCCCCCTCATCAGTTCCCCCTGATGCATCTACGATATGAATCAGGGCGTTCGCTTCCATTATATCGGAGAGGAAAGAATTGCCAAGACCTTTTCCTTTGTGCGCCCCGGGAACGAGCCCTGCTATATCTATCAGTTTTACAGGAATAAGCCTGATGCCATCTACACATTTGGAATTCTGCGGATTGCATTTCACCCCAAGCTCCCTGCAAACACAGGGCGCGGTCACATAACCAACCCCCCGGTTCGGCTTGATTGTCGTGAAAATCCTGTTTGAAACCTCAGCATCCACAAGTGTGGCAGCGCTGAAATAGGTTGTTTTACCGCAATTTGTCTTTCCGCATATAGCAATTTGCATACTGAATCTAATTGATTCTTTTATTAATATTTTTATGCTAGGACACAAGCACAAAAGCTTATAAATACAGTTTCACTATTTAAAAGTAACAAGTCATTGTGCTTTCGCAGGCATAATGATTATCTCTCAAAATACGCGCAATATAAAACTGGATTTACCAGAAAGGTCAATCCATTAGCCATAGAACAGGCTCAAGATGCATATTTGTTTTGACAGCTAAAACACTACTTCTGGGCGCATTTTATTCGTGAAAGGGGCTTGTCTTGGGCGTGTCTTTTGTTTTTTCAAAGCAATCCAGCCACCAGTGTGTTGCCGGCGGCATTAAAATACCACTAGCGACCCGCGGATCACCGCAGGCGCAAAAGAAAGGAAGGTTTATAAAAATACACAGAACAGGAAAAAATCAGATAATGCTTTTTGCGGTCGTTTTGTTTGTTATTAACCTCGTGATGGCCGGCTGTAGTACCAACCGTGTCTGGTATCAGTCAGGCAAGAGCTTCCAGCAGACCATGCGCGATTATAACATCTCTACAGCAGAGGCTGTAAAAAGTCCAACCACCAAGGACAACACCTCGATGACGATTCATACGTATCCCCCTTATTGGAACCTGCCTCCCGGCAACCCGATTGATATCACTTATGATGTCGGCGGACGGAGCATATCAGGCGTCCGGTACTACATAATGAAGGCAAAGGGCTACCGGCTGGTTCCTGTAGCCCAGCTGCCTCCGGGCTGGTTGAATTATGACTTAGGTCAAATCGCTGATTAAGGAAAGGAGATATTCTTATGGAAAGTCCATTAATTACAGATTTCCTGAATTACCTGAAGTTCGAGAAGCGCTTCTCCGAAAAAACAGCCAATCTTCGTGAAACCGACCTGAAACAGTTTGCTGAGTTTCTGATTGAGCGCTCCAAAGAAAGTGCAGCAGCAGAAACCCAACCCAGTGTTGACCAGCTGCTTCTTTCAGCAGATGTGGATGCCATTAAAGCATACATGGATTTCCTGAGTGAGAAGAAGTATTCCGAAGAGAAGAAGTATTCCAAAGCGACCATAGTCTACAAATTGGCCGCATTGCGGAGCTTTTACAAATTCCTTGTTAAGGGGAACCAGCTGAGCTCCAGTCCGGTTACAGTCAGCAACCCTAAAGTAGAGAAAAAACTGCCGCGCATCTTTGAGTATAAAGAGGTCAAGACCCTGCTCGAGACACCGCCCATGAATAACATGCTGGGCGCAAGAGACAGGGCAATCCTGGAAACCCTTTACAGCACGGGTATAAGGGTGAGCGAGCTTGTGGCGCTGAACATGGATGACATAGACTTCCTGGGCGAGGTCGTGCATGTCAGGGGCAAGGGCAAGAAGGAGAGGATTGCACACATTGGTTCATCTGCCCTGCAGGTCATCCAGCACTACATGGAGTTCAGGAGTAAGCTGGCGCAAAGCAAGCCTGATTTTGACACCAAGGTTTTGTTCGTGAACAAGAACGGCAAAAGGCTCAACACTGATGCTGTCCGAAAATTGATGAAGAAATACCTCAAGATAGCAGGAATGGATACGACGCTCAGTCCGCGTGTCCTGCGCGACAGCTTTGGGGTGCACATGATAAACAATGGCGCGGACCTGAGGAGCGTTCAGGAACTGCTCGGATTTTTGAATCTGAAAGCAGTTAATATTTACAATGAGCTTGCAGGGCAGGCGCGAAGAGCCAGCTGATAGCTGTTGATGATTAACATTGTTGATTGATGCCGAATCTGATGAACAAAAGGCAAAGGGTAGCAGAGCAGAAAAACCTAATAGCAATTGGTAAATAAAGCTGTTTTTGAAAACCCTGCACCAAGGCGGGAGGACAGGAGACCGAGGAAAAATTAAAAATAAATTTAAATCAAAAACTCGGTAGTCCTGCCGCTTTATGGTGTCAACTTAAAGGGATAAGGATTTTTCAAATTAAAACAGTCTCCTCTTCCTGAGCTGGATATAGAACTCGGTCTGCGCCTTCAGGCTGAATGCTGTGGATATTGCAATCCCTATCAAAAATACGATGCCGCCTGCTATCAGAATAGTTGAATTTGTCAGCAGGACAAACAGAACGCTTGCCGCAGCTGTTGTTGTGGTCAGCTGTGAAAGGTATGGAACAATGGCATTCCATATCATCATTATGCTCGGTATTGCAAAGATACAGGTTATAACCGTTGCTATTATTGCTGTAACAAGCCATGCAAGGAAGACGCTCAGAGGCTTCTTCCTGAACATGTTGTAAGAATCCACAAGGGCCTTCTCAAACCTCAGCCTGCCTACAATAACGCTCTGGAATACGAAAAAGAAAATCAGGGTAACTATTATGCTTAATATCCAGCCAATCCATGGGACGAAATTTACACCAGCGCTTACAATCGTGACAATTATCATAACACCAAGGAGCGACAGATACCTTTGACATGCAATCCTAAAGCTTTTCTTGATTTCCTTCTCCTTATAACTCTGGTGGACAACAGCGCCCTGAATCCACAGCCTCAGGAGCCCCCAAATGATAAAGCCAACCGCCAAAATCGCAACGTATCCCAATACCGATATTATTTCAAGGGGGGAGGTGCTCACAGCAAGCATGACAGAAATCACAACACTGAGATTAGAGAGAACGAACCAGGCGACCAGCAAGAAGAATGCGAGGTCGAGTATGAAGAAAGGGAGCCATCTCTTTGGCTGGATGCAGAACTTCAGGGCCTTGGACAGGGCTTCCCCATAATTGACCATATTATTATTTTTAGTCTGCCTGCTTATAAACCTTTGAATTTTATAAGACGGATTTAAAGAAAAACTTTAAATATCATAAGGTTTAATATAAAGTGGGAATTGTGGGAACTAAGGCGCTGTGAAAGATGAAATCCAAGATCAAGGTAGGTAAAAATGGGTAGAAAAAGGGAAAGCGGTTTAATAAAAATAAGAGGATCTTTTGCAACTGTATATGATCCAATTTGGGGATTTCCAAAAAAGTCCATCCCATTAGAAAATGTGGAAGAAATTAGACCTGATTCTCCAGTAAATAACGTTTCGCATATAAAATATACAAATTTTGAAGATTCTGAAGTTATGAGAGATGTCAGAGTTAATATTGATGGGCAAATGGCCCATATTTATGATGGAATGGGACATTATAAAAAGAGTGTACCAGCATCATCTATAAATCACATAAAACCAACTTGTCCAGCAGTCCATAAACTTGTAGATATTCACCTAAAATAAACATAATTTAGATATATGCTAATTTTTGATATATTTAGCTTCATAATTTTTTTATCCCCTGCCTATTAATTTAAAAACCAGAAAATAAAGTGCATATATGCCCAAACAAAAACGAATAGCTGTAATAGACAGGGAGCTGTGCAAGCCCAGGATTTGCAATTACCTCTGCCAGAGGGTGTGCCCTGTGAACAGGTCGAAGGAGGACTGCGTGACGGTTTTCCCTGAAGACAGGAAGCCCCTGATAGCTGAGGAACTGTGTGTGGGATGCGGGATTTGCTGCAAAAAATGCCCTACACAGGCAATAACAGTTGTCAATCTCCCGGAGAGGCTCCAGGAAAATCCGATACACAGGTATGGGAGGAACATGTTCCAGCTTTTCAGGCTGCCTGTTCCCAAAAGGAACGCTGTTGTAGGTCTGATTGGCCCGAACGGAGTTGGCAAGTCCACGGTCCTGAACATACTGGCAGGGGATTTAAAACCCAACACAGGTCTGCTTGGCAGGAGTATACCATGGGGTGATATCATCCAGAGGTTCAGGGGAACAGAGCTTCAGGATTACATGGTTAAGCTTTCCAGGGGCGGCATGAAGTCTGCCTACAAGCCCCAGCAGGTTGACATGATTCCCAGGATTTGGAACGGTTTGGTTTTTGACCTGCTTAAGAAGGCTGATAAAACAGGCAGGATTGCTCAGGTTGCTAAAAGCCTGAGGATAGAGGAGATGATGCCAAAGGAGATTTCCAGCCTTTCCGGGGGCGAGCTCCAGCTCTTTGCAATAGCCGCTGTCCTGCTGAAGGATGCTGACTTCTATTTCTTTGACGAGCCTTCAAGCTATCTTGATGTTCAGGAAAGGCTCCTTGTGGCAAAGGAGATAAGGAAGCTCTCGGAGAAGGCAGTTGTTATGGTTGTGGAGCACGACCTTGCTGTTGCTGATTACATGGCCGACTACACCCATATACTCTATGGAAGGCCGGGGGTTTTCGGGGTTGTTTCAAACCCCTACGGTGTGAGGGTGGGGATAAACACATACCTTGATGGCTATATAAAAGAGGAGAACATGAGGTTCAGGCCCGAGCCGATTATATTCTCTGGCAGGGCAAGGGTCTCTGAGAAGAACAGGCTGTTTCTCAAATTCCCAGGATTAGAGAAAGCATTCAAGGGATTCAGCCTGAAGACAGAGCCCGGGGAGCTCTACAAGGGAGAGATTATAGGAATCCTCGGACCCAATGCAACAGGGAAGACAACATTCATAAGGATGCTGGCAGGCGAAATCAAACAGGACAAGGACAAGGCTGTATCCGGGCTAAGACTGACCTATAAGCCACAGAGGCTTGTTCTGGAGAAGAAGGAAACAGGAATGATTCTAAGGGATTTCATAAAGGCAAGAAGCGGAAGGAAATCCCTCGGAAAGGAGGAGAAGAGGATAATAAGGTTCCTGGGG
>JAUWZW010000038.1 GCA_030615165.1 Candidatus Aenigmatarchaeota archaeon
TTATGAAAATCATACTTGTTGTCCTTGACGGGGTTGGGGACAGGGGCGTGCCCACACCACTGGAAGCAGCTAGGAAGCCGAATATGGATTCCCTGGCCGGTAAGGGAAGGGTTGGTCTGCTGGATATCGGGTATAAAAAAACCGTTAATTCTGATTTCGGAGTCCTGAATCTCCTGGGCTGCTATTCTAAGGAGGAGTATCCCGGAAGGGGCTATCTGGAGGCCCTTGGAATTGGTTTGAATCCTGGGAAAGAGGATGTTTGTATAAGGGGAAACTTTGCAACCCTGGATTTGAAGGGAAACATCCTGGACAGGAGGGCAGGAAGGGAAACCAGGGGTTTGGACCATCTTGCTGAGGTTCTGGATGGTATGGAGATAGACGGGATTAGATTCACAGTAAAGCGCTCTGCCGGGCACAGGGTGGTTATTGTTCTGCAGGGTGAGAAAATTTCTGATAAAATAATACCCAATGACCCATTGAAAACCAGGGTGCCCCTTCCCCAGGTTAAACCCAGGGATAGTGAGGGGAAGTTCACTGCATCTGTTCTGAATAAATTTATCTACAGGACAAACAAGATTCTTTCCAAGGAGCCGGTTAACAGGGAGAGGAGATTCCCTGCAAACACTGTTCTGATAAGAAACATAGGAAGGAAAAAAACCGCTAATGGTTTTGAGGAAAGATTCGGATTAAAGGCATGCTGCATTGCAGGGATACCAATAGCAAAGGGTATTGCAAGGTTTCTGGGAATGGATGTTATTGAGGTTCCTGGAGCAACAGGAATGCCTGGTACCAATCTTAAAGGCAAGATGGAAGCCACTGCAAAATCGCTGGAAAAGTATGATTTTGTTTTCCTGCACATAAACGGCGCAGACATCCTTTCGCATGACGGAAAAAGGGAAGAAAAGAAGGGATTCATAGAGAAGATTGATTCCGAGCTGGGGAAAATCCTGAGCAGTATTGATTTGAAGGAAGCAGTTCTTATCCTGACATGCGACCACAGAACAGACAGTGAACCGGAATTCAGGGAGTACAGACACCTCATGGACCCTGTCCCTGTCCTGGTTTCAGGTAACGGGATAAAGCCCGGGGGCTCCAGCACATGGAACGAGAAGGCCTGCGAGAAGGGATTCAGGCTTTCAGGCAATGAGCTTCTGCCATGGGTTTTAAAGCAGGCTAAAACCTAAAAAGATTTATATACCAAGATATCCATATTTTAATATCATCCAGCAACCACTGAGTTTTCATGCTTAAGGAGGTAAGAGGGTTATGCCGCAACCAATGCCGCCAAGCTATATGGCGTATGACAGGACTATTGTGGTTTTCTCACCTGACGGAAGATTGCTACAGGTAGAGTATGCAAGGCAGATGGTCAAGAACGGGAGCACATCTTTAGGTGTCATAGCAGACAATGCAGTGATACTCGGTGCCTACAAGCCAGCAATGCCATTGGCAGTGACAGAGTCCTATAAGAAGATATACGAGGTAGACAATCACATCGGCTTGGTCAGTTCCGGTTCCCTGGCGGATGCAAGGGACCTTGTGGGATTCGCAAGGGTCAAGGCCCAGGTCAACAGGATAACCTATGGGGAACCGATATCAGTCGCTTCCCTGACAAAATATATATGTGACAGGAAACATCTGGTAACACAGTATGCGGGTGTAAGGCCTTATGGTGTTGGCCTCTTGATAAGCGGGATAGACAAGAAAGGGTCAGGCCTTTTTGAAACAGAACCTTCAGGAACCATGATGGAATGGAAGGCCCAGGCAATAGGAAGGGGTGCTGAAAAGGCAAGGAAGGTCTTGCAAAGGGGATACAAGGACAGGATGAGTACCGAGGACAGTGTAAAACTCCTTATAAAGGCATTGAAGAGCGGCGAGAAAACCCTGAGCCCTGAGAACGCAGAGGTTGTTGTCATAAAGAAGGAAGAGGTAAAGAAGCTTCCTCAAGAGCAACTGAAAGAACTAATATAACCCTTGTTTGATATGGTTTCTATAGAAAAGGCTGTTGTAGCCAGGATTTCTAAGGCAGGTAGCAATTTTGAGATTCTTGTTGACCCTGATAAGGCCTTAGAGTTTAGAAAGGGGGCGGATGTTTCGATGGAGAACACACTGGCTGTAAGGGAGGTTTTCAAGGATTCAAAAAAAGGCGAGAGGGTATCCAGATCTGACATGGAAAAACACTTTGGGACAAAGGATGTCTTTGAGGTTGCAAAGCAGATAATCAAGCAAGGGGAAATACAGCTGACAACAGAACACAGGAGAAAGATGGTAGAGGAGAAGAGAAAACAGATAGCCAATATGATATCAAAACAGGGGATAAACCCGCAAACCAAACTGCCCCACCCGCCGCAGAGGATTCTCAATGCAATGGATGAAGCACATGTTGATGTGGACCCGTTCAAAAGAGCTGAGGACCAGGTCAATGCTGTCCTGGAAAAAATCCGGGAAGTGATTCCCATAAGCATAGAGAGACTGGAGATTGCCATAAAAGTACCGATGCAGTATGCGGGGAAGGCCTCTTCCCTTATACGGGAAATAGTCCCTGTAAAAAACGAGGAATGGAAATCCGATGCATGGTATGCCGTAATAGAAATTCCAGCAGGCATGCAGGGCGATGTTTATGCGAGGCTGAATGAGCTGACAGCAGGCACGGTTGAGACAAAGGTTGTCAAGAGGAAACAGGTTTAAAACACGTATTTAAATATTGACTATTAAATAAAGGGAAAGGTGTTAAGATGGCTGAAGAAAAACCCGCAGAAAAGGCAGAGAGCAAAGCAGAGCCCGCTTTGCTCAAGAAGGAGAGGGAATTCGTTGTCCCAGGGGAGAAAATAGTGAAATCAATGGATTACCTGCCTGGAAGGAATTGTTTCAGGGAGGGGGATTCCATATATGCAAAGAGGCTGGGTCTTGTTTTCATTGACAGCAGGGTTATATCCCTAATCCCCCTTAACTTTGCGTATATACCAAAGTTCGGGGACATGGTCATAGGAGAGGTTGTGGACATACAGGAAAACGGCTGGGTTGTGGATATTGATTCCTCCTGTAATGCTTATTTACCTCTTTCAGGTGTCAGGGAGTTCATTGATACAACAAAGACAAGGCTTTCAAGGGTCTATGCTGTTGGGGATTTGATATATGCAAAGGTATCACAGGTTACAGACCCTGACCGTGTCCAAATCTCCATGAAGGATATGATGTCAAGGAAGTTCAGGGGCGGCAGGCTGGTAAGTATAAATCCAGCAAAGGTTCCCAGGTTGATAGGCAAACAGGGTTCAATGATAAAGCTTATAAAGGATAAAACAGGATGCAGGATAAGCGTTGGCCAGAACGGTCCGGTCTGGCTTGAGGGTGGGAAAGAGGACATGGCTATAAAGGCCATACACCTTGTTGAGGAGGAGAGTTACATTGATGGGCTGACGGATAGGGTTTCAGAACTGCTGACAGGCAAACCACAGGAGAAGCCTGCAGTTAAACCAGAAGAGAAACCTAAACCACAGGAAAAATCCGCGCCCGCAGTTAATGTTGAGCATAGCTCAACAGCTGTTCAGCGAAAGCTGAACATTAAACCAGAGGAGGAAGGAAAATGAAAAGGAGCGATGGAAGAAAACCGGATGAATTGAGACCTGTTGTCATAAAGGCAGGTGTTGTGCCGAATGCAAACGGCTCGGCAATGGTTCAGATGGGCAGGACAATAGCGATTGCAGCTGTTTACGGACCAAGGGAGATGTTCCCCAGGCACAAAAAGATTCCAGACAGGGCTGCTCTGGAAACTGTTTACGCACTTGTTCCGTTCTCAACAACAGATAGGGCGAGACCAGGCCCTTCCAGAAGGAGCAAGGAGATATGCCTTGTTATAAGAGAGGCCCTGGAACCTGCTATCTTCCTTGAGGAGTTCCCAAAAACATGCATAAATGTTTACATTGATATAATACAGGCGGATGCAGGCACAAGGACAGCAGCGATAAATGCAGCAAGCGTTGCCCTGGCTGATGCAGGCATCCCTATGAGGGATTTGGTTACATCGGTTGCTGCCGGGAAAGTGGGCAAAGACATTGTTCTGGACATAGATATGACCGAGGAGGATATAACTAAATGTGACCTGCCGATAGCCTGCATGCTGAGGGAAAAGAAAATAACCCTGCTTCAGATGGATGGTGACCTGCCGGTTAAGGATGTGAAGGAGGCAATGAAGCTCGCAATAAAGAGCTGCGAGGAGCTGTACAAAAAACAGAAAGAAGCCCTGAAGGAGAGATGGGTGAAAAAATAAGAGAGTGGATATTATGATGTTACAAAACCAGTATATATTGAACCTTGCATCAAAGGGTTTGAGGATTGACAAGAGGAAGCAGGATGAATTTAGAAAAACAGAAGTAGAGAAGAACCCGATAGATAAGGCAGAGGGTTCTGCAAGGGTGAGGATGGGAAAAACAGATGTCCTTGTCGGTGTCAAGATGGAGGTTGGTGAGCCGTTCCCTGACAAACAGGATGAGGGAACGCTTATTGTCAATGCTGAATTCTCCCCTTTGGCTTCCCCAAAGTTTGAAACAGGCCCGCCCAGGGAGGATGCTATTGAGCTTGCAAGAGTGGTGGACAGGGGGATAAGGGAATCCGGCGCTATTGACACCAAGAAGCTTTGCATCAAAAAAGGGGAAAAGGTATGGATGGTGTTTATTGATATACAGATTTTAAACCATGACGGGAACCTTATGGATGCAGCTGCCCTTGCTGCAATAACAGCCCTGCTTGGGACAAAGATACCAGAATATGACGGGAAAATGGTTAACCATGAAAAGAGGACAAAGAAGCTGCATGTGCTTTTCAAACCAGTCCCTGTAACCACTGTAAAGATTGCTGGAAACATGTTTGTTGACCCCTGCCTGGATGAAGAAAATATAATGGGTGCAAGACTGACGGTTACAACAAAGGATGACGGGAATATGTGCTCCCTGCAGAAGGGAGGCAGTGAACCTCTGGTCATGGAGGAGATTGAAAAGGCACTTGACCTTGCTGTTGAAAAAGGAAAAGAATTGAGAAAACTGGTGGGTTAAATGGCAAGAACGAAAAAGGTCGGACCAGCAGGAAGGTTTGGTGTCAGGTATGGCAAGAGGATAAGGGAAAGATTTATTGATGTTCATAAGGTCCGGAGAAGTGCATGCCCTAACTGCCTCAATCCAGGGCTAAAGAGGATTTCCACTGGCATCTGGAAATGCAAAAAATGCGGTCTGAAGTTTGCTGGCAAGGCATATAAGCCCAGTTAATAATTATCAAAATACAGGGATATTCTATGTATAAATGTCTCAGTTGCAGAAGGGAGGTAAATATAGAGCTCAAGACAGCCAAAAAGATAATCTGTCCTTACTGCGGTTACAGGATATTGACGAAGATGAGACCAAAGATACCTAAAAAGGTCATTGCAAGGTAGTTTAACACAGACGAAGTCGTGTCTCGTTTATGCGAAAAAGACACGAGATCGCGCCTCGCTGGCGCGAGACGTCTCTGCGTTCAATGCGGTGAGAGACGCAGACATCTCTTCATCCAATGCGGAGGAGAGATGAAGATCTGTGTTGTCATCATAGTCACATGTATTTCATATCGCAGGGTGTAGGTTAGAGGTGGTAGAATGGTTTCAGAGCAAGCACAACAGCTTTTGGGTCAGGCACAGGTCTATCAGCAGCAGGTGCAGGGCATTATGGCCCAGAAAAATGCACTGAGTTTGCAGGTCACGGAGATCAAAAAAGCCCTGGAGGATCTGGAGAGGGTTAAGGAAACAGAGGTTTACAAGATATCAGGTCCGATACTGATAAAGACGAAAAAGTCTGATGTAAAGAAAGAGCTTAATGAGAAGCTGGACATAATAAGCACAAGGATAAAGACCCTTGAGAGGGGGGAGAAAAAGACAAAGACAAGGATTGAGGAAATAAGGGACAAGATAACAAAGACTATCCCCCTTGCTGAATAAGTTCGCAGGACAGGAAGTTTGAGCACTTGCATGTTCGCATAGGTGCTCCCCGTCAAATTTCGCAAGGCGAGGCGTATGAAGAAAAAACAGATAATAGATATATTGCAGGGGATTGCCAGGGACAGGGGGGTCCCGAAGAATGTAAAGACATCCATAGAGGAATCCCTGGATATTTTGAACGGAAATGGCTCTGATGAGGAAAAGATAGCACACATTATTTCTGTACTGGATGATGCATCAAACGACCCGAACATCTCAGCGCATGCAAGGACAATGGTATGGAATGCTGTTTCTTTCCTTGAGGGTCTGAAGAAATAATTTTTCCCAAACCCAAAACCTTATAAATCTTAGTTCTAAAACAATCTTGTAAGTTCTTGTGCGTTAGCATAAGAGATGAACAGTACAACTCTCAGGCGAAGCCTGAGGAACGTATTCACATCTCTTGAACTGGCGTTCAAGATTTTCATGGGAGGTTCAATATGGCATTCAGACTTTTTGGCAGGAACGATATGGCAGAGGAAGAGATAGAAACAACAGAGGACTATGTTGAAGTGAACGTTATGGATTCTGATGAGAAGAGACTGGAAAGCCTTGGCATAAAGGTCGAGAAACTCAATGAGTTTGCGGATACAGAGAGAATCCTGAGGTTTGTGAGGGATGGAAACATAATCTTCCTCAAGATAAAGGGCCTCAAGGAAAAGGACATAGGGGAGCTGAAGAGGGCAGTGGACAAGCTGAAGAAAACAGTAACAGCAAATAGCGGAGACATCGCAGGGGTTGAACAGGACTGGCTCATCCTGACGCCTGAATTCGCAGCAGTGCACAGGGAATAAAACCATAGACAGCTCTCAGAGAAGATGAAGTTAGAAAAACAATTATTTCAACCTGATAGTTTCCATATTGTGGGGCGCAGAGGTCTCGCATCTGAATATCTTGTGGATGTCTCTTGCAAGCTCTGTGCATTTCCTCGGGTCACCATGGTTTATTATAACCCTTTCCGGCCTGCTTGCAAGCTTGTATATGTAGTTTATCAATTCATTTCTCCCTGAATGACCGCTCAGACCATGCACAGTTTCTACATTCATCTCTATATTAAGGGTCTTTGTCTTGCCGGTTGAAGAATAGATTGGGATTTCCTTCCAGCCCTTCTGTATCCTCCTGCCCAGTGTCCCCTCTGCCTGGTAACCAACAAACAGGAGGGTATCCTTTTTATCAGGTGCAAAGCCCTTCAGGTATTCAATGGCAGGCCCGCCAATAAGCATACCAGATGTTGCTATTACCACAGCGGGCTCTGAACTGTCTATTATCTTGTTCCTCTCCTTTGGTGCCACCCTGTGGAACATCTCTGAAAGGAAGGGATTGTTTCCGTAATGGAATATCTGTCTCTGCAAATAATTTGAAAGGTATTCAGGATATGCTGTATGTATCGCAGTTGCGTCCCATAGCATGCCCTCCATATAGACCGGGTGTTCAAATTTATTGCCTGCAAGAATTGCCATCATCTCCTGTGCCCTTTCGACCGCGAAGCTGGGTATCAGAACCTTCCCTCCCTTCTTTATTGTTTCATTAATAATCCTCATGAACTCGGCCTCTGTATCCCTTCTGGTAGGGAATTTGTCCTCTGCAGAACCATACGTTGATTCCATTATAAGGGTCTCAACCCTCTGGAAATCAGTAAAGGCAGGCTCGACAAGTCTCGATGGACCGAATTTCATATCCCCTGTGTAGAGTATGTTGTACAACCCCTCACCTATGTGCAGGTGGATTAAACTACTTCCAAGGACATGACCTGCCTGCTGCAATGTCAGCCTTATGTTGGGGGTTATGTCCGAGACCTCCCCATAGTCCAGGACAATTGAGTGCTTGACTGCCTTCTCTATGTCCTTTTTGTTGTAGTAAACCTCTTTGCCCTCTTTCTGGCAGACGTCTATATAATCCAGACACAGCAAGACCATCAAATCCCTTGTTGGGGCTGAGCAATACAGGGGTCCCTTGTAGCCCTGTTTATAAAGATACGGGATAAAGCCCACATGGTCAAGATGTGCATGGCTTGCAATAATAGCATCTAGCTTGTCAATGTCAAATTCCGGCAGGTTAATTAACGGTGTTTCCTCAGAACCTGGGTCTATACCGCAGTCCATAAGGACGTTGGAATGTTTGGTTTGTATCAGTATGGAGCTCCTGCCCACTTGTCTGAAACCCCCGAGGGATGTCATCCTTACCCACTCCTTTTTCCTGTCCGTTTCAGGCAGCTCTGTATTGATTTTCTGCCCCACCATGTTGAGAAATTTCTTCCTGTAATCTATCTCAGAGTGAAGGAAGTTTCTTACAGCCCTGACTATCTCTGATTCTATTGCAGGGGCCCTCTCGATTTTCGGAAGCCACATGGTTTCAGTCTTTATCTTTTTGAATGTTTCCCCGCCTTTGCCTATCACAAGACCGGGTTTTTGCGCTTCTATAACAACCTTGCCCAGCTCCGGCTCAAAGTATATTGCCTTGATGCCCGCCCCCTCTGGAACAATCTTGTTGATTGTTTCCTTTGCCTTTTCCAAATCCATCGTTATTGAGAGGTCTGGCCTTATCTCTATCCTTTTCTTCAGTTCCTTTACAACCCTTTTGACAGGCTCCTCGCTGTTTCTGAAGAAATCCTTGCTCTTTGTGTATACCATTATTTCACTACCCTCAAACTTCACTTCAGATATCTTTGCATCTGACGGAAGTTTTTCAGATAGTTCCTTCAGAATATTTGTTTTCATTTTCTTTCACCAAATAAGACAGATTTAAAATAAATGCCGTCAAGCTCGCATGGCGAAGGTTAAGGGAGATGAGAGCTACTTTGTCAGCTTCTTTACTTCATCTTCAGATATCTCACGGAAGCCCCTTGAGTCTATAACAGCAATATCAATTCCAGCACCACCCGAGGCAATATCCCTCTTGATGGCGGATTTCAATGCCCTTATGACCAGCTTCTTTGCATTCTCAACATTCATACCTTTCCTGAAACTATCCTCCAAAACACCGAAGGCAATTGGTGAACCACTACCACTTGAGAAATACTCTTTCTCCTCCATGACGGAACCATCAGGAGCAAGGCTGAACAAACATGGCTTATCGTCATATCCACCAACAACCAATTGAACAATGTAAGGATAAAACCTTCTGGAATACAGTATGTTTGCGATAAGAGTTGCAGCCGCCTTCACAGGAATTTTCCTTTCCTCCTGTAACCTGTATAACCTCAGCTCAGCCTTTACATATCTGTCCAGTGCCTGGGCATCCCCCACAACACCTGCTATTGACATCCCTATATGTTCATCCAGCTTTAATATCTTCTTTGCCTGTTTGCTTGCCACAAGGTAACCCATTGTGGCCTTCTTCTCTGCACCAAGGACAACAGCCTTGTCACAAACAAGCCCAACAGTTGTCGTCCCTGTTTTCAATT
>JAUWZW010000069.1 GCA_030615165.1 Candidatus Aenigmatarchaeota archaeon
GGGCAAGAATCCCAAGAAGATTCTGGACAAGCTCGGACTTGAGAGATACTGCTGCAGGTCTGTTTTTCTCACTCATGTGGATTTGATAAAAAAGATAGGGCAGTTCAGGAAGTGAAGAATTTATTGTATTTTTAAATTTTATGATTATTTCTTATACATGGATGGTATTATCAGAAAGGCCGGAATGAACGATTTTGAGACCCTTTGGAATATATATAGTCAGTTTATGACTGATAAGATTCAGCGTATCAGCAAAAGAATAGTATTGTTTGACCCTGTTAGTGAGCAGAAAGGACTTAAGAAATATATTACTGACGGCAGATTCTTTGTTGCAGAACACGGAAACAGGATAGTGAGCCAGATGGCAATAGACTTTCCTCGCGAAATCAGATATATTTCTCTCAATAATGAGCAGATTGAGATTTCGGGCGCCTTCCTACATCAGGATTATACCCTTGAAGATTTTAGAGATATGGGTTTTAGTTCCAGAATCCTTGAAGCAATAGAGGCAGAAGCCATGAGAAACCAAAAGATAGAACATATATATGTGGCAGTAGAAGGTATGGAACCGCTAGAATGGTGGGAAGAAAGGGGTTATGCCAAAATAGGGAAGGAGTGCATGTCATGCCCCCTTTGGGAAATCGGGTGCAGGAATGTTCCAATGTATAGAAAGAAAAGAACTTAGAGAAGAAAACGCTTTATTTTTGCATTGACTGGTAAAAGGAATATATGGCAACCAATCCGTACAGGATAGTGATTATAGAAAACAAAAGCACACCTACCATATCATTCAAGCTCAAAAAGATGGAAAGCGATACCGAAGCAAAAATAGCCGCAGTTAATAGTATAATAGAACTGAGCTGGTCTTCTTCTTTCTTATTCATAATATATTTTTGGCAGCGCTCCCTTATATATTCTGTTCAGGCTACTTCTACAAATCCTTCCTGTCCAGAAGAGTAACAGGAGACCTTATGTTTTCCTTTTCCATGCCCACAAGGAATTTAATCCCCTTTATCTTCGCGATGGAGTTCAAGCTGAAGTCAATTCTGCCGTCGAATATAATTGCATAGGGATCCTCGATTGTCTTTATTGTGTTCATCAGCTCTGAAACAGGGACCTTCCCCAGGAGCTCATTTTTCTCATTGAATATGCATGCAGCCCTTGTCCCGACCAGCTCCTCAAGGGTTTTTTTGAAAAGCTCCTTCTGCTTTGCTGTCAATCTTGCCCTCTTCTCAGGCTTGGGCCTGGGCAAAAACCTTCCCCTGTTTTCATACCTGCGTTTCTCAAACCTTCCCCCGGTCCTTTGCTCAGGCTTTATTACCCGAACATCTGCCCTGAAATGCTCTGCACTAACCTTGTCCCTCAAGGCTTTGTGGGTTTCTTTTTTGGAAAGTTCTTCAACCTCCTTTCCTTCCGGGGCTTTTGCCACATGGTCTATATCAGCCTTCTGGAGAATCTCCTTTGCTATGAGCCTTCCGCCCCTATCCCCGTCAATGAATAGGGTTGCAACCTTTTCCTTGATGAGGTTGATAATAATCTGTGGTATGGAGGTTCCCTCCACTGCTATCGTGTTCCTTATACCGTACTTCAAGAGGTTCAGTATGTCTGCCCTGCCCTCCACTATTATTATATCATCCGATTCCTCAAGGTTCGGGCCAGCAGGCAGGCCATGGTAATTTGTTATCTCATGCGTCCTGACAGCCTCCTTTATCTGCTCGGAGACCTCATCCACATCAGGAATCCCTGATTGCACAAGGCCCTTCAGGATCTCCTGTGCCTTGTCCACTACATATCTCCTCTTCTCTGACCTTGTGTCCTCAACGGATTCCAGGGTTATCTCTGCTGTGCAGGGGCCTACCCTCTCTATTGTTTCCAGGGTTGCTGCAATTAATGCAGTCTCAGCAGCATCCAAAGAACTGGGTATTATTATTTCACCCTCAGAATTTCCCTGCACGGATTTAATCTTGACCTCTATTCTTCCGATTCTTCCTGTCCTCTGCAGCTCCCTCAGATCCAAATCAGAGCCCAGCAAGCCTTCTGTTTGACCAAAAACCGCTCCTATTACATCTGGTTTTTCTATTACACCTTTTGCCTTTATCTTTGCCTTTACTATATACTTTATCGAAGTTGGTGCCAACTTTGACATAAGTATCACCTCCGCTCTCACTTCCGCATCTAGCGGAGTGAGGGAAACTTTCACCTCTTCCTTTTACTAAACCGAAGTCTTCCAATCGGGTTTTTCCAAATCCCATCATTTTACGCCTCAGTCTTGAATTTATCCTGATTTTGTGGGCTTCAAAAAGAGTTCTGAGCTTGGCAGCTAACCTTCTGCCTTTCTTGTCGAAATCGGTAAGTATGATGACCTCTTTAATGCCCCTGTTCACAACCTCTTGTACCAGTTTAATCAGGGGCTTGTTGTTAAGCGGAATGATTTTAATCAGTCCCAAGCTTTCCAAAGCCCGAACGTCTTTTTTACCCTCAACTATCACTGTTATTGATTTTAATTCCTCAATTGTCTTTATAAAGTTATCGTCCCTTAGCAACTCCTTTTTCCGCGAGCGCTTTTGAACTGATGACTTTTTGTATCTCCGACCAGAAAAGGGCTCTATAAAGCTTTCCCCACCTTCAGATGTGTTCAAATCAAACCGCTTTCTGCGTTTCATATTTGTCCTAAGCCAAGAAATCAATCACGTCCCTCTCCGTGACCATGCCGAGGAGTTCCGCGTCCTCTGTGACAGGCAGACCGCCAGTCCTCCTGCTCCTCATTATCTCTATTGCCCTGCTGAGGTCCTGCTCCGGCCTCAGGGTGACAACGCTCTTCTGCATTATATCCTTTACCTCTGTTTCTTCCTTCCTGAGTTTGTGAAGCCTTTCCCTTCTGTTAAGGTGGGACAGGATGTCATGGGGTGTGATAATCCCTGTAAGAATCCCCTGCTTCACAACAGGGAACCGCCTAAACCCGCTCTTCACCATCATCCTTGCAACATCAAAGACAGACCAGGTTTCCCTGACTGTCATGGGCTTCGGTATCATTACATACTCCACACTCAGCCCTATCAGCCCGCTCAGCTGCTGGACAATATCCCATTCAGAAAGAATACCTAAAACCCTCTTCCTGTATATTATGGGGAATGCCCCCCTTCCATGCCTCTTGAACGCATCCAGCGCAGCCCTGACAGTAGCCTTCCTGTGCAAGGCCTGGATATCGGTCTCCATCACCCTGCTGACCGGCATGTCAAGCGGGTTCTTTCTTTCCCTGAAAATCAGGTGTTTTGAATGTGCGCCAAGAAAGTCCAGAACATCTATGTTTGTTATGAGACCTGCAAAGAGCATTTTCCTGTCAAGAACAGGGACTCTTCTGTATCCCTTCAGCATCAGCTCTATAACATTCCCTATCCTTTCCCTCTCCCTGCAGGAAACAATGTCCCTTGTTGCTATATTCAGGGCGGGCTTTTTCGGATTCAGGAATTTCTGCAAATCAATACGCTTTTCCAGCATAATAA
>JAUWZW010000005.1 GCA_030615165.1 Candidatus Aenigmatarchaeota archaeon
TGTTGCAAAGGTCTGAAAGAATGGTCCATCCCAGATACACGATTTTCAATCGCAGATATATGTTATGAAGTGGGACAGCCATCGAAGATTCAGATGGGAATGTGTATAAAATGTGGAGATGGGATTTGTGAGAATCATTTAATGTATGATGAAAATCCATGTAACTGTCCAGAAGACTGTGCAGGAAAAAATAAATCCCATTTTCAAAGCATAGAAGAATTTTGCCAGAGTAATGATTGGAAAATATCTCTTTCCAAAGCATGTGAAGAAACCATTAAAGATTCTCCGATATGTGAACTATGTTAGGAATAAGTGAGATAAAATGGAGATGCACAGGATAGAAGATAAGATTGGAAGGTCAAGTGATAAAGCTATTAAACTTCTAAAGAAACTGGTATGATTTGACCAAATAAAACCAAATGTTTTTAATCTTTTCTGCACTTTTTGTGCAGAATTCCGACTTTTTGGGCAAACGTTACTTATTAGGCAAAGCCAGTCCTTCAAGAAGGGATAATAAAAAGCCACCAATCCAAATAAGAATATATGGGCAGAATAACATGGACCCTGATTGGTCTGAACCTTCTGGTTTTTCTCCTGGTTTTCTCCATGCCGCAGAGCGGGCAGGAGGCTGCATTCCAGGCGCTGTCCTTTTCTCAGGGAACTGTCCTGGAGATATGGAGATGGATAACCTCGCTGTTTTTGCATGCAAGCGCAAGCCATATATTCTTCAACATGCTCGGGCTTTACTTCTTCGGCAGAATCCTTGAGGATGAGGTGAACCCGCAGTGGTTCCTTGGTGTTTATTTTGTGAGCGGCCTGCTGGGAAATTTTGTATTCATGCTGACAAGCGCTGCGCCTGTTGTGGGGGCGAGCGGCGCAATGTTCGGGATTATGGGCGCAGCCATGTTGTTAAATCCATTAAGAAAGGTTTATCTCTATGTGCTTCCCCTTCCCTTGGGAATTGTTGCAGTTACCTTTGTTATATTTGAAAGCCTTGTTGTCTACTTCCAGCCTCAGGAATTCTCCCAGGTTGCCAACATAGCACATATTGCAGGCATACTTGTCGGGAGCGTGTTCGCCCTGTTCTATGACACAAGGAAAGCATTAAAGGGTATGCTTGTTCTGGTAATATGTGTCCTTCTGCTTATATTCCTAGGTCCTATGTTCAGCTTAATTGCAACAATAGGCGGGTTTATCCTTGGGGTTATAGAACAAGTCGTGGGTTTCTTCCTGTATAATCTGGCAGGATTGCTTTCATTCCTGTGGGTTTGACATGCTTAGACCATCACAGGAATACCCAGCTCTTCCCTCACGTCCCTTCTGTCAGGAGCGAGCTGGGCGGACTGTACAGGGCCCAGGATGTAAGGGGATTTGACCCCTGTTACTATTGTTATCACCCGGAGCTTCCCCTTGAATGTGGGGTCAATCCTTGCGCCCCAGATAACCTGTGCATCAGGGTCGAGCTGCTTTGAGACATACTCTCCTATCAGGTTGACCTCATCCAGTCTCAGGTCGTTTCCACCTGTTATGTGGATTAAGGCGCCTGTCCCTCCTTCATAGCTTACCTCTAAAAGGGGATTTGTCATGGCCTTTGTGATTGCTTCCTCTGCCCTGTTCTTTGTGTCGGATTCACCAAAGCCCATGGCTGCAACACCGCCTGAGTGCATAATTGTTTTCACATCCGCATAGTCCAGGTTTACAAGGCTCGGTCGGGATATGGTTTCCGTTACGCCCTTTATTACCATTGCTATGAGGTTGTCCGCAACACCGAATGCCTGCTGCAGAGGAAGATCTCCTGCTATTCTCAGCAACCGGTCATTCTCTATCACGATAACGGTGTCGCATACCTGCCTCAGGTGCATCAATCCGTCCTCTGCCTTGCCAACCCTTGCCCCCTCAACCTTGAAGGGCATGGTTACGCAACCGATTGTGATTGTTCCGAGCTCCTTTGCTATCTGCGCAACAACAGGGCTGGCGCCTGTTCCTGTTCCGCCTCCGAGGCCGCAGGTCATGTAGAGCATATCTGTGTTTTCCAGCTCCTTTTTCAAATCCCTCTCATTCTCCATTGCAGCCTTCCTTCCTGTTTCAGGATAGCCGCCTGCTCCAAGTCCATGTGTTATTTCCCTTCCAATTAACATCTTCTTGTGTGCATGGCTAACAGACAGCTGCTTTGCATCCGTGTTTATTGCAATGGTCTGGGCGCCTTCTATTCCCATATCAGTCAGCCTTGTAACACTGTTGTTTCCTGCTCCTCCTACACCCATGACCAAAATTCTTGCCTCTCTGACATCAACTCCGAATTCCTCCTGAATGCTCTTCGCTGTTTTATCAAAATCTGTTTCCCTTGTTTCCTGAGCCTCATTCTCCAGCTGCTTTGCCTCCTTTTCTTTAGCAAAGCTCCTTTCAAAAACCTCTTGAACCAAAGATTCAACCATACTCAACACCTCCAACCGAACTTTTGACTCCAAACCAAAAGCTTTTTAAGTCAGTTCAGCTAAATATATTCAGAACTAATATTGACAATCCAGATTCCCCAAGACAACCTAACTCCCTCAAGTTAGTTGTCCCCTAATTCTGTGCACAGTTTAAATGTCAGTTAAAAGAATATACTATATTTGTTTTTCTGATATATAAATGTTTCAGGAGAATTATTTTTAATGCAGGAAAAGGTATCCTTCAGAAACAGCAGGGGGCAGAAGCTTGTTGGGGTATTACACAAACCCAAAAGTGTCCAAGAAAGAATACCTCTCGTCATCTTTGCCCATGGCAAGGGTTCAGGCAAAAAGAGTGAAAAGGCTCTGGAATTGTCAAAAAGGCTCCCAAAGGAAGGCACAGCTTTTCTGAGATTTGATTTCTCTGGCTGCGGTGAGAGCGAAGGCAGATTTGAAGATGCAACAATTTCAGACCGCAATGAAGACCTCAAGGCGGCGTTTCAATTCATCTCGAACCTTGATTACGTTGACAAAGAAAGGATAGGCATAATAGGTTCGAGCTTGGGCGGCATGGTGGTCACACTCGCCCTTTCAGAAGGAATGGAAACCAAGACAACAGTGCTCATATCCCCCGCAGTTGATTACGGGGAATACCACAGAGAAGTTACACCCGAATCCAGGATGAGTGATGAATTTTACGCAGATGTAAGGAAGCGTGATTTCTTTGAACTTGCAAGGAGCATAAGGTGTCCATGCCTTGTAATCCACGGCGATAAGGATGATGTCTGTTTCCTTTCAGGCAGCCAGAAGCTGATGGAAAGTCTTCCAGAAGGCTCAAAACTTGAGGTAATAGAGGGGGAAGGGCATTTTTACACTGACCCTGATAATTTCGAAAAGATGATAACACTTACTGTCGAATGGTTCAAGAAAACATTATAATCATTTATTAAACCTTCTTCCAAATACAAATTGATACACATGGACTACGAAAAGCTCCTGAAAAGGGGACTTGCAAAGGTCCCGAAGGAAACAGACCACGGAACGAGGTTTAAGGTAGCCCAGCCCATAATCGAGAAGGCGGGAGCCAGGACCATCATAACAAACTTCTATGAGATTGCAGGGTCCCTGCGCAGGGAACCTGATGACCTGCTGAAATTCCTGCTCAAGCAGCTGGCGACCAAGGGAGAGTTTGAAGGTCAAAGGCTTGTTGTTCTCGGCGTCTTCTCACAGAAGCATGTCGCAAAGAAGATTGATTTATACATAAAGAACTATGTGCTCTGCCCTGAGTGCGGCAAGCCTGACACAAAGCTTGTGTATGAGGAAGGCAGGGAGCTCATCAAATGCGAGGCATGCGGTGCAAAGAGCCCTGCTGGTAAGCGGGAGTGAATTAATGGCACAGATAGAAGGCATTGATATTGAGCGGGATAAACAATCAACAGTCAGGTTATCTGCCTCTGGTGTAGTGGTTTTCATAGACCCTTGGCAGATTTCAGAAGACAAAGGAAAGGTGGATATAATATTAATAACCCATGACCACTTTGACCACTGTGATCCAGATTCTGTTGAGGCATTAAGAAAACAAGACACTGTTGTGATAGGGCCTGAGTCATGCTCTTCAAGGATAAGCGGTCTCAGGGTTGCAAGTCCCGGTGATGTTGTTGAGGAGAAAGGCATCAAGATAGAGGCAATTGATGCTTACAACATAAACAAGTCCTTCCACCAGAAAGGCAAATGCCTCGGCTATGTTGTCACACTGGCAGGAAAGCGAATATATCATGCAGGGGATACTGACCGCATACCAGAGATGAAAAACCTGACAGGCATAGACATTGCCCTGCTCCCTGTGGGCGGAACATACACAATGACAACCGAGGAGGCGGCTGCTGCAATAAATGAGGACATAAAACCAAAAACAGCAATACCTATGCATTATGGCGATGTTGTGGGCTCTACTGCTGATGCGGAGAAATTCAAAGAGCTCTGCAGTACAGAGGTAAAGATAATATGAAATATAAGTTCATTGAAGACCTGACATCGGATGTGATGTTTGAGGCTTATGGGAAAGATCTTAAGGAGGTTTTTGAGAATGCTGCAGAGGCCATGTTCTCTGTTATATGCCAGCTTGATAAGGTCAAGCCGCTGGAATCCTGCCATGTGGAGGCGAAGGCAGAAAGCGCTGGGAAACTTCTCATTGCCTGGCTTCAGGAATTGATATCCATTGTGGATACAGAAGCGATGTTCTTTTCAAAATTTGAAATCCAGGAAATCAAGGACACCATGCTGAAGGCCGAGATAAAGGGCGAGCCAATAAAACCAGAGCTCGGGGAAACCGTTGTCAAGGCAGTTACTTATTACAAATACAGGTTCGAAAAAACCGATAAGGGCTACAGGGTAAGGGTCAGTCTGGACATATGAAATTCAGGAAACTTGTTGTTTATGACCTGAGGTCAGAACCGCTTAAAAGGGATTTCATAGACAAACTTAAAACATTCGCAGATGATGTTATTACTGTTTTTGCTGAAAAGGAATATGATGGAACCCTCAAACCAGAGCATTTAAAAGGAGCAGATGCCCTCATAATAAGGATATTTGACAATTTCAAACCAGAGCTCTGGAAGAGCTCAAACCTAAAGTATATAGGAGCCATGCACACTGATTATTCCCACTATGATTTGGATGTTCTGAAATCAAAGGGGATAATACTCTGTTACATCCCTCATTATGCAACAGAGGCTGTGGCTGAGCTCACAATATCTGTTTTGTTAAATATATCCAGGCAAACCGCTGATGCCCTGAACTTTGTGAAGTCAGGAAGATGGGGATTTGAACATTTTATGGGCTGGGAGCTCAAAGGAAAAACAATGGGAATAATAGGTCTGGGTGCGATTGGAAGCAGGATGGCAGAACTTGCTTTGGCGCTCGGGATGAAGGTTGTATATTATTCAAGAACAAGGAAACCAGAATATGAAAAAAGAGGCTGTAAATACTGCAGTCTGGAGGATTTATTGAAAACCGGTGATGTTGTAAGCATACATACACCCCTCACAAAAGAAACAGAAAATATCCTGAACAGGGAACGGCTGGGAATGATGAAACAAGGGGCTGTTCTTTTAAATTCTGCAAGGTCAGAGTTGTGCGACCTTGATGCTGTTTATGATTTGACTAAGGCAGGAAAAATAACAGCATGGATAGAGGCAGTTGAAGACCCTGAAATAAGAAAGAAGTTCCAGACAATAAAAAATATTCTCTTGACCCCGCATTATGGCTGGATGACAAAGAAAGCCCAGCAAAACCTGAGGGATATAACAATAAAAAACATTGAAATGTTCTTAAAAGGAAAACCTATAAATAAAGTATAAAATGGGAGGGATTAAGGTGAAAGAAAAATTAAAACAACTGAATGAATTCGAGTGGGAATTGCCCAAGGGTGTCCGGGAAAGAATGAATGTCGGCGCTAAGATAATAGCAAACAAGGCTATTATAGACCAGATTGAGGATGCAGCAATTGAACAGCTCACAAATGTTGCATGCCTTCCTGGTGTAATCGAGCCAGTTATTGGTTTACCCGACATGCATTGGGGTTAACAGAATCGCGTAAGCTATTCTGTCCACAAACGGACTTCCTATGGGTGCTGTTTCTGCTTTTGATGCAGAGAAAGGAATCATCTCCGCAGGACTTTGTGGTTTTGATATAAACTGCGGTGTGAACAGCATAAGGACAAACCTTACAGCAGATGAGGTCAGCGCCAAGAAGAAAGAGCTAATCCAGGAGCTTTTCAGGGCAGTGCCCTGCGGTGTTGGTTCAAAGGGAAAGCTTAAGTTAACACCAGAACAGCTTGATGATGTTCTAAAAAGGGGTGTGAACTGGGCTGTTGAGAACGGCTATGGAACAAAGGATGACATAGAACATATGGAAGAAAAAGGCTGCATGGATGGAGCAGATTCATCAAAGGTTTCTGAACTGGCAAAGAAAAGGGGCGCCCCGCAGTTAGGAACCCTGGGTGCAGGAAACCATTTCCTGGAGATACAAAAGGTTTCAGACATCTTTGATAAGGAGACTGCGAAAAAATGGGGGATAAATGATGTTAATCAGGTTCTGATAATGGTTCACTGCGGTTCAAGAGGTTTTGGTCATCAGGTTGCCACGGATTATTTAAAAATACAGGAACAGGCTGTAAAGAAGTATAACATATGGTTACCAGACCAACAGCTTGTATGTGCACCGGTTAACTCCCAGGAAGGAAAGGATTATTTCGCTGCAATGAAGTGCGCTGTTAATTATTCTTTCACTAACCGTTTGGTGATGACCCAATGGATTCGCGAGACGTTCGAAAGGGTGTTTGGTAAGGACTGGGAATCAATGGATATGCACACAATATATGGCTTGGCACATAATGTATGCAAAAAAGAGAAGCATTTGATAAATGGTGAAAAGAAAGACGTTATAATTCATAGGAAAGGAAGTACACGTAGCTTTCCTAATGATACTGTGTTAATAGCAGGAACAATGGGCACTGCTTCTTATATTTTAAAGGGAACCGAAACAGCAATGCAAAAGTCATTTGGCAGCACAGTGCATGGCGCAGGCAGGTGTATGAGCCGCCATGCTGCGATAAAGAAGTTCTGGGGCGGTGATGTTAAGAAAGCCCTTGCAGAGAAAGGCATAGAATCCCAGTCAACACATCCAAAGGTTCTGGCTGAAGAGGCACCGGGAGCTTACAAGGATGTGGAGCAGGTTATAGAATCCGTGCACGGTGCAGGTATTTCCCTGAAGGTTACAAGGATGGTTCCAATAGCTGTTGCCAAAGGTTAATCTGGTAAAAGCTTAAATAAAATCCTATACAAATTATTTTTATGCCCGGACTAGGTTATCTGAGGATAATAAGACCATTGAACTGTGTGATGACAGCTGTTGCTGTTTTAATAGGTGGTTTGCTGGTTGCAGAACTCGGTGCTCTGGTTTTCGCAGAAAAGATTTACATTGCAATGGCAGCTACGTTCCTGATAGCCGGGGCTGGCAATGCGATTAATGATTATGTGGATTTGGAATCAGACAGGATAAACAAGCCAAAGAGACCGATACCATCCGGTCAGATAGGCAAGAGATGGGCTCTGCTCTTCTCCATTTTACTTTTCCTTGTTGGCGTATTCCTTGCAGGATTCATAAACTGGCTTGCATTTGGCATAGCTGTTTTCAACTCCCTGCTCCTGATAGCATATTCACTGAGCTTCCAGAACAAACTCCTTCTGGGAAACATATCAATAAGCTATCTGGTAGGCTCTGGTTTTCTTTTTGGAGGTATTGCGCTCGGGAACCTGTTCCTTCCATTGCTGCTTATGCTCCTTGCATTCTTTGCAAACCTTTCCAGGGAGATAGTAAAGGACCTTGAGGACATAGAGGGGGACAGGAAGAGCTTCCTGAAGAGGATTGCTGCAGGAATCAAAAAATCAATCGCTGAGAGGTTCGGCTTCACGGGTGGCGGCGTTGAACTCAAATATGGCAGGAAAAAGCTGAAGATGGTAGCTGGTTTCTCCCTCCTCCTTGCAATCGCAATCTCCCCCTTACCCTACATGCTTGGAATCCTGGGATTAAGCTACCTGATTATCCTTATACCAACAGACCTCATCTTCCTCATCTCTGCCCTGTTCCTAACCAAGGTTGGCAGCAGGAAGGGCTTCCACAGGATAAGCAAGATGATAAAACTGGGCATGCTTCTGGGACTGATTGCATTCATTGTTGGGGCATTGGTTTAATGGGCCCGGCGCGGATCGAACGCGCGACCTCCAGCTCCGCAAGCTGGCATTCTATCCAACTGAACTACGGGCCCATGTTATAGCCTTTTTAAATTTTTCTATTAATACCTTTTTCATGAAGCCGGAGCTTATAGTTTCAGACTGGAACCGCACCCTGATAGAGGATACGGATGACAAGCCCGTGTTAAAGCAGATTGCCATGGATGAGCTGGGCCACTGCGGAAAGAGGCCATGGCTGTGGGACAGGGTTGTCAAGCTTTACATGACAAAAAAGAAGCTGGAGAAGATGACAGCACAATACAGTGACGACCCGGAATCCCAGGCAGAGCTCCTGAGAGCCACATATGAGCTGTACAACACCAGGGTTCTGGATGGCATGCCCCTGGAGAGGATAGGCCGTTCTGTGAAGAAATACGGCACTGGAGCGCGTGACAGGCTGGATGAGGAAACCCTTGATGGTTTGATTTGTTGCAAACAGTCAGGTATTGTTACAGGCATACTGACATCCGCTTTCCATGATGGTGTTGTTGCAACCCTGGGTAAGCTAGTAGCTGAGCATGATTTTGCCTTTATTTATGCAAGCATGATGAAGAACAACCCGGACGGGACCGCAAAAGGGATAGAGCTGCAGAATTATGATAACAAACCCGAGACCCTGAAAAAAATACTTGATAAAGCAAAGGCAGACCCGAAAAAAGTGGTCTATATGGGTGATGATTTCAGGGATGAGCTCTGCGCAGAGCTTGTGGGCAGGTTTGTGGTGCCGCCGCTTGCCACGGATGAGTTCAGGCAGCATATGACATCAAAATACGGAGATAAGGTCAGAAGACCAGAAGAGTTTAAAGTCTATGATGCGCTGACCATGGATTAGATGGCTTATATATCTTTTTCAAGCATAATTCTGTTATCCTCAATCTTTGGGCGCGGGTCAACTCCAGTAAACCAGAAACCGTATTTAACCAAGTATGCAAGCATTTCCCTTCGGTTGTTCCTGGTCTTGATTTTTATTTTCTTATATCCTTTCTTTTTCGCCCAGTTCTCCTGGTAATCCATCAGGGCCTTCAGCACGCCCTTCCCCCTGAACTTAGGGTTAACTCCTGCCATCCAGCAGTAAAATGAGCCATCACCGAATTTATCATACCCAACCATATAACCTGCTGGTTGATTACCCAAATATGCTGCAATGATCAGTTTTTCTTTACCCTTGTATCTTTCCTCAAAACATTCCTTGGGATAGGGCTCATCAAATTCAACAATACTGACATTAACCTTTACAGCTTCTTCAATCGGAACTTCCTTAACAACAATTTCTTGTGCCATTTATCATCACTTTATAACCTTCAGCTCTTCCTTTTCCAGCCCGAGCTGTTCGGCCAAGCCTTTCTGATTTTTTAGCAGAACCCTCAGATAGGGCAGGTAATCCCTTCTGACAATCCTACCTGAGCAGTGGAACTGCCTGGCGAGCCTTTTGCAGAGGGAATCCATCATTGCTCTCTTGGCCTTTGACCTTCCCAATCTAATCAGCCTGTCTGGTGGCTGGAAGGGAACAAAGCCATGGTGCTCTGTGCGCTTGGCGAGAGAGATTCCTGAAAGCATATCAATCATGAATCCCTTGAACCTCCAGTTCTGCTGCTTTGAGACCAGTGACCTGAATAAGTCTGCTTTAGAGAGAATTTCAAATGCATCTGCCAGGTCCTCAGGGTCTCTGAAATGGTGGTGGAGGTTTGTCTCAATCCACCAGAAGATTTCATCAGGGTCCTTGTCCGCTCCCCTGATTGCGTTCTTGGATGCAATCATGCTCTTTGAGTGGAATAGGATGGGCAGAACATTGAATACAGAGCTCTCCCTCTCCCTGTAGCCAAGGGTTTCCAGGTCTTTTGCCTTCAACCCTGTTTTTCCCTGTGAAATTGTCTGCAAATCATTTATTGCAGAGCGCAAATCGCCCTGAGACCAGCGTGCAAGGTTCTTCAAAACCTCCGGTCCTGCCTCAACTCCCTCTTTGCCCAGGATTTCCTTCAGCCTTTTTGCAATAGACGGTGTGGGGACTTTGTGGAATTTTATCATCTTGACATGGGGTCTAAGCGGTCTCAGCTTGGAAGCCCATGGGTCATTTGCAACAAGAAAAACAGGGAACATGGATTCCTTGATTAGTTTAACAACAGCACCCACACCACCCCTTTCATGGCCGGAAATCCCGTCAACCTCATCTATAAGGATTATCTTTCCCTTGCGGAACAGGGCCTTTGTTTTTGTTGTCTGCATGAAGTTCTCAATCTTCTCAGGGTTCCTCTCATCAGATGCGTTCAGCTGTATCAGGTCCAGCTCTCTTTCCTTTGCAAGGATTTCAACAACAAGGCTTTTGCCAACACCCGGAGATCCGCAAAAAAGCAGGGCATTCCCTGGCTTCCATTTCTTCAGCCATTCCATTGTCTCCAGAATGGCTTTTTTCTGTCCAACAACCCCTTCCAACTTCTCGGGTTTGTATTTTTCTGCCCACAATTCCATGATATCAGAAATAGATTGGTTTTGGGGTTTTTATTGGTTTATTTTTTAGCAGAAAGCTTCTCTCATAGCATTATCAAAATCTTGTGAAAGATTTGCAAAATGTTCATCATCCATTTTATACAGTATGCGCCACCGTTTATCTTTTTGGGCTACCAAATGCAGATAAGGTGTATTACCGCCGCCATAGCGTATTTCAAATATTAAATGGGAATCTGTGGCAGGAGCCGGTCTTAATTCCAAAAAATTATACTTACTAACTTCTTTCTTGACAAAATTAGCATCTACACCATCCAATACATTATCATTGCAAGGAAAACCCAAAGAACGATACAACTCAACGATTTTTCTCAGATATTCATCGGTGAAGTCTTCTAATTTTATTTTTGTATTTGCTCCAATTTGCATAACAGTCAGAAGTAATGTTGGATTATGGGTTTTTATTACTTCCCGCCCTCTTTACAGGCTTCTGATATAACTGAATGCGGACTGCGCAGCAACAGCCCCTTCTGCTGCTGCAGTAATAATCTGCCTGAACTCTATTGAGCCGGTTGTGATGTCCCCTGCTGCAAAAACCCCTGGCACATTGGTGCTCATGTCATCCCCAACAACTATGAACCCGTCCTTGCTGAGCTTGAGGCCCAGCTGCTTTGCCAGGGAAACTATGGGAACCTCCCCGACCTCCACAAAAAGCCCCTGCAGGGCAATCCTGCCTTCCCTTACCTTCTTCAGTTTTGTCTTGCCGCTTTTCTTCAATACTGCATATTCCAGGAACTGCTTTCCCCCGACCTTCTCAGGAACAGCCCCGTATATTGTCTCTATCTTTGGGCTCTTCTTTATTCTCTCAAACAGCACGGGGTCGCACCTCAGTTTATCTCTTCTATACATTATGAATACCTTTTTTGCATGCTCTGCCAGGGCCAGGGCAGCCATTGCAGCGGAATTTGCCCCGCCCACAACACCAACAACCTTGCCCTTGAATAATGGCGCATCGCATGTATAGCAGTATGAAACACCCTTGCCCAGGAATTCCTGTTCTCCTGGTATGTTCAGCTTCCTCTTCTTCGTCCCCACAGCCATTATCAGGGCCTTGGTTAAGAAGACCCCGCCTTTGTCGGTTTTCACCTCAAACCCTTCCTTTACCCTTTTCAGGTCCACGACCTCGGTCCCTGTATTTATCTTGACCCCGAGCTTCTCCACCATTCCCTTGAATTTCTGCGCAAGCTCAAGACCAGGCATTGGGGAAAAGCCCAGGTAATTCTCCACCATATGGGCCTCTGTCATCATCCCACCGAGTTCCTTTCCTATAATAAGCGTCTTCAGATTATACCGGGCAGCATAAACCCCTGCCCCCATCCCCGCAGGTCCTGCTCCTATAACCAGCAAATCAAATTTTTCCATATCTCTATGTTTTGAACTCCTTGCTTATAAATTGTATGCCCCTCTTTTTATCACCAAGACAATATTCTTATTATTACCTCTTCATCTGTTTCCTCCAGAGCCCAGCGCGTCTCCCTGACATAGACATTTGTTGCACTGGGAGGGTTCAGGCCGTAATAATTCACAGAACCGCTCACATTTACATTCACCCTGAAATCCCTGTTTATACCTTGGTTATTCTTGAATGTCGTGTAATCAGTAGCATTCATTTCATCTATATTGCTCTGGGAAATCATATTCCTTTTAACACCTGCCCAGGGTATTGTTTGATTCGAATTTCCTGTACCAAATGTTCCGCTGCAGTTCATACTGACATTCTTGTCACTGTATCTCATAGTGAAAAAGTTCTCACCCACATTCAGGTCTGTCTGGAAGTATAAAGTGCTACCGCTTATTATACAATCCTTGGATGCGCTGTCCTGCAGAATCTTTGTCGAGTTCTTTGCGCCCTCCGAAGGCCATGTGTAATCGAAGTAGAGAACATCAGATTTTGCCACAGGGGAATTAACCTTTATGGGCACCTCGTAAACATCTGTTTTCAGGAAATCTGTAACCCTGTCGCTTATATCCCCAACAACCAGCTCCATGGGCTGTGCCCTGCTCTGGAAGAGGTTTGAATAGTACTGGAAACCTGCCCCAATGAAAACGAGGAATACACCAATTGCCACTATCCAATCAATACGCATCGAATCACCACTTTATTAATTATTTCCTTCTCGCATAAAAAAGCCAGCCCGCCCAAATTACAAGAACCAGGGCTATCAGACCGAACTGCCACCCGTAGTCATGGATTAGCAGGGCTGTTTCCACACCATAACTTCTCTCTGCAAGGACAACGCCAACAACCCTTCCCAGATTTCCCAGCCATATCGCGGGCAGGCCGAAAACAAGACCCCAGAGCCTCCTGCGCAGCACAACACCGGGCACGGCAAATATAAGTGCAAAGAGGAAGAGCATGCTCTTCCAACCAGTGCAATCCTCATTCACGTAGAAGAGGAAATCCTGTACGGGGGGACCTCCGCTCACTGTCAGATAAGCCCCCTCCTGCTGGACAGAGTAGCCCATTGCCCCTAAAATCCAGCTGGACTGCCCTGCAGCAGCCAGTTGTAGAGGATACAGGCTTATCCCCAGACCTATGATAAGGTAAAGAGGGACAGAAAGGACAATCAGCCTGACAAGAAATTCAAGCGTTTGCCAGAGCCTCTGCTGCTTCCTGTTCAGCCTGTGCCCAAAAACGAATTTTTTCAGGTTCACATTTATAATTGGTCTTGTTGCTTATTTACTTTGATGAATCTTTTCAGAAAAGAATCTATATTCCTCTTGTGCAGGATGACCCCCGACTTCACGAAGTAGTTCATTTGCTCAAAATCCTTTCTCCTTCTGAATTTTCTCAGTTTAGCATCAACTCTGTCCATCAGTCGACTTATCCTTTTCCATGCAAACAGCACAGCAACTAATGCATCCTTCTCATGCTGGTTACTCCATAAACGGGAATCATCTGTGCTGTTTTTTTCTTCGAACCCCTTTGCCATCTTTGCCTTCTCCAGTCTGCTGACGTTTTCCTCTGGATAAATCAGTTTGGCAGAAAATGAAGATGCAACCTTTTCTATAAACCTTGGAGCTGGATGCTTATCGCTTGCTATTATTACCGGATCACCCTGCTCCATTATGAATTTCGATATGCGTGCCCTGGAAAACCCCTTGCCGCTTTTCAGCAGAATAAGTTCCCCGTCCAGATTCATCATTGCAATACCTGTTGTGGTTCCGGGGTCTATGCCGACTATGAGTAGTTTCTTGGGCAGGTGACCACCAATTAACTTTATTACTATCCGACTTAAAAATTAATTATGAACAGCCTTTTCGAGTTTTCACTTCTTCAAAAGGCTGTTGAGCGAAAAACCCGATAATATGAAGTATCCAGACGCTGTTCTCACCAAGAACAAGAAGGGAGAGACAGAGGTGCGCAATCTCCTCTCGCGCGGCTCATTCGTTAAGTATAACTACATCTATCCCGGGACAGGCAAGGTTGCGGAGGGAGGCAAGTTCAGCATAATTCTGAAGGACAAAAAAGGAAAAAAAGAGTACTACTTCATGATTCCGATTAAAGGGAACCGCTTCCTTGGCATACCGCAGAAGGAGAAAAAGGGCAGTAAACTCTGGGACAGTAAGAAAAAGAAGGCTGTGAATGTCTAATTTTGGTTAAATTATAGAAAGTTTTAAAAATTTTAATGTGTATTAGCTATAAGGAAGAATTTGGTGAAGTTAAGATGGGATTAGAAAAAACAAATATTACAATTTATGAAATAGAGGCTGACCCTAGCCAGGTTTTAACTTCTGATTCTATGAAAAAAATAACAGATAGGTTAAACGATTATGTTAGTTTTGATTCACCCACTGAGGGAGATATCCTTTCAATTAGCGGAAAATTAAGAATAGATGAGGAGCGCTCAGATGGGTATGTTGTTGGTTTAAAGTTTTCAATAGAATATCCTGCAAGCACCTCTGAAAAGGATATAAATGAGTTTGGAGATATTATTACCGGAACAAAATTATTGCAAGCATATCCTCCAGGAAGCAATTGTAAGGCTTTTGGTTTTGTTAAGAAACTTTGGTGGGTAAGAAAAATTCAGTGAAAAATAACCACTATCCATAGTGCCCTGTGTCAGACTTCAATACCCTGCACAAATGCAGGCTCCCTGCTGGACATGTAATTGTAATCCCTTACCTCTACTGTATAGTTTCCAGGTCTCAGATTGCTGACACCTATACTAACCATTCTGGGGCAAACACATGCTGTTGCAAGGTTACTAATAAGAAGCTCCTCTGCAACAATTATCTTGCTGAGATTCAGGTACGCCCCGACATCCAACTCGCTTCCCGTGCAGTGATAGCTCCGCACATAGTTGAGAATAAAGCTGTTCTGTGTCTGGTTCAGGTTGTAATAACCATCTGTAAGCGACCTGTTGCAGTCTGATATCTCTACTGTGTACTCAAGCGGGTAGCTCAGGACACAGCCGCTCACAAGCAGGACAAGTGCACAGAATGCAAGAACCAAGGCGAGGGTCATTTTCATGTATATTTATTGGATGCGATGGTTAAAATCCTATTCCCCCTCTTCTTCCTTCTCTTCCACAATTCCCTTCCTCTGCTTGATTTGGGAAATGACCTTTTTCTCGAGGTCTTTTGGCAAAGGCTCGTAAAGGACATCTATAAGCCAGTAGAAACCCAACCCGCCTGTTGCGGATTTCAGTGCGGAATTGAAGCCGAACATCTCTGCAACAGGGAGCTTTGTCTTTATTGATGTCACGCCCCTTTCCTCTTTCATCTCCAATATCTTTCCTCTCCTGTTGTTAACCTCCTTTGTTGCACCCGAGAGCTGCTCTGTAGGGACATCAATCCTTATTATCTGCTTTGGCTCGAGGATGAATGCCCCTCCCTGGACCATTGCTTCCCTTATTGCACGCCGAACAGCAGGGACAACCTGTGCTGGTCCCCTGTGTATTGTATCCTCATGAAGCTTTGCATCCATTACCTTGACCTTGACCGCTGCGCAGGGCTCCTTGGCAAGCGGACCCTCATCTATGGCGGACTTGAAGGAATCCTTTATCATCTCCATAACCTCGAGTATTGCATGTACACCCCTTGTCATGTCCAGAAGAATGCATTTTTTGTATATCAGCTTGACCTTTTTGCTCTCATTCCTGTCAAAGCCCAGGGATACAAGCTTCTCCTGCAGCTCAACATTCTTCTTCTTGACCTCCTGGTCAGGGATTTCACCAGCAACCATTGCCTGATAGACCTCTGGTTCCAGGGGCTCCGCAATTATGTAGAATTTATTATGCTTGTTCGGGGATTTGCCCTCAACCGGGGCAGGTGTTGGGTTCTTTACGCATTCCTCATAAATGACAATGGGAGGAGAGATAGAGACATCTATTCCAGCCTCCTTTATGGGCCTCTCTACCTTTGCATCTATATGCAGTTCGCCAAGGCCGGAGACCAGATATTCACCGGTCTCCTCGTTAATCTTAACCTGAAGGGTCGGGTCTTCCCTTCCTGTCCTCTTGAGGAAATCTATGAGCTTGGATAATTCCTTGGGGTGCTTTGGCTCTATGGCTTTTGTAACAACAGGCTCGAACATGTGCTTTATGGCCTCAAAACCAACTATTATATTTTCAGGGTCGCAGAGGGTTTCACCAGAGAATGCATCCCTTGAACCAACAACACCCACTATGTTCCCTGCATCAACCTCTTCCATGCTTACCCTTTGCTGCCCTTTGTAGACAGAGACCTGCTGGACCTTTTCTGTCTTTTGCATTGCAACAAGATAGACATTCTGCCCCTGGATTATCTTCCCGGAAAAAATCCGAACGGTTGCAACATAACCCGCATGCGGGTCAGGATAAATCTTTGTCACAATGGCTGCAAGCTTTCCATCCGGGTTGCAGGTAGTCATGTCCTTTGCAGCATCTGAGTCCATGTCACCAGGCCATATCTTGGATATCCTGTACTTCTGGGCATTCAGGGGGTTTGGCAGATGCTTTATGACCATGTCCAGAATAACGCTGTGAAGGGGAGCTTTTTTAGCCAGCTCTTCCTCCTTTCCCTCCTGGGTGGATTCTATTATGTCCTTGAATGATATGCCGCTCTTTTTCATAAGGGGAACAGATATGGCCCATTTCTTTGTTGCACAGCCGAACGCAACAGCGCCGGAATCAACAGCAACCGTCCATTTATCCTTGTATTCCTCTTCCCCATACTTCTGAATCAGGAGGTTAACCTCTGTTATAATCTTCTTAAATTTCTCCTGCATCTCCTCTGGACTGAGCTTCAGTTCCTTAATTAGTCTGTCAACCTTGTTGATGAAGAGGATGGGCTGGACCCTTTCCTTAAGAGCCTGTCTCACCACTGTCTCGGTCTGGGGCATCACACCCTCAACAGCATCTATCAGAACAACCACACCGTCCACTGCCCTCATTGCGCGGGTTTAACGTTTTGCCTAATTTGGCAAAAATACGTCCCCGCCAAACTGTCGCACAGAAGGTTATATTTTCCTTCTTATGTATCGACATGACCGGGTGTGTCAATAAGGTTGATTAAGAAGTCCTTCCCTTCAAAATCATGGACCATTGAAACGTTAGCAGCGTATATCGTGATTCCCCTCTCCTGCTCCTGCTCAACAAAATCCATGTAGAGCTGCTTGCCTGCAAGCTCCTCTGATATGATTCCTGCACCTGCGAGCAAACTGTCCGTAAGGGTTGTTTTTCCGTGGTCTCTGCACCAAAATTAGCCTTAAAGCTAATCAAGAATGTGCGCCACGATTCCAATGTTCCTGATTTGTTCAGGCTTCCTCATCAGCTCTGTGATTGTTTCAGTTGTTGCCTTTGCCATTTTTAAACTCCTCCTTTTGATTTTAATTTTGAATTTATACTCCAAACTTTATAAATGCCTTGCTTTTGTGATATTAGTATATCCCATCTTTCTAAAGTATTCAAAATAGCTGAAATATTTCTTTCATGCCGGTTCATGCTTTTCTGGATATCCTTTTTGGTTAAAAATTTACTTTTGTTAAAAAGTTCAATAATATCTTTAAAAGTCATAGAACTTTTTCTTGCTCTGGGATAAATAAGACTAAGTTTATCCATTATATCGTTTAAATTTTTTCCTCTATATCTTAATCCATTTATATGTAAATCTAATTGTTTGCTCTTTGTTGTTTTTGGTTCCATAAAAAGTCCATTAAATTTCTCAATTTTATCTTTATTCCATATTGCTAATTGGAAAAGCCCATTTGAAGGATTTGGTTTTTTGCTAATATAATCAAGTTTAATACCAGACTCTTCTAGAATATTTACTACGTCTTTGATTAAAAACATACTTTTAGAGCCAAATTTAATTTCACATCTGTAAAAGCCAATTCCCCCATCAAACAAAAAAAGAGCCTTTAAGAATGCTTGTTTATAGTTTAGGGGGGACTTCTTTATCATATTTGGTAATTTTACTATTCCGCTTTTTTTACCAACTGGTATATCAAAAATTTTGCTAAGATAATAAAAAATTATTTTGTTTGAAAATTCAATAAACCAGTAATCTCCTGTTTTATGCATTTTAGGAACTAATTGCAAGCCAAATTCTTTATTTATCCAATCTGAAAAAATTTCCAGATTATCTCTATAATGGTCAGCAATCTTAACTGCCCATTTTCTTATTTTCTTGTTCTTTTTATCTCTTCCAATATATAAATTCCCATCTGCGACAATCGCACCAGCAATCTTACATAGATCCTCTGTTAAAAGGTTAGGGCATGTAATAGAAATGAAATTATTACCAGAGCCGCAACATAATTTTTTGATTTTATATTGAATTTCAATTTCTTTTTGATTTGTTTCTATTTCTGATTTCTTTAATAGCTTAGACCATAATTTGATAAGTTCTTTTAATGCAGAAATATAGAACCTCCTTCTTTTGGAATGTGCATAGAAAAGTGTACGACTAAACCCCATATTTCTAGAAAATTCTTTTATTTTTAGCTTTTTATGAGATTTTATTTCCTTTATTAGCTCGTCTATAGCTAATTTAAGCTCTTTATTGACGATAACTTTAATCCTACCTCTGCCTTTATCGTTTTCATCATGCAATTTGAATAAATCTAATCTAATATTGTTCATTTTTACTTTCTCCTCTTCAATCTATATAATTTCACCAGACCTGAAACAGACAATACTTCTTCAATATCATTAACCATATGCTGATTCAAATAAACATGAACACATGATTTGCTTATTCCACTTTGTCTAGCTATTTCCCTTATCCAGATTCCTTGAGGATTTTTTGCTAAAACAGCTCGGATTTTATTGACTATTTCCTGATTTGGAGCTTTTGTTCCACCCATAATTAATTTATGGACATTTGTCCTTATAAAGTTAACGGTTTGAAATTAAATGTATTAAAAGGTTAATTTAAAGACCAGCCATAATAAATGTTTAGAGGACTATGAACAAATATGCACTTTTTGGTTATGATGGCGGTACATTTAGTAAAGAAGAATTGGATTTTGCTAGAAAGAATAATATTCCCCTCACATTGGATATAGCTATTCCATGTGAGTGTTTAAACAATTGTATTTTTTGCGGCTATAGGAATACACAAACAGGTGAAGGGCTCACATTAAAAGAAATTTTGAATATTATTGACCAATTCAAAGAGTTGGGTGGAAAGAGCATAAAAATTTTAGGCGAAGGAGAACCACTTTTAAGAAAGGATATTCTGAAAATTTTTGAATACGTATACAAAAACGGAATAAAATCAGTTTTATTTACATGTGGAGATGTTATAGGAGATGAAAGATTAGCCAGAAAGATTCACGGAATGGATGGAAGGGAGATAGTAAGCAAACTATCAGAATTTAATATAACAGTTATGCTGAAATATGACAAGAAAAACCAGGATGAAATTTCTCAGAAAAAGGGATATTCGAAATTAAGGAACAGGGCTTTGAGATTGTTAAAGGAAGCTGGTTTAAACAAGTTTTATCCAAGCCATTTGGGATTTGGTATTGTTGTGGTAAAGAAGAATTATGAAGAAATCCTACAAAATTATGAGATGGCAATAAAGGAGAATATCTATCCATTACTCTGCCCATTAATGCCAATTGGAAAGGTAAAGGATAAAGAATGGAGGAATAAAATTGGTATAACTTCTCATCAGATGATTGAATTAGCTTCAAAACTTTACATAATTGCTTATAAACACGGCATTGGTTTCGTTGAACCAGCAGATTTTCCTGGCGGAAAGCCATGTGACATATCAAGAGCAGGATTTTACATAGGTGATACAGGGGACATTTATTTGTGTGAATCTGAAGAAAAAGTTGGGAATATTAGAAAGGACAAACTCAAGGATGCATGGAAAAGAATAAGCGAAATAAAAAACAAAAAATACAAAGATTGCAGATGGAAAGGGATATGCTTTGCAAAAAGATGTTTGGGAATCATCCCATCTGATTATGATGAAAAGGTTAATGATAATGTGGAAAAATTTATTTCAAAATATAAAAGCCCAGCCCAATGAAAATATCGGGTTGTCAAAACTCCCTCACTCAGCAGGCGCCGAGGAGGCATGACCGCTCTTTTCAATTTTATCAAGCGGTCCAGCATCGGCGGGTTTGGCCACCTTAGCTTTCGAATCAAGTGACCCAGCTTTCAGCACTTCAATCTTCTCGATTTCGCTGAAGCGCACGGGGTAGATCTTGCTTCCTGTTTTCCTTATGTGCTTCTGGATTATGCCGTTAATTGTTGCCTTCACAAAGTCCTCAAGGCTCGACTTCTTTGCAAAATCTTCAAGGTAATCATGAATGAGCTTTCTTTCTTTTTTCTGCACGGTTACATCTGTGTTCCTGTTCAGGATTATGAGCGTTGTGACCTGAAGCCTCCAGTTATCCTTTGTCTCCACATTGTTTATGGTCCTTACTTTTTGGCTCCTTTTCCTTACAACCCTGAACAGGTGCTCCCTTAGGCAGTAGTAACCATTAAACATGGTAAAGGCGTTTTTATCCTCAACCTTATTTACCCTGAATCGCATGTTCATATAGAATTTTGAACTCTTGCCTGTCAGGTCAGCCATGTTCACATCTATATTCCTTCCTATAAGGGACTTCGGGTCAAGGGAAGGGGTCTCGGCTATTAAATTCCCGCCAAATGCCTTAGGAGCCAAGATAACGTACCAGTCCTTTCCCTTCCATTTTCTCGCGACCTTCTCTGGCCTCTTCTCCCGCCTCTCTCCCTCTCTCTCCTTCTTCCTTTCCAGCATCTCCTTCTCTTTCCTTTCCAGTCTCTTTTCCGATTCCGTTGGCATGTTTGCCTCCTTCTGTTGTTTTTGCTTTTTTCAATATTAATTCAACGCTATTTATAAACCTTTCCTCAGAACCCTTTGGAATCCTTCCCCCTGACGCACCGTGATGGCCGCCGCCTTCCCCACCGACCTCCTTAACCCCCTCAACCATAATATCCCTGAGGTTAAATCCCTTCTTGACAAGGCTGTCACTAGCCCTTGCGCTGATTTTTACCTTTCCGTTCCCTGTGTCCACAAATGCAAATACGGGTTTGTCCCCAGACATGAAACCAGACCTGCTCACAATGGATGTCACGTTGGATATAACATGCTCTGGTACATTTGCCCCTGCAAGGATGTAGTTTGCATTCTCCATGGTTTTGATGGATTCCTTGTTCTGATAAATCCAGTTCAGCGACCTGCCAATCTCCTTTCTGTAACTGTTCAGAACACTCCTGATGTCTGAAAACGCCTTTGGGCTGTTAAGGCACAGGGAAACACCAAGGTAACCAAGCCCCTGCTTGCCCGCCGCGTTGAGCACTGTTGCGAACTCATTCGCATCCCTGAAGTCAGGCTTGTCAAGCAGTTCATAAACATCACCGAATATCCATTCAGGATTGGCTTCATTCCCCCTCATCCTCTCCTTTATTATTTCAGAGGAGAGCTTTTTTGTCTCCTCATCCGAAAGGTCAGAAAGGGTTCTCCACTTCCCCTTTTCATTCTTTAAAGGAATACCAAGCTCCTTGAGGAACTGAACACTTCCTGACTCAGAACCCGAGATGCCAGGTATGTAAGGGTCAACAGAATATTCCAGTGCCTTGTGGACGGGCCTTTTTGTCTTCCCCCATATCCTCAGACCCCTGCTCACCCTTATCTTTCCTGTGGTCTGCGCGTCCTTAAGAATCTCCTTGTTCAGCCCGAACAGACCCCAGTCAGCCCCTATTGAGCCTATCTGCGAGTCTCCTATGGCACCGATAACACCAAGCTCGCTCAGTTCCCTGTTCTCGGGGCTGAGCGTCCTTGCAAGCAGATAGGCAATGCCAGAACCTGATATGTTCTCTGTTATGCCGTAATCTATGGGATTTACGTGCAGGAGGTTGGGTGAGCTTTGCTCACGAAAGATGTGCTCACATCTCTTGTGCTGAGGCACAAGATTATCAGAAGCAGCCGCGCCTTCTATCTGATGGTGGTCAGAAATAATAACCCTGACGTCCTCTCCCATAAGGTTGTTCTTAATTCCCTCAAGCTGGCCAGAGCCGAGGTCAAGGAAGATGATGAACCTGTTGTTCTCCTTTGCCAATTCCAAAATCTCATCAGAGGTCAGCTGCTCGACAAATGAAAGGCAGAAATCCTTTTCCTCCCTCTCCAATGCCTTAACCATTATGGCTGCAGAGCAGATGCCATCACAATCATAATGAGAAATAAGCTTTATCTCACCCTGGAATGATTTTATAAGCTCCCCTGCTTCCTTTGCCTTCAGAATAAGCATCTCAAGCCTGTCTCTCTCCGGGGTTTCCTCAGCCATGGATATAATTAGACTCGAAAACTTTTATTAATTGTTGGAAACTTCACAGGATTTTTCACAGTCTTGACCTTTGTGTCGCTCTATGTTTCAGTAGGTGTGTATCTCTTCTCGAGCTGATCCCATGTGGTTTCCTTCTCCTTTTTCCCAACCTTTTCATAAACAAAATAGGCAACAAGTATCACCACACCAGCCACTACGAATATCCACCAAGGGAACTCTGGGCAGAGCTCTGCCTGGTAGACCCCGTTGCAGCAGTAGCCGGCAACATAGGTTAGATTGCCGCATTTGCATCCTGTTTCTGGTATAAGCCCGTAACCGCAGGGGAGACTGCTTGCGCATCCCTCATCTATCTCCCCATCACAGTCATCATCTTCATTGTTCCCGCATGTCTCATTTGCATCCGGTCTCACTTCCCCTTGGCACGTCGTGCTCCACTCGCCATTCACACATGACCTTGTTCCCATCTGGCATTTTCCTGTATCGTTCCCGCAAGGCCTTGTTATCCCGTCATCAATCAAGTTATTACAGTCATCATCTATGTTGTTGCACACGGAACCTTCAAGAACAGGCGAACCGCCGTTATAGCACTGGCACTGAGTTTCATTGATGGATGTCCCTCCTCCGACATTATCCACAATCCCGTCGCAGTCATCATCATAGGTGTTGCAGACCTCTGTTGAAGGGCTGGGGCAGCCTGTCCAGGAACCAGCAGTGCATGTCTCATTTCCATCAGCACAGGTTCCATTATGTGCAACACTGCAAAATCTTGTCTCTCCTGATGTGCACCAGCAATCTTCAGAGCATGATGTCACATCCTCACCTGGGCCGCATGTCCCGTCACCGCAGTAACCCCCCTCCTTTACGGAGAATGCAGAGAAACCCGAGACCTCAATATCAAAGTAATTATAGGCTGTGTTCTGTGTGGCTGTTGTCATGTTCCAGCTCCCTGTGCAGCTCCTGCCTGCAAAGTCCCACTCCGAGCAGATGTAAACAGCAAGATTGCTCTCGTTCAGGCCTGTTGGATAATAAACTGTTACCCTTGCGCTGCTTATCGTGTAAGTGGAGTTAACAGCGTATGTGTTCACGTAGCCGGAAACAGGTGTCGCAAGCTTCTCCAGTCCCAGTGTCCTGTTAAGATTCAGGGAAATGTTGACCCCCATGAGCAAAACATGCAAATCATCATCATATGCCTTGAAAAGGAAGTCATAAACATAGTCTATTATGTTCTTGTTCCTGAAGTCCCCTGTTGAGTTTGAATAGGAACCCACCTGGTTGGTTGTTCCGGAATAATAGATTATCAAACTGGAATTTATCCCGTTCTGGTTGTAATTAACAACGCTCACACTGAACTGCAGCTGCTCCCCTGAATAGAAACTACCAGAAACGCTCGTTTCATTATCGCTTGTATCATTTGCATAGAGCGTAACAGTGTAGTCCCCTACAAGGGATGTTGATGCGTAATTTGTCGCTGCATTGTTCGTGAGGCTTATGTTCTCTGTTGCCCCGTTTGGCTTTGTTATCACAGCCCAGACAGAATCAACGGCAACATTATCGCTTGCATTTATACCTATCCGAACAGATGACCCGTTCTGGACAAGAGAAGGTGTTATGGAATATGCTGTTATTGTCGGGTTTGTTGTGTCAGCTCCTGCAATCGCGATGTTAACGGTTCTGTTAGAGCTTGCCCATGAGGAGTTCGATGCGTTGTCATAAGCCAGGCAGTTCCAGACAACAGTCGTTGCGTTTGGGAAGCTCTTGGTGAAGGTATAGTATGTATCATTGATTCCGCTTGAATTGGTTTCGTTAGCATGCCAGTTGGTGTAATTGTGATATAAAGTAACATTTATCAGGTTAATATCATCAGATGCAGAGCAGCTGAATGTTACTGTTCCATCATTGTCTGTTGAACCATCTGACGGGCTGTTTAAAGTGACTGTTGGCGGATTGTCCGGCGCTGCCGGCGGGGTATAGTTTATGTAAACCCAGGCATCTTCTGATACACTCAAATTGTTATCATTGTCATTCGCCCAGACCCTGAATGTATAGTTCCCATTATCCAATGAAGTCATATTTCTGTAGTAGTTTGTACCAGAACCTGACATACTCAAGTTTGTACCATCCCAATCAAGAAGGGTTGCATTTGGCGTATCATTAAGGGTCACATTGATATAAGCATAATTACGAGATATCGTTTCATTGTTTGGTGTTGGGAAAACGAATGATATTTCATAGTCTGTGGAGAAAACACTAACTAGCCCTGTAAAGAACAAAAGCAAAACCAAAAAACCCAACAAACCCCTTTTCATATATAATAATTACCTTTCACCTTAATTAATTATTATGAACAGGAAGAAATCCAAATCCAAAGCCCTTGTTCTGCTTTCAGGCGGGCTGGACAGCAGATTGGTGTGCAAAATCCTGAAGGGGCAGCTGGGAAAGGAAAGAGTAGAAGCCCTTTTCCTGAAATTACCTTTCGGGGGCGGATGCTGCAATGATGAATTCTGCGTCCTCAGGTTTGCACAGACAGAGGGGGTTAAGCTGCATGTCCTTGACTGCACAAAGGGCAGGATGTTCAGAAGATACATAGAGATGATAAAAAATCCGAAGTTCCAAAGGGGTGTTGAATTAAACCCCTGCATAGACTGCCATATTTTCATGCTGAAGGAAGCCAAAAAGCTTGCAAAGAGGACAGGAGCCAGGATAATAGCAACAGGTGAGGTCTTGGGTGAGAGACCTATGTCCCAGAACAAAAGGTCCATGGAGCTCATAGAAAGGGAGGCAGGTATTCAGGGCAAGATTTTGAGACCCCTTTCAGCAAAGCTGCTGCCGGAAACAGATGCCGAGAAGAAGGGATGGATAAATAGAGACAAACTACTCGATATACAAGGAAGGTCAAGGAAAAGGCAGATAGCACTCGCCAAAAGATACAGGATTTCCTACCCAAGCCCTGCAGGCGGCTGCCTGCTGACAGACCCTGAATTTGCCAGGAGGCTCAGGGATATTCTGGAACATAGCAGGAAACTTACTGAAGGGGACGTTGCCTTGTTGAAGCTGGGCCGCCACTTCCGCCAGGGTAAATCCAAGATAATTGTGGGAAGGAAAGAGAGAGAGAATAAGCAGCTTCTCAGGATAGCAGGGAAGCTGAAAACCCCGTGGATGGAGGCAGGGGATTATATGGGCCCTGTCACGCTTGTCCGGAACCCGACAAGCGCCTCCCTGCGCACTGCTGCGCGGCTGACAGCGCGCTATTCAGACGCGCCGAAGGGCAAGGCAGCAAAGATAAAGATAAAAACCAGCAGAGGGCAGGAGATTCTGAAGGCAAGGGCGCTTCCAGAGGCCAAAATAGCGAAATTAAGGGTTTGAACTCCCGTTAAGTTGACAGTATAAAGCACCGAGCAGAATTTTCATAAATATTTTTCTGCTCGGCTCAATTCATTGCTTTAGTTATCTTAAAGGATTTTACAGCCTCGATGTTAATGATCATGTTGCAAATCCCGTTTTTTCATAGAAACATTGATCCATGCGAGAATGGTGATTATGGTCACAATAATAAAACCTATGCCATAGCATGGCCACCAAAAACCCAATTGTTTGCCGAAGGCAAATGTAACCACTTTGATACCAATGGCTGGAATGAAACCCACGATACCAATCATAATAAGCGAAAGAAGGGTTTTCCCAAACAGGCTAATTTTTTCTTTTTCATTCATGATTCATGCTCCTTTAAAATAAGAATCCGCATTAACAGTAGTATGTAGTTACTTCTACAAGAATTACAGGTTCGGTAAGATTGCCACGATCCTGCGTTACCGCATGGTGTTGATTCCTTACAGCCATCCATAAAGCAGCATCAATATCTCCTGTGTTCTCCTCATTTCCCTCAGCAGCTCGGTCAGCGATACCTGAATGGGATCAGATGTGTACCTGGGTTCAGTATTCATAAGTTTCTGAAAGAATACATTCACGAAATCACCACTGGCATCGACTTTGAATAGTATTCTGCCTTCGTCATGATCGTTCCCAAAAAATACAGCATGTGCGGAAAATTCCTTCACTCCATTCGTTGCCTTTGATGCTTCCAGCTTTTTAATAATCTCCGGAATTGATCTAAGCCAGAATTGGGCCTGTTCGAATCGATCGATGGTGAAGAATCCTCTCAGGATCAGGGAGTTGCATCTCAACAAAATGTCAATGCGCTCTGCAGTGTTCTTCGCCTCAACGCAGGTTATCCTGAATTCTACTTCCCATGGCTGTTGATATTGGGTAACATCCTGTCCGGTGTAGAATGTGATGGTTCCCTTGCCATCTCCTGGGTTGGAGTTTGTAATCTCCAAAACTGCGAACTGGAATTTCCCAATCCCCTTTACTGTTCCTCCATAAAGCAGGATTCTGCTCCTGTCCAGACCCATAGGCCCGACATCAGTTATGCTAAAGAGTCCGGACAAAGATATAATAGATCTAACCTCTGCCCTAAATTTAATGTTCCGAGCATTTCCACCTTGACTGAAGCAAACGTCAAGCCTGGCACTAGGACCCTGGAGCTTTTTATGGTGACACTCCATACATTCCACTGCCCCCAAGATGCCACCTGTTCCTTTCTTGACCTTGAAGGGTCCAAAAACATTGATTCTTCTTTCTTGACCTTTTTCTTTTTTAGCGTCCATTGGAACGCTCCTTTCTCGCCTAATTAATCAGCCATTGCCTCAACGAGAGGCTGTCATCACATCAGGTCAGACAGGCTGCCCTGGCACAGGCATATGCCAGGCGTTTAAGAACTAATGAAATCACCATGCGCCAAGACCACATCGGTCTTGCGTTCCCGCATGGTGTTGATTCCTCGAATCCTGCGCCGCATAACACACCAAATATCAGTTAGGTGTGAACAACAGAGCCGAAGCCTGTTTGCAGCAAATAATGTTTTGAAGAGCATGAATCATAGTTAATAACTATGATATAGTGACAATTAGTAATAATATTTATAAAGCTTATTAATCCTGAGCATGATAAACCCAAGATTTTATAAGTCAGGAATCCAAAGAATACAGCATATGTTAAAGATTTTGAGGCGAAAAAAACCCAAAAAGGTTTCTAAAGCCCCTAAAAAGAAAATTAAGGTAGCTAAGCCCTCTAAACCAAAAAAAATTGTTTCAAAAGTGCCTAAAAAACCCAAAAAGCCTTCTAAGCCCTCCAGACTCAAAAAACCTGCTGTGAAGAAGCCGCCAAAGCCCAAACCAAAACCGAAAAAACCAGCTCCAAAGACCAAACCAGCTCCAAAGCCTAAAACACCTCCAAAACCAGAGCCAGTCCCTCCTGAGAAGACACCGGAATCCAGGGTGGAGAAGATTGTAGGGAAGATAAAAAACCTTGAGATACAGGGCTCAAATGATATTGCAGAGGCAGGCGTGCGCTGCCTTGAGATAATGGCAAAGGAAAGCAGCGCAACGAAGAAGAATGATTTTATTTCTGAACTCGGGAAAACAGCAGAAATGGTCAAGGGTGCGAGACCAACAGAGCCCTGCCTTCAGAATTCTGTCAAAATAATCCTGGACAAGCTGGAGAAATACGAGTTAAGGAAGATGGAAAATGTGAGGAAATACGCACTCAGCGCCTGCAGGATCCAGCTCGACCTGCTGAAGACTGTTGTGGAAAGGATAGCAAAGATAGGTGTCGGTCAGATACAGGATGATGATGTTGTCCTTACACACTGCCATTCAGAGCACGTTGTTGCAATACTCAAGGAGGCAAGGGACAAAAGGAAAAAATTCAGCGTTATTGTTACAGAGACCAGGCCACTCAGGCAGGGCCTGATAACAGCAAAAGAGTTGTTGGAAGCAAATATAGATGTAACCTTTGTTGTAGATTCATCTGTTGCCTCCCTGATGAAGAAGGTCACAAAGGTCCTTATAGGTTGTGACGCCATACTTGCTGATGGCTCCATAGTAAGCAAGATAGGTACATACACCATTGCCCTGATAGCAGACAAGTTCCAGACGCCTGTTTTTGTTGCAGGGGAGACATTAAAGTTCGACCCCAAGACCGTAGAAGGCATGCCGGAGCCGATTGAGCAGAGGAAGCCAGAGGAAATCATTGACCCTGCAGAGCTGCGCAGGGCAAAGATTCTGAATCCTGCATTTGACATAACCCCAGCAGAATTAATCACCGCGCTGATAACAGAAAAGGGCATAATGAGGCCGGAGCTCATAAGGGAAGCGGTCTAGCCAAAACCTTTAACAGAATTCCTTTACCAATTTTAAAAAAACACTATTTGTCCAGCCGAAACCGCTCTGGATGGTGTATCTTTCTGATTTGCCAACATCATACTTTACTACATCATACTTTTCCCAGAATTTCCCTGTTTTCAGGAAAACATCCTTATTCAAATCCAGCCATTTTTTAGCCAGCCTTTCAGCATTCTTCCTGAAGCCGTAATTCAGCAATCCCCTAATAGCAATCCATTGCTGGTTCGCCCACCCGTTTGGATAATCATGCTGCTTGAATTCCTTGGATAAGCCCTTCTTTTGCGTATTCGCCAGCCCGCCTTTGTATTCAAACATCTTCAGATTCTCCCTGATTTTCTTTGCCTTCCGATGTGAAACCAATCTTGCCCAAAGCGGATAAAAACCAGCTATTGAATAAAAATTACCCTGCTCCCTGTGCTTGTAGTTGTAATCAAAGAAAAATCCTTTATTACTGTTCCACATCAATTTCAGCATTATCCTTTTTCTTTTATCTGCCCGGCTCAAATAATTCTTTTCTTTTGGTTTGTTACCCAGAATCCTGTATATCTCAGCAAGGTCTGTTTCATATTTATACAGGCATGAATTGAGGTCAACAGGCAGGTAATCAAGGCAGTGGTTATCAAACCGGGATGTCATGTCCCACCCTGATTCGTGTTCAGCGGCAAGGTGGGTAACATAATGGTCGCAATATCTTGATAAACCATAGTAAACAGAATGTTTTTCAGCTCCCTTTTCACCCATCCAGTAATTCTTAAGCTCAGCCCCGGCAATCCCTGCTACCTTTCTGAGCCATGTTTTATTTTTCATAACACGGAATAGCTCAATGGCCATGGAAGTAAGAAACGGAGGCTGGGAGATTCCCAGATTATAGAATCTGTTTCTTAAGGGGACTATCCTGAATTTCTTGTAAAGATAAACAAGATTATCCACCATCTCCTTTGCTAAGGATACCTTTCCGGATTCAATTAACCCCAGAATAATAAAATAACTATCCCAATAGAACTGGTCATTCTTGAACATATCCCTGTTTGGCGATATGAATTTATTCGGAAGTCCGATGTGAATCCCCTTATCCCTTGGGAAATAAAAGGTTATTTTTTCCAGTAATTTTCTATGTACCTGATGCACTGTCCGTAGTCATCCTCCACAACCATAATAAAACAATCCCATCAGGGGTTATAAACATTTTATGGAAACCAACAGCAGGATTAGGGAATCGGCTGTTACGCAAAAATATAACAGTGTTATATTTCATAGTGAGTTCAAGCAAGGGGCGAATGGAGGATCATGAAGGGTCGCTTTATTTCAAGCCGAATCCTTTTACTCTGTACCAATCTTTAGGTTCGCCATCACATGAGAATAAATGGATACTTCTTGCCTCAAAGGTAAGGTCAAAATCTTTTCCTATCTCTGTAATGATTTTTTCATTTGTTTTAGGAGGAAAATTCCCGTAGAGCAGACTCAAATGGGGCATATATTTGGGATCCTGCTGCCGGTTGAAGATTTCCCTTGCTTTTGCATTCGCATCCATGACATGCTCTGTCTCTTCTACTTTAATGAAAAGACATTTAAAATATTCATCAAGATAATCTACCTTGGTAAGTCTAATCCCATAAGGCCGAACAAGAGTGGCTAATTGAGAAGTTTTGGATACTATTTCCTCTTCAGGTCCGATTAACCGAGGAAGCAGTGTGACATGAGGCTCAAAATCAGGTGTAGAGTATTCTCCACTCAATTGAGAAATTATTTTGGCCAATCTCTTATAAACATCTCCGGATGGCATGAGCCAAAGTGCATACCCTTTTGATATTTTCATATTTATCTACATAAACGCCTTTGCATCCTTCTGCTTCTGTTTCTGCGCATTCCAGAAATCAACGCATGCCTGCTCAAGTGGCGCGCCCTTCTCTGACCCCTTTGATTTGCGCTTCCTTATGTTTATGAACAAGGGGAAGTTAACAGCCTCTCCCACAATCAGTCCTGTACCAACCTGCAGGGAGGATATCTTGTTCACCACACCCCTTGTGATACCTTCAGAGGATTCCTTTATCCTGTCCAGATCATATGGGTTTGTTATCCTCATGATTATGTTCGTGTTGCACTGCGAAAGGATTGTGGTTGAGAGCCTTACAGGCCTCTGGGATATAAGGCACAGTGATGCGTGGAACTTCCTGCCCTCCCTTGCGATTGTTGTGAGAATCCCCTTTGCAATTGCATCCTCCCTTCTTGCACCCTCTGGAACGAACTGGTGGGCTTCCTCAAGAACCAGAAGGAACGGGGGAATCAGTCCCCCCCTTCTCATGCTGAAAAGCTTCCTTGCAATATGGTTGACTATTATATGCTTCTTCCTCATGTTTGTTGTGCCTGAAAGGTCTATAACAGAAAGACCGCCCTGCCTTGCCAGCTCATCAATCGGGGGGTTATCAGCCAGGCCGAAAATCCCTGTCTCAACAAGCTCACCCAGTACAGAAGTAAGGACATCCTTTGGGCCGGACTTTATGTTTTCATCCTCCTCAATAGCATGCATAACATCCGTCAGGCCGTATCTCTTTTTGCTGCCCTTCAGCTCTTGGATAACCCTTGTCAGAGCCCTTGCCTGCGGATAGGTCAGCCTCGGGATAAATCCCCTTATCTGATAATGGGAAAGATTCGGCAATCCAATCCTTATATCCCTGAAAGAAAAAACCCTTGTCCTTGCGGAGAAGTTGACATCATCCGCAAAGCTTGCATACTCCCCGTGCGGGTCAATAATTATTATGGCAAGCTGCCCCTTATCCGGCTTCCTGTTCAGCAGTTCCTCAAGCAGAACCGACACCAGGTAGCTCTTTCCCGCGCCGGACAGGGCAAGGATTGCGAGGTGCTTCTGCAGGAGCCTTGTCGGGTTTATTGTTGCGTCCAGCTCATGGTATGCAAACCCCCCTATGTTAACACCCCCGGAATCAAGACCAAAGAACTTGCTCAGGATATTAGTTTCAGGCTCAAAGACCCTGTCTCCT
>JAUWZW010000010.1 GCA_030615165.1 Candidatus Aenigmatarchaeota archaeon
AGAACAGGCCCGGCAATGGAAGAGAGATTTGGTATCTCCTGTTTTGTTTCTGCCTCAAGATATTTTGTAACGGACTTCTTGACCCTGAACATCTCAAGGATGGATTCAGAGAAGCCCTGCATCTCCTTTATATCACTTTCAGAAAACTCCATGCCTGCGGATTTTTTGACAAGCCCTGAAATATTCTTGTCCTTTATGTTCTCCCTCCTGCCCTGTGAAACAATCCCTGCAAATCTTTCATGGTTCTGCACAGCGCGCTCTGCCTCAGGGAAGTAGAGACCATACCACTCGCGCAGGCGTTCAATAAAAACATTCAGGACCCTGTCTAGCTCATCCAAAACACCAACAGCCTGGATTATTATCCTGTCCCTTTTCGTGACCCGCAGCTTCTCCTTTGTCAGAAGGATATTGACCCTGCTCAGAACCCGGTTGTATTCTGCTTGGTTTTTCACCCATTTTAACTTCAGGGCAAGCTGCCTTGACTGTTCCCTGAGAATCTCCTCAGCAGGATTATCAGGGCTTGCATCAACTTCATACCCGGCCAGCTTCTCCAGAAGCATCGCTTCTTCCGGTGATTTGGCAGAGAGCCTCTCAGCAATCTTCTCAGGCTCCACGGGAAATAAAGCCTTGTCTATAAGCTTCCCCTTTATGTCAAATGCGAACACACCCACGAAATTCCTGGCTATATATGCTTTCATGCGTAAGAATTTGCAATTAGAATATAAATAATCACGTGCCCAGACCGCCCAGGCCAGCCAGTAAACCTAGAACGATTGCAGGTATTATGTAGTATTGTATCAGCAGAACCACAGCTATAATTATCACAATCGGCAGTATAACAACGAGCGTAGCCCTTTTCTTGGACACCCCGTGCAGATGGGACAGTCCTGTGATGGACACGAGCAGGTACCAGGCCGTGAAAAACAGGGCTATAATTGCTATTGCGATTATCTGATCCGGAACCGCCAGAACCATAATCATGACCACTATGGAGCCAATAATCCCTGGCGGCAGGGCATACGAGAAGGATTTGTATGTCTGGGCATACCCGTTCTTTTCAGCCCTTAGCATCATTGCAAACACATGAAAAACCCCTGCTGAGGAAAAGCTCATGACAATGCATATGAAATAGAACGCCACGAGACCTATTGCACCAAGTACAACGAATAATGCAAGAAATGCGGATAGTGATCCGGTAAATATGGTAAAAACAGAACTCGTGGATGTAAGGAAGGTTGGAGACGTGAGTGTTATTATTATTGCTACCACAAACGGTATGAGTATCATAATTGCATAGTATTTCACTGCGCTGTTCAGGTCATGCTCTGACTTGACCGCTTCGAACAGCTGCCCTGGTGATGTAAGGGCCAGTTTGAACTTCCCAAAAATACCCACACCCATCTGCGGTGATGCCTGCTCGGGCCGGGCAGCGGTTTTCTGCACAAAAGCAATGGCCTCATCAACATCAGCAGCAGACCAGCCCTGGTTAATCAATGTTTGTTTCAGAGACTCAAGGGGCTGACCCTGTTTTAAAGCGTTTTTCACGTAATTAACAAGTTTCTGGTCTGCCATACAGCTCTGTTATACTATTGGTTTTCACATATTAATAATATGCCTTGGGCAATGCGGGAGACGGGATTTGAACCCGCGCAGGCACTAAGCCACTAGGTTTCACAGTTTGCAGTGCCGCCCACTTCTGAGCTTGGCCCTTAGGAACTCCTAAGCTTGGCTTTGCTTCAATGAAGCAATCTAGCCCCTTTGGTCCCGAAGGGTTTGACCACTTGGGTACCCCCGCGACGCTCCCGGGGGGATTTGAACCCCCGTTACAGGGTACTCTCGCTCTATCACCGCAACATTGCGTTGCTCAAATTTTTCGAGCAGAGCACGAAAACCCTGTGTCCTTTCGGCTTTCCAGATTGACCGGACTAGACGACAGGAGCATGGGTCCAGGGAGATTCGAACTCCCGATCTCCGCCATTTTGAACCATCTAGTTCGTCAAGGTTCCGCACATAATGTTCGACGTCCTAACCAACTAGACCATGGACCCATTCATTATTGCTTTCTTAATAACGATTATTTAAATATGGGCCGGGCAGGATTTCCGGAACTTGCTTCTGAAATATTTGCAAAGCAAGTCTATTGAACCTGCGATCTTCACCGTGTGAGGGTTCCGCATTCTTTAATTTGACGTCCTACCACTAGACCACCGGCCCATGTTATACATTATCTTTTTATTTAAATTATATTTTTAATAGATTTATAGGCCGGGATGGCTGAACGGTTAAAGCGCTCGATTGGCTTTAAGCCAAGGCGAATCTCGAAAACGAGTGGGCTTTTGCCCATGTAGGTTCGAATCCTGCTCCCGGCGTATGGTGAAAAGAAAATGCTCAGTCTGCGGCAGGAATGCTATTATTCACAGAAAGTATGAAGGCAGGGCTCTCTGCGGGCAGTGCTTCTGCAGGTCCATAGAGAGAAAGTTCAAGAAGACAGTCGGGAAATACAGGATGATAGATTCAGGGGACAGGATAGCTGTTGCTGTTTCCGGGGGCAAGGATTCAGCAAGCGCGCTTTACCTGATGAACATGATTCTGAAACCAAGAAAGGATATAGAGCTTTTTGCCATATCCGTAGATGAGGGGATAAAGGGAAGCAGGGACCTTGCACTGAAGAAGGCAAGGGAGCTCTGCAGGAAGCTCGGAATCAAACAGCATGTTTTCTCTTTCAGGAAGGAGCTGGGCAAGTCCTTAGACCAGAAGGTGAAAAAGGACAAGCTCTCAAGGGGGGATATATGCGGTTTGTGCGGCATATGCAGGCGCTGGATTCTGAACAAGAAGGCCAGGGAACTAGGAGCCACAAAACTTTGTATGGGCATGAACCTGAATGACGAGGCAGAGAGTATTATGATGAACTATGTGCGGGGGGATGTGCTCAGGGCGAGCAGGCTCGGCCCTGTAACCGAGTATTCAAGGAGCAAGGCAGGGGGAAAATTTTTCATACCAAGAATAAAGCCCCTGAGATGGATACCTGAAAATGAAACAGAACTTTACGCAAAACTCAAAAAACTCCCGTTCCGCCCAAAAGAATGCAAGTACAGAGGGGGATTGAGGATTGATGTTGAGAAAGTACTGGATATGCTGGAGAAGAAGCATGTCGGTGTTGCATTCACCGTCATCAGCACATTCGACACCATGCTCCCCGGGATAAGGAAGAGTATAAAGTATTCTGAGCCGAAAATACACAGATGCAAAAAATGCGGAGAGCCGAGCTCTCATGCTGTCTGCAAGGTTTGTTTGTTGTGGAAAAATCAAAAAGATTAAACTGCTACAGTTTCAGTCGCAGCTTCAGGCTCTGTTAATGATACACGGTATTTCCTTGCTATTTTGATAGTATCCCTTTTAGCCATTCCCAACATGCTATCAACAACTTCTTCATCGGTTGGTTCACCAGTTTTATCATCGACCCATGTACCATCTATACGGGAACGCGGAGAGCCATTAAACAGCAATTGGATATTCTTAAGTTCTAAATCATCAGATTGTGTACCATCAACAAAGAACCGATAAAGTGCGCATGCTACCTCACCTGCTATCCCAGTTGGAGGACTATCATTACCATTTATTCTCAGGTAACCACCCACTGTGGCGGTAACAGATTTCCCCTTATACTCACAATTTATATCCATATTGAGTTCACCAAATAAGAATTCACGGGAAACCTTTATAAAACTTTCCCACTAAATTCCCACCTGTGACACAAAATGAGCTCAGTGCGATGGTGCGCCTATTTCTTTACATCCTTCAGAATGGTCTTTTCACCAATCTTCCAGTATGTTATCTCCACCCCAGAATCAAGCCTTCCCTTGAGGTTTCCTGGTATGCTCGCCTCAAACGTTGAATAATCAATCATGTCCATCAGTTGTACTATTTCACCGCTCACAGAGATGACCTGGGCTGTACCCTTCTTTATTACAGGGACCTCAAGCGTTGAACTCCCTGGTCTTAGAATAATCCTCTTCTTCTCGTCTATCAAGCCAACAGCCTCTATCCTTGTCTTCGTGCTCCCGTGCCTTCCTGTTTTCGATTTCTGTATGCTCAAAACCCTGCACGGTTCATTATCTATGAAGATGTAGTTTCCGTGTTTCAGTTCCTTTGCAATTACCATACACCTCACCTTTCCTTTGCCGTTCAATCCACCCCGAGCAGCTTTCTGAACATTATGTTTGCTGCCATGACTATGATTACATACCACCAGAACCATGTAAACTGGGAATCAACAACAATGAAGGGGATTGCGAACGGCGCGGCAATGATAGTTTCCCCATACCGCGCAGCAATCCATCCTATCACCAGAAGGAATACCACACCAGATACCATAAGGGGCTTCATGCTCATTCTAAACTGCCTTGAGCTGAGCTTCAGCATCTCACTGCTCAGCTTGCTTACAGCCTCCTTGTCACCACCCTTCTGTGCCCCTTTTATCTTGTCCTGGTAGAATTTCATCTCCTCCTTAAGCTTCCTAATATCTACCTGGTTTATCAAGAGCCTGTATAAAAGGGCTGTGATAAATGCCAGTATTACTGATATTATAAGTATTTCTTCAAAGGGCATGAATCCAAAAACCATAAAACCACCTTAATCTATTTCAATGCAAACCTTATGACATCTGATGTCTCCCTTAATGCACCTCCAATACTTCCAAGCTTGACCTTCACAACCTTTACCATTGCCCCTGATTTTGCTGAGTAAAGGCTTGCGTAGTCCCTGTTAATCTCCTGCCGAAGCCAGTCCATATGTTCTGTCTCCATCATGTAGGTCTCGGGCCTGCTTGGCAAGACCTCTACAAGAATAATGACATCCGGCTTGAAGGTTTCAAAAAAAGCATTGGGCAGTATGGGTATGTAGCCATGCTCTGTTTTTATCGTGAAGTAACCATTGACTATCAGGTTGCCATCTTTCTTCAATTCCTGGACAAGTTTTCGCTCAAGTTTGGAGTAAAAATTCTTGCAGAACTTCTTTATCTTGTCTATATCCCTCTCCATCTTTGGCAGCTTCGGCATCAGCTCGTCAAATTTTATATATCTAAACCTGGGCAGCATCTTCTTATATCCTCTGAGTACCATATCCAGTATCTCATCCTTCCCGGATTCCGGATTCCCTGTAACGAATATAAATTTCATACTACTCTATAAGTCTCCTTATTGCAGGGTGCATGTCCTCCATGTGCTGCATTGCAATCTCCTCATACAGGTTATATATTATCATGGTGGCTAATAAAATCCCTGTCCCTGTTCCCAGTGCCCCTGTTAGGTCCGCATATGCAGCCAGGGCTCCAACAGCAGCCCCGCCCATAACAGCAAGGGCAGGTATGTACCTGCCTAAAACCCTTTCTATAATCCTTATATCCCTCCTGTAACCGGGAATCTGCATGCCTGTGGACTGGATCTGCTCTGCAACAGATTTGGGGTCCATACCGGACGTAGTCATCCAGAAAATGGAGAATATCATTGCCCCGATAATAAGGAACAAGGAGTAGCAAGCTATTCTCACAATATCTGCCAGACTGACCATGAAAAGCGACGTGATACCCATGCTTGATGTGAACAAAATGGATGCCAAGGCACCCAAGAAACCAAAAACAAGAACCATCTTCAATGCATTCTTTTTGGTGAAGTAAGCCAGGGCAGCCCCTATAAGGACAAAGATACCTATGAATATCATCAGCTGGGCAATCATCAAACCAGAGGCGGTTGCCATGCTTGGGGGCGTAAGGAGGTATATAAGACCTCCGGTAGGATTTCCTGCAGAATCAAACGTTCCCAAAAAGCTTCCCCCGCCCTCAGAAAGCATCCTTGCCATTAACTGCACGTTTGCCAGCAGGGCTGCTATCAGTATCACAGGAAGGTTTGACGTGTAGAAGAACCTTAAAGGCCATCTCCTTCCAAAACCTCTTATGGAGCCGAATGCCAGGGGTATCTCGACCTTTATCGCATTTGCGTAAATAACAAGGAAAAAGACCAGCAACGTGGCTATAACAGGCAGGAATACAATGAATGCCTGAAGCGGCTCATTGGTGCCCAGAAGGGTTATTGCAAGCGGTATCCTTCCTGTTGGAGGACTCCCAACAGTTGCCAGTCCGCCGCCCTCACCCAATGGGTTGAACATGCTAATCATTATCTGCTTTGATACACCAGCAACAATGAAAAGACCAACACCCGAGCCGAATCCCCATTTGGATATAAGCTCATCCATGAATATGACGAGGATGCCGCCCATTGCTATCTGGAGTATGACTATAACAGCCATGCCAGGCATCGCAGGGACTGCGCCAAGGCTTACAAATAACATTGCCTCAACAAACGAGAGGATGACAGCCAGAAGCTTCTGTGTTCCCTGAAAAAGGGTCCTGCCTTCATCAGTCTTTAAATCCCATGGGATGATTTTTGAACCAACCAACAACTGCAGGAGAATGGATGCGGTGACTATGGGACCTATACCAAGGGTCATCAGGGAACCAAAGCTGGAACCCAAAAGGATTTGGAGCATCTGGAATTGTTCAAAACCCACATCGGAAACGCCATAAACCGTTATCTGTGTCATCAAGAAGTAAATCAGCAGAATCAACCCTGTCCATTTGAGCTTTTCCTTAAAGGTTAACCTCTTGAGTGGACCTATAACCCCAGGAATTTTCTTCAAAAGCCCGATATAGGTTTGTTCAAAAGCCATAAATTGCACCATGTTGTTAACTAAATTATTGTTTTGTTCTTTTTAAATAAAAACCAGTTTCTCAGTTTTCTGTATCTTCTTCCAGAACAAATGCCCCCCTCCAGCCGCAGTCATTACAGCGGTAGAATGTCCCCGTAACTGCCCAGTCAGGCATCACACTCAAAGAGCCGCACTTCGGACATCTCTTAACTGTTTTCAAAACGGTCATGTCCCATCACTTAGCCATTACCCTTATATAATAACCATCGGATTTTTCTTTGATAAATCTTTCAAGCTTAGATTTAAATTCCTTATCAACCTCTGAAACTCTCCCTATTTTCCTATCAGCTATAAATTTGGGGTCTATATACCTGGGTTTAGGATAAGCTATAAAATCATAACTTTTCCTGTCATTCTTGAAATTAAAAGATTTTGAGAGCAATTTTAACTTTTCATTCACTTCACTATCGTTTGATTTCTTTAACTTTTCAAAAAGTTCATCGTCAGTAAGAAAGAGATCAGATTCTGATATCAGATTCTTATCCATTGCTATTCTGAATGCATCTGCAAGTATCCTGTAAAGGGCTATATGAATTATATCCGACCATATGTTTTTTGAGCATTTCAGATATAATTCCGCCATCTGTTTTGCTGTATCAAAACTATCAGCAATTATTTCATTATCCTTCACAACAAGATGCTGGAGTAAAAAATTTACCTTCTCACTTATCCCTGGTTCTATCCTAAATGTTTTGGCATCTCTCAGGAAGTAATCAAGCCTGTCTGCACAGAGATTTGGAATGGGTTTTTCCAGAAGGCCAAATAATTTATCATCCAAAACCCTTCTGACATCCAGATCATTTTTTTCAAGTATTTGGGGTATCTCGGAATTCAATACAACCCTTTCCTTGAACCTTTCATGGAATTCATGCGGATTCTTCCCCTCTTTGAATACAAAATCAATAGTATGGGAAAATGCTGTATGTGAAACATCATGAAGTAAGCCTGCAGTTTGTTCCTCCAGAGAAGCTCTGAGCTTTCTGAGCAGCAGCATCACACCAACAGAATGCTCAAACCTTGTGATACTTGTTATTTCCGGGTAGACAAGAGAAGCCGCACCATGTTGCCGTATTTTCTTCAGCCTCTGAATGGGTTTCGAGTTTATCAACTCCAACAAGACCTGCTCATTTACTTCAAAATCACCATAAACCCTGTCATGAATCAGCATGTATAATTCTACATTCACAGAAATAAAAATCAAATCTTTACAATCTTCCCCTTCGCCTTTTTTATTTTTTCCTCAGCTTTTTTGGAAAACTGTGCAGCCTTAACCGTTAAGGCTTTCTTGAGCTGCCCTGAACCTAGGACCTTGTCATAACCCTGCTTGCTCAGGTCAATTTCTTTTTTCCCTTCCGCAAGCCTTTCCAAATCACCAACATTAACAGCCCTTATGGCTTTCTTCAAGCCCCTCTGCCTTAGGGACTTGAACCCCCTTTTTCCTATATGCCCTGGTTCATATTTTTTAATCCATGTTTTCTTGTGCTTCTTTGAGCCAGCATACCCCCTTCCACCGCGGGAGCCAGCACCCCTGTGCTTCTTCTTGCTGCCATAACCATGCGTCTTGCTCCCCCTCATCTTGATTACTTTTTTCCTTTTTTTCATATTAACCAATTGCTCATTTGATTTATTGGTTTTCTTTGAACCCGAGGGCCTTTCTTTTTCTAAAAGAAAGGGGCTCAAATCATCCTCTTCAATAAATCGTTTATCTTTTCACCCCTGTTACCCAGAGCGCCCTTGGGATAGAGTTTCCTTACGGGTTTGTAGCCCTTTGAGGGAGGGTTCAGCCTGAAAACAGACTTAAGGGTTTTAATCTCGCTGACAGGCTTTTTCTCCAGTATCTTGACAATCCTCAGCGCATCTTTTTTATTCAGCCTTTTGTTCCCAGCTGTTCTCCCCCTTTTGATTATGAGCTTCTCCAGGGTTTCTGGGTTTATTTCACCCCAGGTGATGTAGTTCTTGGCTTTCTTCAGCATTCCCTCAAAGCTCGGGTTTTTCGGAACAAGAACACAATGATTTACCCTGTCTAATCTCAGCTTTTTCAATGTATTTTCTATATCCTTTTTCATCCCTGCGCTGCCCCTGACTCTAATAACCGCATACATCACAAATCACCTTTTACTCTGCTCAGGTTTTTCAGGGCCTCAAAGATGGCATGGACAACATTCCCCCTCACACCTGTATTGCCCGAAGTCTTTACCCATATGTCCTTGATACCTGCAAGCCCCAAAACCTTCTTGGATGGCTGGTTCCCAACAACACCAACACCCTTTGGGGCAGGCAGAAGCTTTACACCAACAGAGCCATACCTTGACTGACTCTTGAAAGGAATGGAATGCTTACCATCGCAGCCGCATTCCCAGCTCCCGCAACCCAGCCTGACCCTTATGACGTTTAATTTGGCCTGCTCCAGTGCCTTTTCCAGGGCTGTCCTGTGCTCCCTTGATGATGCACTTCCCAGACCAACTATGCCGTTTTCATTTCCCACGGCAATTACTGCTGTGAGCTTAAACCTCCTTCCGGATTTATGCATCCTTGCTGTCCTCTTTGTAGCAGTTCTCCTTATTCCGCCGCCCTTTCCAGGGCTGCCTCCAATGTAGATAATCTCGCTCTTCATATCAGGGACGAGTATGTCAACTATCCCTGGCTCAAGGATAACAAGACCCTTTACCAGTATGTCCTCAAGACTCTCGTACTTGCCCTTCAGGACATCATTACCCAGCTGGGTCTTTGGAATCCAGTCTGTACTTTCCTCCCTCTTTTCCTCCAAAATCCTCTGCTCTGTTGTTTTCCTCACAACCATACACTTCGCCTCGCAAACTGTTACGGAAACACAGACTTCGTCTGTGTCAGCCCTTCTTATATCTCCTTCTTTTTTCAATCCTTTCAATCCTTTTCAGAACCTCTCCTGCCCTGTTATAATTCTGTCTGTAAACCTTTAAAATGTATTGCCAAGCCTCATTTAAATACTCAAAATGCGTTGATTTCAGCGCCTCAAACAGCAGGAACAAATCAACAGCCTGGTCCTCAATCCTTTCTGACATCCTGCCCAGGCCGAAATCAATAAGGAACAGATTGTTATCCTTCAAAATCATATTTGAGGTTGTCAAATCACCATGAACAATTCCCGCAGAGTGCAGTTTTGCAACCGCTTCTCCAATCAGTTTGCAAACCAGCTCCCTCTTTGATTTTGTATAGGAATTAAAGCAGTCCTTAATCCTCTCTCCCTCCACAAATTCCATAACAAGCTCTGATTCCCCTGAATCCAGAACCCTGGGTGTGTTTACCCCAGCACGCTGTGCCCTGTCCAGCAGCCTCTCCTCCCCTCTTGTCCTGAGCCTCCTGATTCTCTTATCAAGCTCAGGGACTCTGTAGCCCTTCTTTATCCTGTCCTTAATCAACCTGTCATCCTTACGGAATAAAACCGCCTCGGCCCCGCGCGCTATTTCTTTCATGCAATTATTTTAAAAGCATGCAATTTAAAAAGAAATATATGTCCAGAAAGAAGGAAGAGACCCAGGGTCTGAAACACAACAAGAAGGATTTCTCTGAGTGGTACAACGAGCTTGTCCAGAAAGCAGGGCTCGCGGAATATGCGCCTGTTGCAGGATGCATGGTCATAAAGCCGTACGGGTATGCAATGTGGGAGAACATACAGGCATGGTTCGACATGAAGATAAAGGCAACTGGTCATAAGAACGCGTATTTCCCGCTTTTCATACCCGAAAGATTCCTGAAAAAAGAGGCTAAGCATTTCGAGGGATTCATGCCAGAGGTTGCATGGGTTGTGGAGGAGACTGAAAAGGGAAAAGAAAGATTCGCCCTGAGGCCTACCTCGGAAACCATAATCTATGATTCATATTCCAGATGGATAAGGTCATGGAGGGACCTGCCCCTGCTTCTCAACCAGTGGTGCAATATCGTGCGCTGGGAACAAACCGCCACAAGGCTTTTCCTCAGGACTAGGGAATTCCTTTGGCAGGAGGGACACACAGCGCATACAACAGAGAAAGAGGCGGAAAAGGAGGCAAGGATGATTCTGGATATGTACAAGGAATTGCTGGAAACACAGCTTGCAATCCCTGTCCTTGCTGGCGAGAAGACATCCAAGGAGAGGTTTGCAGGGGCACTGAGGACCTATACCCTTGAAGCCCTGATGCCAGACGGCAGGGCATTGCAGATGGGAACAACACACAACCTCGGCCAGAACTTCTCCAAACCCTTCAACATAAAATTCCTGGATAGGGATGAGAAGAATAGATACGTATGGCAGACCTCATGGGGGTTCAGCACAAGGCTGATAGGAGCCCTGGTTATGGTTCATGGTGATGACAAAGGTTTGGTTTTACCACCAAAGCTGGCTCCTATACAGATTGTGATAATTCCCATATTTACCAACAAGACAAGAAAACAGGTTCTGAAGGAAGCATTGAAGCTGAAGAAGGAGCTTGAGAAATTCCTGGTTGAACTGGATGACAGGAAATATACACCCGGGTGGAAGTTCAATGAATGGGAGATGAAAGGGGTCCCGCTCAGGATAGAAATCGGACCCAAGGATATAAAGAAGAAACAGGCTGTTCTGGTCAGAAGGGATAATGGTATCAAGAAGACAATAAAACAGTCAAAACTGGAAAGAGAAGTTTCTAAACAGCTTGATGATATCCAGAAAAGCTTGCTCACAAAGGCGAAGAAATTTCTTACCGGCAGCACGGTGGATGCCAAAAACTTAGCAGGGCTGGAGAAAGCAATAAACAACAAGAAGATGGCCAGGACAGGGTGGTGCGGCTCTCAGGAGTGTGAAGATTCGATACAGGACAAGACTGCAGCCACAATAAGGCTCATACCATTCAAAGAGAAACCAAAGGGCAAATGCATGGTATGCGGCAGCAGGGCAAAACATGTGGTGTACGTGGCGAAGCAATACTAATCTTGTTTTGGTGACCCTTATGAAACCCAAACTTAAAGGCAAAAGATGGAGCAAGGATTTTGAGAAACCGATTTATAAGCTTTGGAAATCCAAAAAACTCTACGCGTTTGACCCGGAGAGCAAGAAGCCTGTTTACTCAATAGACACCCCGCCGCCATATGTGAACACACCTGTGCATGTTGGTCAGGCAACAACCTATGTCCTGATGGACATGTTTGCAAGGTTCAGGAGAATGACGGGCTGGAATGTGCTTTTCCCTCTGGGACTTGACAGGAACGGGCTGCCCATAGAGATGGCTGCTGAGGAGAAATTCAAGGTGAAGTTTGCAGGGGTTTCAAGGAAGAAGGCACTGGAGTACTGCGAATACATTTTAAAGAAGGCAAGCCTTGCATCCACAAAAACATTCCTGCGCTCCGGCATCAGCTTCAACTCATGGGTCTTTGGAAAGAAAATAGGGGATGCATACTATACGGATTCAAAAGAATACAGAACCCTGACACAGGGAACCTTCATAGACTTATGGAACCAGGACCTGATTTACGAGGACAGCAGGGTTACGAATTATTGCCCTGGTTGCCAGACAACAATAGCAGATGCAGAGATTGAATACGCAAACCTTTCTACAATATTTAACGATGTTTTATTCAAGGTCAAGGAAACAGGGGAGGATATCGTCATAGGGACCACAAGACCAGAACTTATATGCACATGCGGAATGGTCATATTCAATCCTGATGACCCGAGGTACCAGCACCTTGAAGGAAAGACCGCAATAACACCAGTCTTCAAGAAGGAGGTTCCCATAAAGGCCCACCCAATGGCGGACATAGAAAAGGGGACAGGCCTTGCCATGATGTGCTCTGCGGGTGATTTATCTGACATAAGATTTTTCAGGGAGATGAAGCTGAAACCGGTTATTGCAATAAACAGGGACGGCACAATGAATGAGAATGCAGGATTCCTTAAAGGCCTGCCTGTAGAGGATGCGAGGAAGAAGATGACAGAGGCGCTGCGCGAAAAAGACCTTTTGGTCAAGCAGACCAAGACTGTTCACAGGACACCCATATGCGAGAGGAGCAAGGACCAGATAGAATTCATAGCCATGCCTGAGTTCTACCTGAAGCAGCTCAAATACAGGCAGCGGATGAGGCTGTTTGCAAAGAAGATTAACTTCTTTGCTCCGAAGAGCAGGCAGATTATGCTGGACTGGATTGATTCTGTCAGCATAGACTGGCCCATATCCAGGCGCAGGTATTATGCAACCGAGATTCCGCTCTGGTACTGCAAAAAATGCAAAGAACCAATCCTGCCGCCAAAGGGCAGATACTACAGGCCATGGAAGGAAGGCCCTCCGAAGAAGGCCCTCAAGCAGGGTAAATGCCCCAAATGCGGGAGCATGGGTTTCCGCGGTGAGGAAAGGGTGTTTGACACATGGTTTGATTCGTCCATATCCCCGCTTTACATATTAAATTATTCAAGGGATAATGAATTCTTTGAAAAGGCATTTCCATGCACACTAAGACCCAGCGGTAAAGAGATAATCAGAAATTGGGGATACTACACGGTTTTGAGATGTTATCAGCTTACAGGCAGATGTATATTCAGAGACCATTGGGTCAATTACCATATTGTTGACGTAAAGGGAAGGAAGATGTCAAAATCCCTGGGAAACGTTATAGACCCGAAGGATGTTCTGGACAAATTCGGTGCAGAGCCGTTCAGATTATGGGCAGCGATTGAAGGGAATCTGGAAAAAAAGGATTTCAGATGCTCCTTTGATAGAATCAAGGGCGTTGAGAAAACACTGACAAAGCTGTGGAATGTGGCACGATTCATTTCGATGTTCCCCAAGCGGGCTCACCCCAAAAACATGAAGCTGCAGCCTCTTGATGAATGGATTCTTTACGAAGCCAGCAGGCTTGCTGAGTACTTAAGGAAACGCTATGAAAAATATGATTTCCACAACCCTGCTGTCAGGATAAAGCATTTCATATGGGAGACCCTTGCATCGCATTATATAGAACTGGTCAAGAACAGGGCATACAACCAGGAAGGCAAGTTCAGAAGGGAGGAACAGGATTCTGCCTTGTACACCCTATACCACTGCCTTGACATTCTGCTCAAGATTCTTGCTCCGGTAACCCCTTTCATAACATACAGAATATACAGGGACCTGAGGGGAAAGGACATCCATTTTGAGGAATTCCCAGAGCCGGAAAACATAACAAAACCCAAGTTCAAAACAGAGGACCTGATTAACCTCAACAGCAGGATATGGAAGAAGAAGAAGGACAAAAAGCTCTCCCTGAAGGCAAAACTGAAATCACTCACTATCCCGGAGGCATTCAGGCCCATAGAAAAGGACCTTATAGAAGCGCACGGGGTAGAGAATCTGAAATACCTGAAGTACGGGAAGAGCGTGGCTGTTTCTGTTTAAAACGGGATTGGAACCTATTTAAAATTTACCTTTAATTGTAAAAAGTGATGCTATGGCAAAGAATATGAAAGCACTGACTAAAGAAGCAGATGTAGTAGGAAAGGAGAAAGGCCCAATAGCAGTAGTAGAACATATAATGAAAGGTACGCGAGAGCTTTCAAAAAAACCCATAGAAAGAGCTAGGAAAGGAGCAAGAAGGAAAGCATGGTGGTTTAATCTTTTGGCATCATTTACACAACACACAGTATCAGAAGAATTCTTTTTGCCAAAAACAGTTGACATAGGAGAAGGAACACATAGTATACTTCGCACAGGAGGAATAGAGAGACCTTATGTAAGTGATATCATAACCCATAATACCTACAGGCTGTACCAACATGAAAGCGGTTTAGTAGGACTTGTTGAGACAGATGGTGGCGCGAGAAGTATTTTTAGAATACCCCTAAGGGCAATAGATACCATTGGTCTGGATAGACTTGAGGAAGACATGCCTCATATCCGTAAAGGGCTTAGATTTGAAAATTCCGGATTTCCTGCAGGTGTTTATACTTATATTGACGGAGATTTGGTTTATACAACAGAATATGGAGCAGATAAAGATTCTAAAGAAAAAGATGCAATTTTGCGTGAATTAAGAGCTTTATCAGAAAGAGAGGCACAGTGTGTCAGAGCAGACGTGAGAAGAGTTGCAGGAATGACCAGCGAATCATTTCCAAGGTCTTCACGTTTTTCCCATGATTATTATTCTGGAGAGGACCTTAAGAAGAGGGCAGCCGAATATGACCATACACCTTTAGGCATAATAATGGGTGAACAAATATTTGTTGTTTTTGCAGTGTTTGGTGAAAATGGAATTCTAGGAAGGGTTTATGGAAAGCATTTTGCTAGGGTATGTGCTGAGGAAAGAATTCCTTTTAGATTGTTAAAAACACTAAGAAAGCAAGGAGTAAAAACAGATATAGAGCGCGTTGACTTGTTTATGGAAAACGATACAGATTTTAATTACATGAGGAATAGGTATGAGGTTGACGGTGTTGAACACATTATTGAGTTAGATGGCGACCTTGTTTATGCCTGTGATGCAAGAAGCAGAAAGGCTGCTTACAGACGTGTAAGAGAGATGGTTGACAGACTAGGAAAAAGATGCAATGAAATGAACTATAAAATGCTATCGGTATTCTAATCAAGTGGCTGTTTCTGTTTAACTTTTAAAGATATTTAATAAACCATAATCATGTTTCTTTCAAGGGTAATCTATAAGGAAGTAAGGGGGGTTCCAAGAACAGCAGTAGCCAAAGAGTTTATAAAAAGAGGGTCAGCTGTCTGTAGCATAAAGAATGGTAAGGTCTCCAAGGAGCGGGGAAGATTTACAATACAGGTTGATAAAGATAAGCACATAGAGGGCCCTGGAACATTCTTTCACAGCTGTGATCCGAACTGCTATTGGGATTTCGAAGGCCTTTCGTTAATAGCAAAACGGGATATCAATGCCGGAGAGCCCATCACATTCAACTACTGCACAACAGAGTACATGCTGGTCAATAACTTTACATGTAAATGCGGAGCACCAAATTGTTTTGGAGAGGTTAAGGGATTCAAATATCTGACCCCAGAACAAAGGAAAGGCATCGAGCCGCTCCTTTCTCCATATATGAATAGAATTTTATACGAGAAAGTGTAGTGTCCTTGGTGGGAATTCTGTGGGAAACATTTATAAGGACTTATTTTAATCTTTAAACATGCCGGAAGAGAAACTAAAGGCCTTGGAGAAGGAAATCAACAGGATAGATAACGGAAGAATAGAGATAAATCCAGAGAAGGCAAGACTCATACTTGAAAAACGATAGAGGTGACTTAGAATGGGATACAGAGGCGGGGTTTCAAGTGTTTTACCCGATGGGTTTACAGTCGGAAGGAAAAAAACAGTGTTTGGAGATGGTCTGAGAGGATATCCTGTTCTTGCAGGTAGCAGACCCTTTACCGTTGGGTATATAACAGGCAATGGACAAAAAGTACTTTATTTATTTCAAGAAAAGACAGATGATTCAGGAATAGACACAGTCAATTTAGTACATGCATTGAGAGGGAAAAATTTTGTTTCTACAGTCAGAAAAATCCAGATGTAACTTGTTTTTTATTCTATCAAACCAAAAAATAAAGCATGCTAGAAATAGTTTTCCTAGGGACGGGTTCTGGGATACCGAGCAAGAAGAGGAATCATTCAGCCATATGGCTGAGGTATGAAGGTGATTCCTTCCTTTGGGATTGCGGGGAGGGAACGCAAAGGCAGCTTCTCTACGCAAGATTGAATTTCATGAAGATTGGCAGGATTTTCATAACACACTGGCATGCAGACCACTGGGCTGGCCTGATTGGTCTAATACAGACAATGAACCTGGAGAAGCGCAGGAAGCCCCTGTACATTTACGGTCCAGATGCCGAGAGGTTTGTTTCTGACATATTAGACCTGGATTACTGGGGACCAAGGTTCAAGATAATTTCTGTAGAGGTCCCCTATGAGGGGGACGAGATAGAAACCATTTACCACACAAAGGACTTTGAAATCAAATCCACACCAGTTAAGCATACAGTTCCCGCTGTTGCGTACTGCTTCAAGGAGAGGGACAGGATAAATGTGGATTTGAGCAAGGCAAAGAGATTCGGTCTGAGGCAGGGCCCGTTAATAGGAAAGCTGAAGATAAAGGGAAAGATAACATTCAGGGGAAGGGAAGTAAGCCTTGAGGATGTTGCAGTGGTCAGGAAGGGAACAAAGGTTGTTTACTCAGGTGACACAAAGTCATGTGAGACACTTGCAGAACTCGCAAGAGATGCTGATGTTCTGATCCATGATGCCACATTCATGGATGAGAGGGAGAACAGGATGCATACAGGTGCAGGGGAGGCAGCACGGGTTGCTAAGAAGGTCGGTGTCAAGAAACTAGTGCTTACGCATTTTTCAAGAAGATACATAGACCCCAAACCCCTTGAGGATGAGGCAAAAAAGGAATTCAAAAACACTATTATTGCAAAGGATTTTTTGAAACTCAAGCTGAAGCATAAGTAGGAGGATTGAACGCGAAAGCATTCCCCGTCAAGTTCGCAAGGCGATTGTGGCTTTATAAACTTAACCCAAAGGTTTATATATAAACAAATTTTACTATAGTCTAGTGGCAATTGCAACCGTCAAAGTTCGCAAGGTGAAGGTTATGGGAATGTTCAGATACGTAACAAACAGAACCCTGTCCAACAAGGCAGGGAAGGAAGATGCTGGCAGGGTGAAGGCATTCGTCAGAAACGGCTCTGATACCCTTGAAGGGGAATACAAGTGCCCTGAATGCGGGAACGAGGGCAAGATTAACCAGGTTTTCAAGAAACCCATAAATCTCAAGTGCGAAAAGTGCAATTTCCTGATGAGAATGCCGAAGCTGAAGGGCAAGAGGAAATAATTTCCAATCTGACTGATATTTTAATTCTTAAAACAAACTATAATGCATGTTAAAGTATTTTTACGAGATGGTATGTGTTATAATAGGGGTTGCGATACTGCTGATTAATCTGTTTGTGGTAATAGAGGTATTCCCCTTCATAGCCCCGCTCTTCAATGTAATAGGCGGGATTATAGCCGTGGTTCCGCCAAGCTGGATATTCTATAAAAGATATAAAACAAACAAGCAGATAGAGCAGCAGTTTATAGTTTTTATAAGGGATTTGACAGAATCCATTAATTCTGGTATGACCCTGCCAATGGCATTAAAGCACTGCTCCAAAAGGAACTATCTGGCTCTATCCCCCCACATAAATCACCTTGCAGCACAGGTTGACTGGGGAGTACCATTCAAAAGGGCACTCAGAATTTTTGCAAAGAAAACAAAGTCCATATCAATAGGAAGGGCTGTCACAACTATAATAGAGACGTACAAGGTTGGCGGAAGGGTTTCAGACACACTGAATGCGGTTGGCAGGTCATTGATAGAGATAGGCAAGATAAGGGAGGAGAGAACAGCATCTGTACATGCTCAGATAGTCACATCCTATCTCATTTACTTTGTATTCATATTCATTCTGGTAATTCTGCAAACATTCCTCATTCCTGCACTTGCACCACCCAAGATACCGGGTGTTGCGATTGGTGGTTTGGGTGGTGAAACAGTCCAGACAGAGATATACACAGAGGGCTTCATAAACTTCATAATAGTCCAGGGATTCTTTGCAGGTCTTGTTACAGGGAAGATGGCCGAAGGTTCAATAATGGCGGGTTTCAAGCATTCTGTCCTCCTGATTGCTACGGGTTATACCCTGTTCTCATTTGCATCCCAGTTCCAGGTGAAGATGTTCTAAAAACTTCGCCTTGCAATTTGTGATGGAGACGCAGATCTGGTGACCTTCGGTCACAACTCCCAAGCAGAGCTTGGGACAAGCTGTGTCAACCCTCCTGCGAACCTAAATTTATAAGCCATCGTAGTTAATAATAGATTATGGGTAAAAGAAAAGCCGTTTCTCCAGTGGTTTCTGTTGTGCTGCTGATTGCGGTTGCGGTCTCAGTGGGTATACTGGTAACAACATGGATTACGCACTGGGTTACAACCACAACAGGTGGCACAGCCATCTCCTGTGCCATAAACACAAACTACATTATAGAGACAGCGGAATTCAACAAATCATCAGCATACAATAACACATTGCTGGTCAAGATTACAAACAAGGGGGCTGAACACCTTTACGGCTTTGGTGCAATACTGGATAACGGAACCGATATAGTTATATTAGAATTCGACAGCACCCTTATCAATCAGAGCGGAATAAGCTTAACCAACAAATTAAAAAGGGAAGAATCAGTTTACATAGTGATAAACCTAACCAACACAACACTGGGTTATCCTGCACTTGGAGGAACCCTAACCGAAGTGAAAATAATGAATGATGCATGTCCTGCCGTGTCCACAAGAACCTCTACAGTAACACAAGGGAGCTGGTAAAATCATGTTTATAAGGAAGCGAGAAGAAAAATAAAATAGGAGAAAATGATGCTGAAGGGAATATCCCCTCTTGTTGCAGTTATAATGTTAATAGCCTTTACACTCATCATTGCGGGAATAATCGCTGGTTTTGTCACACAGTTTGCTCAGTCGCAGCAGGAGGCAACAAAATATTGCCTCGATGCAAGAGTTCTCTTACAGAGAGGGATATGGACAGAGACCACTCCCCCAAATGGTAATCTTAGCTTAACAATCTATAACTACGGCAAAGTAGACCTGAATTTCGAAGTTATTTTAAGATATTCAAATATAACCAGACACATAAAAGGTATAGAGATTTACAACCAGACCTTTAATGTAACCCATAGGTCCCCAAACAATGTCGAGATAGCATTGTTAGAAGATGTTTCAGATGATTTACAGGATGTAACAATCAAATCAACGATGTGCGACCTGCCTTGCTATGAGTGCCCTGCAGCACAGGACTTTCTGAGGTACGTTGAGATAAAGGGTCTCGGATACTGATATCAAGACCCTTCTATTTTTAAATTCCGATATATAACAGAATAACATATGTACAAACAGGTAATAATCGTGAGAAAGGACCTGAAATTGAGCAGGGGGAAGCTGGCTGTTCAGGTAGCCCATGCTTCCCTGGAAGCCTTCCAAAAAGCTAACAAGATAGTAAAGGAAAAATGGGCAAGGGAGGGCGCGAAAAAGGTTGTGTTAAAGGCAAATGATTTAAATCAGCTTTTGTATGTTTATAGAAAGATAAAGGATATGGATTTTCCATGTTCCCTTGTAAAGGATGCCGGGCTGACGGAAATCCCGCCAGGAACTGTAACAGCAGTCGGGATTGGACCATGGGAGGAAAAGGAGATCAATAAAATAACAGGGAAGCTGAAGATGCTTTAGTACTTGCACAAAGGTTGAACATTAACCGTTAACTGGTTTAACAGCGCGTGTTCAAGCCTTTGTGTTCTTTACGGACGCTTGCGCAAGTCTCAAGAAAAGTACTCTATTAAAGAAACAGGAGAAATGTATGGCAAAGGAGATAAAGGTGGAGACCCCGGAGGAAAAGAAACAGGAAGTTCAGGAAAAGCTGGTGCTTTACCAATTACTGCAGAGGCATTTGGAGGATCTGAGACAGCAGGCCCTGCTGCTTGAGAGGGTGTTCATAGAAATAGAAACAACAAGACAAACAGTTGATGACCTGAAGAAACTGAAGGATGAGAATGAAACCTTTGTTTCCCTTGGAAGCGGGGTATTCATACACGGAAGGGTCCCTGGTACTAAAAAGCTCTTAATAGATATTGGTGCTGGTGTTCTGGTTGAAAAGAACACAGGGTCAACGGATGACATTCTGGATGATAAAAGAAAGGAACTGGAGAATGCAAGCAGGGAACTGGAGAATGAGATGGCAAACACACTGAAAAAAATGAACGAGCTCGGGATGGAACTGGAAAGGATGACAAAGAAAGACTGACGATAATTATGCTAAAAGATTTTCTTGAGTTTGAAAAATCTGAAGAAAGAAAGGCAATATCAGATGACTACTCCAACATGGTCGCATTATTAGATCATGAGTATGCATGGCAAACGATGTTGTACAGATGCCGACTTTTAGCAGAAACTTACAGAACGTAAGTAACAAACAGCATCAGATTTTGAGCCTGCCTATTTGTGTTCGTATTTTTCCCTCAGCTCTATGTCTATTTTGACCCCCTCCGGTATCGGAATCCTTACCACCTGTCTCAGTGCCCTCTCATTGGAGCCAATGTCTATAACCCTTCTGTGGATTCTCATCTCCCATTTGTCCCATGTGGCATTGCCATGACCCGTCCCATCACCGCAAGGGGTTTTTAGTGTTTGAACCTTCAGCTTCTTTGTCGGCAAGGGAATCGGTCCCCTAACAGAAACACCATACTTCTTTGCAATCTCCTTTATCTGATTGCAAATTTCTATTAGCTCGTTCACATTTCTTCCCGCGAGCTTAATCCTTGCGTATTCCATACTAATCCCTTTTTACAGGAGTTATCACTTCCGCAAAAGGTCTAAGTCTTACCCCAAAAACCTGAAACAAGTTTGCGGACTCCATGTTTTAAATCACCTCTTACTTCTTTGTTTATAACGTCTTGGACCTTGAGAACTCCTTGGAGGCTTGTGAGGTTCTGTCCTCCTCGGGTCTGCAATCAGCAGGTGCCTGTCATAGTCAAGGAATTTCTTTTTAACATCATCCCCCAGAAGCTGGGCAAATCCCTTTGCAATGGCCTGCCTTACTGCCTCGGCCTGTCCTGTTATCCCACCACCCTTAACATTCACTTTCACATCAAATTTCTTCCATTCATCCCCTATCAATATCAGGGGTTCTCTTATCTTCATTTTTGCTATCTCATTATTTATAACTTCCAGTGGTATGGAATTTATTGTTATCTTCCCTGAACCGGGTTTGAACCTCGCCCTTGCCACAGCCCTTTTCCTCTTACCTGTTGTAAATACAAAGTCCTTTCCTGCCTTCCTGACCTCAGATTTTTTTCTCATTTCCTGCCTCCCAACTTCTCAGAAAGTTTGCCCAGGGTGATGGATTTGAGCCCAGGCCTGCATTCAGCCCCTTTAATTTTTATGAATTCCTTTCCCCTTAACTCTTCAGGAACGGATACAAAGACCCTCAGCCCCTTGAATGCTTTCCTTCCTCTTGGTTTTTTATAGGCAATCATTCCCCTTACAATCCTTTTTAGTATTCTGTCAGAATGTTTTGGATAAAAAGGACCATGGTATGGGTCCCCCCTTTCCACCTTTTCCCTGTAATCCTTTACCACAAAGTCAGAATTTCCTGATATAACAGCCTTCTCTGCATTGACAACAAAAACCCTGTTCCTCTTCAGCAGTTCCTTGACTATCCTTGACGCCAGCCTTCCTGCAATCTGATTGTCCGCATCTATGTAAAGCTCAGCCATATTACCTAGCCTATAATCCTTAAACCCTTACCCTTTGGGTTCTCCTTTGCCATTTCCTCTATTGTCAAACATTTCCCTCCGGCCTTCTCTATCTTCTTGCGTGCTGCACCTGAAAATCTCAAAGCAGCAACAGTAACAGCCTTTTTTATCTCCCCAGCTCCCAAAACAACACCCGGGACCACTATACTTTCCTTGGGCTTTGCATATTTCTCAATCCTTAACAGGTTAACCTCGTAACCATTCCTCTCAGGTCTGTTCAAACCCTTGGCTACTGCTTTCCATATGGGATTTTTCGAGCCCATTTTCTGCAAATTTTCTATAAGAGCCCTGGTTAAAGGGCTCTTGTCTCTGATTTTCATATTGCCTCATTCTTAGTTTGTGTATATTTAAACATTTCAGTCGCGGTGATGCGGGGGCAGGGATATTCAGCACCGCTGAATGCGCTGTGAGCGCAGCGAGCAGCGCGTTTGAACCCCGGAAGGCATCTCACACCTCTTGGGCTCGCGCCCAAGGAATGCACTAAGCCACAGGATTTCTCAATCATCTTTGAATCATCACTCAAGTTTCTTTCCCTAGGCTTTCTTTTCTAAAGAAAGGCTACTTGAGTCCTGCCCCGTTGACCACTTGGGTACCCCCGCATAACTCTAATGCATATTCTATTCTTATAAAAACTATATAAAAATCCTTTTACTCGAGCCCATCAATACAATTTTCCGCCGATTGGAGCCTTCCGTTCAGGCTCAATTAAAACACACCTACCATTCTTGTCAGGCACGCCCAGAACCAAAACCTCGGATATTTCAGGTCCTATTTGTTTTGGAGGAAAATTCACAACGCAAAGAACCAATTTACCTTTCAGGTTTTCCCTGCTGTAATTCTTTACAAGTTGAGCGCAGGATTTTTTAATTCCTATGTCCCTGCCAAAATCAATCTTTAATTTGTATGACGGGTTTCTTGCTTCAGGAAAATCTTCAACCTCTATAATCTTCCCCACACGGATATCCAGTTTTTGAAAATCTTCAAACGTTGCCATAATAACAGGATTTTGTATTGATATTTATATATCAGGTCTCCAGCGGACTAAGAACCAGCCTCGTACTCTATAACCTTTAGCTCATGTCTGACCCTTTTCATCTGGTCATACAAGTCTTTCACGTATTCATCCACCTCTTTGGGAACACCTACTTCGGTTTCCACCTCATGAAACTTCAACAACTTTGCATCAAGGAGTGAAATTATGGTATTGAACCTGTCCAATGCCCTGTTTGTCAATTCCAGACCATTCTTCAGTTCCTTTTCGATATCTCCAAGGGCATCCAGTGCGTCCCTCAAACCAAGCGCATAGGATTTCAATTCCTGTATATTCTTGATAATGTCCTTGTACTTATCAATCTTTATAAAAAGAGGGGGTGCTTTACGCTCGAGTGCTGCCTTTTCAGCTACTGCCCTCACAGGTACAGCTTTTACGGGTTTTCTGGGCAGTCTGGAAGCTCTTACCCCAGGGATTTCCATACCCGAAGGAAACGGAGGCTCCGGCATCTGATGCCCCGAAGGCCTTGGAGGTAATGGGGGTGGCGGTAATGGAAGCCCTTTCCCCTTTTTAGATCTAGAACCAAAAACCATTTAAAGACCTCTTTAAATATTATACTCTATATTTTGTTTTATTTCTTAAATAGTTTTATAAACATGCGCCAGCCGGGAATCGAATTACCGGATTGCTGACCCTGAGGTCTGTAATCTCCCGGATCGCCACCGTTCTGCGGTGGTTTCCCGCCATGGCAGGGTTCCGCGTCTTTCCAACCTGACGTCCTACCGTTAGACTACTGGCGCATACAGCTTCTCCTGCTCCCAACAGAAGTCTGCATCTCTGATGCAGAGATGTCTCGCGTCTCTAGCGAGACACGACTGTAGAGCAAGAGGGAGCTACCACTTCCAATATTATTATTCCTTCTTAACCTTCTTTAAATTCACCCCGCGACAGTTCGGGCATAGCCTCGTTGCAGGCTCCATGAAGATTGGTTTCCC
>JAUWZW010000036.1 GCA_030615165.1 Candidatus Aenigmatarchaeota archaeon
GTGCATTTCTGCAGTTTGATGAAAGGGTTTTAAGCTTTCGGTTGCTTACCTGAGCGGCCAGTGCTCTGTCCTGAACTTCCTTACCCCCAGGGCAAGCACCACTATGAACGCTATTATAATCAGTGAAACAATCGCCCAGAAGTTATTGGAGATCAGGAATATGATTTCACCAATCCTTTTCAGGATTTTTCCAAAAAGTCCTTCCTCAATCTCTTCTCCTGGCGGGGCAACATAAAGGTTTATCTGGGAAGAGAAGTCCAAATCCTCGGATTCAGCCCTGGCCGAAACAGTCAGATTGTAGCTCCCCAAATCCTTTGGTGTTACATAGATGTAGACTATCTTTTCCCCGCTCACCTGAACCGTTTCATCGTATTCCAGCCATTCTGAAAGTATTCCTGAGGCAGTGATTGTAAATATCTGGTCCTCTGCACTCTCTATATCAACTGCAACCACTTTGGCAGAGTACAGGGTCATGTCCAGGGATGTCGGGTAGAAACTGACACCGGTTTCTTTTGGCGGAATAATTGGTGCAGGAGGTTGGGGCGGCAGGGAGGGACCAGGCGAGATTGTTTCTATCACATGCAGTGTTGCCTGCCTCCTGTCATAAGAGCCGCAGTCAGCTGTTACGTTCAGCACCATCTGGTAAGAGCCAGGGAATGGGGGCAGGGTGTAAACCAGCTGCTCTGTGCTCTCAGAGCCAGAACTGATTTGGAGGGAGCGGAATCCCTTTAATTCATTGTTAATATAAAGTCCCAGGCTTATTATTTCAGTGGAATCCCCTGTGTTTTTGACTGTTGCAGTTACCCGGGATACTCCTCCAGGCACAACCTGGTCAAGGTAGTCAAATGTTTTTATTGCAATCCCGCAGCCAGGGCTTACACCGGGCGCTGTGTTACAGAAGCCATTGCTGCAGCCATACACACATTCCGTTATATTGAGCCAGACCTTTGTGCAGTTGGCATACTGATACTCTCTCTGCCTCCGGCTGCCATAACACCTGTAATTGTTCAAAAGGTCAGATATACAGGGTCCACCCCTACAGTCCTGATAGCATGAGTTGATTGTTTCACCGCAGTTGCAGGATCCGTCCCTGCATGTCAGGGGAGCGCAGTTATAGCAATATTCATCTTCATCTGTTGCTATCACAACCCAGTCCCCTCCCTCGCAGCGAAGGAACTGCCTTGTTATGTAGTCACACCTCTCCTGTCCCTCCAAGCCGTAAGGGTCAGAACATGCATACTCCTCCAGGATTATGCGGACCATTGTTTCAGAATCATTTGCTCCGCAATCAGCAGTTGCATTCAGTTTTATGGTATGGATTCCATAGCCGAAGGAGTGGGTCTTCGTGACCTTCTGGCTTTCGCTTGTATTGAGTTCCAGGCTTTCTGACTTCACAAGGCTGTCATCCACATAAATCGTATAATTGATTATTTCAGAAACATTCCCTGTGTTCCTAATATACCCCTCAATCGTGCTGTCCCTGACAGTCAATGGTCCATATACATCCACACCGCAGGACTGGGCACTGGCTGAATTAACAACTAACAATAACGCAAATACCAAGGCAAACGCGAGAGCGAAAGCCGATTTAACAGGGTTCATGTATTCATTTTGGAACAGAACTAATTTAAAGTTTCTTTATCCCTGCACTAGTACACGCCAGTGGTAGAATTGAGAAATAACAATACAACCAGCTACCCGCCAAACTCCTTTCCCCATTCTTCGTATTTCTTTATACCCTGCGGGGAAACAGCAGGTCTTATCTTCTCCAGGGCTCCTTCAAAATCCCCTGGCTTCAGTGCCCTGTATTTGAGGGTGTATTTCTCAACCTGTCTTGATGTAAGTTCTTCAAGGTCAGGATTCTGCTCCCTGACCATGCTGTTTATTGCCTCCTGGCATACAGAGGCGATGTCCCTCCCTGAAAAGCCTTCTGTTTTCTTCACGAGCTCGTTCAGGTCAATCCCGCTTGCATCAGCCCCTTCAAGGTGAATCCTGAATATTCCCTTCCTTGCCTTTTCATCAGGCAATGGAACATAAATCTTTCTCTGGAATCTGGAGACTATGGCATCGTCCAGGTCCCATGGCTTGTTCGTTGCCCCCATTATGAGGACCTTTTCCCCCTTCTTCGTGTTGAACCCCTCTATCTGGGTCAGGAATTCTCCAAGAACCCTCCTTGTTGCCTCGTTCATGCTTCCTGACCTTGCAACAGCAATGGAGTCCAGTTCGTCTATGAAAACAAGGCTTGGCTGCTCCTTCCTTGCCTTGTCAAAAAGAGCGCTTACAAGCTTCCCGCTCTCCCCGAAGTACTTGGAGAGCAGGGCTGAAATCCTTGCCTCAAAGAATGTCGCATTCAGTGTGGAGGAGCTTGCCTTTGCAAGCAGGGTTTTTCCTGTCCCGGGAGGACCGTAAAGGAGGATTGTTCTCGGGCTGTGAATGAACGGGGGTTTGTCATGGATGAACGGAAGGATTATTGCCTCCTTTATAACCCTCTTTGCCTCCTTCAGCCCACCTATGTCATCCCATCCTGTTTCCGGCTTCTGCGTGATTATGAGGCTGTTAATTGCCTTCTCGTAAACATCAGGGGCGAATTCCCTTGCCTTTTCTATCTCCCCGCCCTTCCTTATTGTGGTTCCGAGGTTTTCATACTGGGAGGCAATGTCAAACATCTCCTCTGACCTTGCCCTGGGCGCATTGTAGGCAATCCTGCGGTATATGGCAGATGCCTTCATGTAGTGTTTGCCTGCCTCATCATGCTTCCCGAGTTTCTCCAGCTTCCTTGCCTTCTCTATCTCCTTCTGCAGTTCCTGCCTGAGAATCTGCTCCCTCAAGTCGCCCATAACTCTCGCCTTAACCTTCGCCTTGCAATCTTTTACGGATGCTTAGGCAGAGCCTAAGCCAACCCCATTCTTGCCAATAGAAATTAAGTAATTAACCTTTAAAAATAAAGAGAAATCTATTCTTCCTCAAGGACATGCTTCTTCTTAACTGGCTCTTCGGCAATCTTCTTTGCCTTTTCCCCTGCCATTTTGATTGCAGTTTCCTCGTCCACTTTTTCCAAATCATCTATCGTCCTGAGCAGATCCTCTGTCTCCGCATCTGTTGGAATCTCTTCCTTTGCAAACGTGTCCTTTAGCTTGGTCTTCACATCATCTATCTTTCCCTCTTCTATGGCCTTCTTTACGTCCTCATCAAAAAGCGTGTCTGCCAGCTGGTCCACATCAGCGTCCAGAATCTTCTCTATGAATTCGCTCTTCTCCTTTGACTCGTGATGCTCCCTCATTGCCTCCAGGAGGAGAAGCAGTTGCATCTGCTTTATATAATTACTTGCCTCCTGCGCCTTTGTGTTTGATTCAAGGTGCAGTGCTTTTATCTTCTGCACGTTTAACAGCTTCATTGGTCTTGGCTGGCCCTTTGACTCAACCATCAATGTCCTTATCTTGTCCTGGATTCCCCTCATATCATTAGAAATCTTCTCCACCCTCTTCTCTGCCTTTATCCTTTCCTCAAGGATTTCATCCTTCTTCAGGTGGGAAAATAAGTCCTTTCCGAATGTTGATTTCAGGAAATTTCTCAGATTCATAACCTATCGCCTTGCCGTATTTAATGGAATCTACATACTTTATTTAATAACAAGGTTTATAAATATTTAAAAGAGGCCATATGGGCAGCAAAAAGGGATTTATCCATATAGTTGAGGTAATACTCATAATCATCATTATGTTTCTTGTAATCTGGCAGTTCACATACATACCAGGAGCGAAAACAGAATGGAGCAGGACAAAACTGACTCTGCAGGGCAACGATATACTTTTCTCCCTTGACAGAAAGGGAATAAACTGGTTCGATTCTGAAGAGGTGGAGACGGAATTCAACAAGGCCTTCAATCTAACCAACATACTTTATGATTTGAAGCTGAAAAATGTTATAAAACCCAGGATATTAGTTGGCTGTATCTGTGATGACACAGAATTTGCAACTGCCAATGGCATATTAAATCCCTTCGTAATAAACGGAAAATGGGTAAACTTCACCCTGGATAAGATTGACCCGTCAGACATTTCAGAAATATATGATGTTGTTCTCTTATGGGACTTCAACCTGACAGGTTATAAGCAGGTATCAAGCTACCTGGAGGCTGACAAGGGCATTGTCGAGGTCAGGGATCTTAATGAGGAGGAGATAAACAACTTCGAAGTCCAGAAAAATCTTTTCGGTCTGAGATACAACAGCTCCCTGCCCTCTCCTGGTATTCAATCCATAGCCTTTACAAAATCGGTCAGCTATGCCAACTCCACATACTACAACATATTCAAATACTTCTACCATACACCCAATTCCACAGGGGGACTGATAGAAGAACCCTTCCTGTTCCCTGATTTCCTTGGGTCTAATGAAAGGGTAAGTCCAAGGGATGGTGATGAGAGAAGGATAATACTTAAACAGGTAGGCAGCAATGTGTCCGCCCTGATAGTCAACCAGGGAATGGGAGAAGGGTTCGGCAGGACCGCTTGGCTCTCCGAAGGTTCCATGTCAGAAAAAATGAAGGTGCTGATTCGTGACCTTGTTGTCTGGGCTGCAGGGGACACATACAGGGTTGTTCCGAATAAAATAACAAACCCTGTTATATTCTCACTCTACAAATTATTTAAGCCAGCAGGCCTTGTCGCGCAGTGGGATTTCGATGAAGGCTCAGGCAGCACAGCAAGAGACACTTCGGGCAATGTAAACCATGGGGATATCAACGGTGCCGAATGGGTTGACGGAAGGGTGGGCAAGGCGCTGGAGTTTGACGGTGTGGATTATGTTGAGGTGCCCGATTCTCCTGAATTAAGATTGGGCACAAAACAAACGGTTGAAGCATGGGTTAATGTCAATGCATATCCTTCTAGTTGGGCTCGTTTTGTTGGAAAAGGAGATGCTGGCTCATCTAGAAATTACGGACTCTGGATACAAAACGATGGGGATATTCTTTATCAATTCCAGGATTCAGTAGCAGGCATAATCCGTAATATATGGAATAATGCTGGTCCTGGCGATCCTGCCAATATACCTCTTGGTTCTGGCTGGCACCAGGTAGTAGGAACCTTTGATGGAACAATTGCTAGATTATATATTGATGGCAATGAAGTAAATGCAACAGATTATAGTGGTTCAATCCCTGTTACAAATGCAGAGTCATTAATGATAGGAGCACGCCAAAGTGGGAATTATTTCAACGGCACAATAGACCAGGTCAGAATCTACAACAGGGCGCTGAGCCCGGAAGAGGTAGAAAGCCTTTATGATTTCCCTGAACAGGATATGTTCCAGCCTGCGGAAGTCGTGCTGACACTGGGATATGTTTATTAAAGCATAAAGAGAAAATGAAATAATCGGGAAGAAGTGTGAATTAACATGGTATACAGACGATACAAGCCACCAGAAGGTCCCATAAGGGTCAGAATGCCGAGAGGCAATGAAATTATAGGCTGCATAGAGGAGATACTGGGTGCGAGCAGGTTCAGGGTTGAGTGCCTGGACGGGAAGACCAGGATATGCAGGATTCCGGGGAAGTTCAGGAAGAGGATAAATGTAAGACCCGGGGACTGGCTGATAGTTAAGCCATGGAGCATAGAGCCCGAGTCAAGAGGGGATGTTATCTGGATTTACACAAGGACACAGGCAAACTGGCTTTACAAGAAGGGCTATCTGGAAAAAACGGAGTAAAGGGGCATATGCCCATAAAGGAAGTTGCAATCCCTGAAGAGAGGAAGGCTGTCCTGATAGGAAGGGACGGGAAAACAAAGGAAGAGATAGAATCCCTGACAAAGACAAGAATAACAGTTTCTGACGGAATCTTAATCAAGGGCGAGCTGGAGAATGTCCTCAGGGCCAAGAATATAGTTGAGGCAGTTGGAAGGGGCTTTTCCCCAAAGCGTGCTTTAAGACTCCTTGACGAGGACTGCCAGCTGGAGATTATCCCCCTGGGAGGTGAGACAAAAAATACAAGAAAGCGCCTCTTTGGCAGGGTGATAGGAAAAAAGGGCGCGACGCGCAGGATAATAGAGCGATCCACTGGATGTTTTCTTTCTGTTTACGGCAAGACTGTTTCAATCATAGGAACCGCAAGGGAAATCGACCTTGCGCGCAGCGCAGTAGAGGATTTACTGGGGGGCAGGCAGCATGGCTATGTATATGCAAGGCTTAAGAAATAATTAATCAATAGGCAGTATCCTTGCACAGAAATTATAAGTTGCATTCGCTAATCCTAAATTTGATTCTGTTCCAACCCTTTCAACAAGGGCTCTATATTCCTGTTTTTGCATATCCCTCTCTGTTTCAGGAACATATTTGTCAATAACAGTATTGACTTTTGCAAATACAGCATCTAGGTCATTGACCGCTGCATCTTCCCCTTCCCACAAAGTTCCAAAAGATATTCTGTCTTCCGGATGGCCAAACATCACAACAGCGTATCTAATTATACTGTTCAACAAACCTATGGCTGTATCTAAGCGATCCGGCCAATTATAGAGATTAATATCAGGTAGTGTTAAACTTGCATCCATTCTATCCCCTCTTCTCAAAAATAGTGTACCCGCACCTTCCGCAGTAGAGCCTTCTCTTGTGTTCAGCCAGCCACGTGCCAGGTCCGCACCTCGGGCAAGGCTTCCTGTTCCTTGTGAGATTACCCCCGCTTAACTGATAAAATTTATGGGCTTCGGTCTTTTCATGCTTTCTCCCTGTTCTGACCTTTTTGCCCTTCTTTTCAACTTTTTTTTCTTTCGGCTTCTCCTTCCCTTCCTCTTTACGTCGCGGAGCTCCCTCTACCTCTATGCCCGCCTTTTTTGCCCTCTCCTCAGCCGTCTCCTCTTTTTTCTCCTCAGCTTCTGCAGGCTTCTCTTCCTTCTTCTCTTCAGCAGGTTTCTTTTCTTCTGCCATAATTTCACTTCTTCTTTTGTTTTTTGGTTTCACCTTTTTCTCTAAGTCCGACTTCCTTTACTTTCGAAATGCCGTAGCCCTTTGCCTGTTTACTTACTTCAACAGGCTTAAATATGTATTGGATTAAAACGCCAAGCATGGTGCAGAAGTACACGACTATAACTACCACGATGAATATCACGGCTACGAGAGCCGCGCCTGCAACGTAAGGTGCCAGGAACATAAAAAACGGCAGCAAGTACGGAAGCAGTAAAAATGTCAATATAATGCTTATAATAATTACTGCAGCACCAAGAAGGAATGAGCCCCCAAGGCTCAGAAAATATTTGGCTTTAGGCATATTTTACAACTCCTCTATCTCCTTCTAGCAAACACAGAACCCAGAACCACGCCCGCTGCCATGCTTCCTCCCCTCCGACCAGGGAGATATTCCGCCAGCTTTCCTGCCAGCTCACTAACAGGCAGACTCTGCACCCAAACCCTTCCGGGGCCTGAGCATGTTGCGAGGAACAGTCCTTCCCCTCCCCAGATTATGTTCTTAACCCCCTTTACTCTTTCAACATCATAGGAAACAGAGGAATCAAACATGGCGAGATTGCCTGTATCAACCCTTATTTTCTGCTTCGGGTCAAGCTTTATCTCTGAAATTTCCCCGCCCACATTGAAGAAGGCAAGTCCCGGGCCCCTGAGCTTTATGAGGATAAGCCCTTCTCCCCCAAGGAAACCAGCCCCTATCTTCCTTGTCCATGTGGCGTCAAATGTGACAGAGTCCTCAGAGCAAAGAAACGCATCTTTCTGGGCGATTATCTCCTCCTTGGGCCCGAGGTGCATGGGAACTATCTTGCCAGGAAATTCAGAGCCAAATGATACTGTGCCGTTCCCGGCAGCGCTGGTGAAATTGACAAGGAAAAAGCTTTCACCCGCGAATTTCCTTTTCATACCAGCCCAGAACCCGCCTTTTGCCTTGGTCTCCATTTTAATGTTGTCACTCATGAAAACCATCCTGCCTGATTCAGAAATAACGGTCTCTCCTTCCCCAAGTTCTATGTTCAGCATCTGCATTGTGGTTCCCTGCAGGTCATATTTCATGCTTTACCATCTTCTTCCTTTTTCTCTTCCCCGGCTTTTTCTTCCTTTACCCCTTCTTCTGGCTTGGCCTCCCCTTTCTTTTCCTCAGTGCCGGCTTCTTCCTTCGGGGCTTCAGCCTCAGCTGGCTTTGGTTTCCTTTCCATTCTCCTCTGCATTTTTTCCAGCTTGGCCTTTGGTATGTCATCCTTTTTCTTGTAGACAAAAATCTTTACCCTGGAAACCGCTTTGCCGCTCGCGCTGAAAATCTTGTCAATAATAATGCAGTCCTCTTTTGCCTTCAACTGCCTGGAGATGTCCTTCAGTATCTCTTTCCTCGGAGGCGTGGCCTTTCCTTCATGGTCAAACCTTACCCATGCTTCCTCCCTGTTCATGAGAGGGTTCTTCTTCCTGGTCTCTATTTCCAGTTTCATATACATATCATATCTGAAAGTTTATTTAAATGTTTTGCAGGACCTGTGAAGGAATAAGTACCGTTAAGTTGACAATATAAAAGAACGGCTTGACACAAATTAAACCGTTCTTGGAGATATGATTTGGGCAGGCAACTACTTCCGCGCCTCTTCTATCATACCCTTTCTTATGGTATTGGCGGCTTTGATGGATTCCATCAGGCATTTAAGGTTGGTCATGTGCTTAAAGCAGGCACCCACAGTGACCCTGCCCTTCATATCCTTTAGTTTACTGGCATCCCCGGGATATGTCCGGACGCCCTTATCCTCAAACAATCTGATGACAGTTTCTATTGTGGGTTTAAGATGCACAGTAATGGCTATGCCAGGGAGCAATGCCATCCCCCCGCCGCAAACAAAGCACCCGGGAACCATATAAAGACCGATACCCTGGACAGTCAAAACTTTGTCACCATCAGGTCCTTTTTCTAAAGCATGTGCTGGGGTGCCTTGGCGCGGATGGGGCTTCAGTTCAGGGTAAATCTCCTGGCCATCCAAAACTACGGAGATGAGTGGCTTTTCAACCCCACTAGCACGAATCACGAAACCCCTGCCGCATTGGGCGCAATTCCAGGCCCTCTCCCCTGGTGTACTGAATGATACACTGCCGTTTTTGCAGCCGCAATTAATACAGCCGAATTTCTTATGGTCGGAGTGGCTTATAGCAATAATATCATCCACAATTGTTACTGTTTGATTTTGATTTTCCATATCTTTACCTCACTTTCTATAATAAGGTTTTCTTTATTTCACTAGCCGGTATTGCAGTTACATACCGTGCACTATACACCAGATGCCAATTACAATCAAAATAATAGCACCAAGCCTCGTGATAAATCTTCTTTTTTTAAAAATGGCCCAATCAGTACTCGAGACTGGCTTATCCATAGATTCTCTACACACCATTTCTACTTGTGCACCAAATGTCACCAAAAAAAGAACAATACCAACTAGTATGCAAACAATTCCGCCAATTATCCATCCCATTTTTGATCCCCCTTCCGTTTAACCAAAGACACACAAAAATGCAGAATTAGAGTATTTTCAGCACGCAAGACTTCACATGAGTCTTCATGATTTCAGGAATTAACCGAGCTTAAACTGGCTGTTTCCTTCCCCGGAATCCCTGCATCTGCCGGGCCAGAGCTGGTCATCCAGGCAGGAATTCCAGGATTTGTTTGATTCCATTCCGGAAATTACCCATTGGATGCTGCTGCAATCCAATGGATGATAGTTAAGTGTTTGAAACATGAAAGACGGGAATGGCTTATATTATAGTAATTAATTATTTAAAGATTGTGTTTCACAACTATTGTGTGATTACAAAATCAGAGCATTGGGCCAGAATAGACCACTCTCACTTCACCCACAAACAATACTTGCCCGGAACCGTTATACTCATAACCTTTGCTAT
>JAUWZW010000015.1 GCA_030615165.1 Candidatus Aenigmatarchaeota archaeon
TCTAACAGACAGACACGTTCCCGACAGCATACCACACAGGGAAGAGCAGATAAACCAGATTGCAAAGACACTGGCGCCAACGCTTGCCGGTGAAAAAGTATCCAACATGTTCCTTTTTGGGACGGTCGGAACAGGAAAATCTGTTTCCGTCAGATACGTCGCATCAGAGCTGGAGAAGAAATCAGAAAACGTCCGGATTCTTTACATCAACTGTAAGATGAAGAAGGTTTCTGATACAGAGTACAGATTGCTTGCAGAGCTTGTAAGAAGAATGGGTCGGGCTGTTCCTGCAACAGGGCTTCCAACAGACAGGGTTTACAGGCTGTTCTTTGACTTGCTTGATTCAAAAAAACAAAACGTTATACTGATACTTGATGAGATAGATACCCTGGTAAAGAAAATGGGCGATGATATTTTATACAACCTGACAAGGGTGAACCAAGACCTTAAGAACACAAAGCTGAGCATAATAGGGATATCAAACGACCTCTCCTTTACAGACAATCTTGACCCAAGGGTTAAATCAAGCCTTTCAGAGGAGGAGGTAATATTCTCTCCATACAATGCAAACCAGCTGCAGGACATCCTTGTCCAAAGGGCAGAGCTTGCATTTAATGACGGTGTTTTGGGACAGGGCGTTATAGCAAAGTGCGCGGCGCTTGCTGCGCAGGAGCACGGCGACGCGAGAAAAGCCTTAGACCTCCTAAGGGTTGCTGGTGAGCTTGTTGAAAGACAGGGAGATAAGAAGGTGACGGTAGAGCATGTTGACAAGGCAGAGAAGAGGCTTGATACAGACAGGATAACAACGGTTGTTAGCACCCAACCAAAACAATCCCAGGCAGTTCTTGCAGCCATCATAAAACTAGCTGAGGAAGGACAGAAAAACATACAAACAGGCGATGTCTTCTCTGTTTATGAAGGCATATGCTCCAACAGGGGATTAAAGGTTTTAACACAGAGAAGGGCATCAGACCTGATAGCAGAGCTAGACATGCTTGGTATAATAAATGCAAAGGTTATATCAAAGGGGAGATATGGCAGAACAAAGGAGATAAGGGTTCAGCTGGGCAAGCCAATCCTGAAGAAGATAAAGAGAATTTTGGAGGAAAGCTACCTCCTTGTGGATTGATATGAATAAAAAAGAGATTGTAAAAAAGTTTCTCGAACATGGGGTCATGTTGTCACCTGAGGTGCTGGACAAGATAAACGAGAACAATATAGAAGATTTTCTTAGCAGGGCAGCGAAGACAGAAAAAACAAGACCAAAAGGAACAAAAGAAACCGGAATTAAGATAAGGATGAGAGAAGCAATCCAAAAACAAAAGATGTCCACAAAGGACTTCATTGATTACTACAACAACAGGTACAACGGGATAAGAAACGTTCTCATAAAGAAGATGAGCGCTGTCTCAGTGGGCAATGCGAAAAAATCATTTTCTGATGTGTCTGTCATAGGGATGGTTAAGGAGGTGGCGGTGGCAGGTCTTGTGCTCGAGGACCCAACAGGCGAGATAGATGTTGTTTTAAAGAATAAGGAAGGGATAAACCATGATGATGTCATAGGAATCAAAGGGTTTGTAAGGGAGAACAGGCTGTTTGCAAATGAGGTTATATTCCCTGACGTTCCTCTGACCCGCCCCATAGGAAGCATTGACGCAAGCATCCTCCTGACAACAAAGATTACAGAAAGGGTTAAGGAAGTAATGAAAGAAACAGACCTTGTTTTCACACTCGAAAACAACCCAAACACACTAGAAACCATAAAACCGAATTCCAACCCCGGCTGGATAACCCTTTCAAAAAACAACAAGGAATTAAATCTCTTGGTTTACAAACCAGAAAATAAAGTAGCCATAAAACAGGCAGTAAACCTTCTTAAAAAAAGACACCTGCCTACTCCAAAAAACAAAATAACAGGACCCGATGACCTGTTCCTTATAGAACCAACCCCTGACATATTCTGGCTGGTGTCTGATGAAAAAGGCGCAGAGACATACAAGGGGGTAACAATCATATCATGCGGCCCAGATTCTGCAGTAAGGATAAACCTGAAAACAAGAGAGGTTGTTTTTGAAGATTTATAAAGTTTAAATAATTCAGATAGTCATGGCACTGAAAAAAGCATTAATTGTAGACGATTTACCCAATTGGTTAAAAAGATGGTCAGATTATCTAAAACTGTGCTGTGGGTGTGAACAGGTAGATACCGCTTCTTCGGTAGAGGATGTCATAAATTTAGTAAAGGTAGATAATTTATATGACTTCTATTTAGTGGATAGTTTAAGGACGAGTCCTGAAGAAGAAGCCGGCTGGAAACCGGTTGCAGAATATATAATGGGTGTTCACCCAGGAGCAACAATTGTTATTAATACAGTATATCCTGATGATACTTTAAAAGAAGAGGTGGCCCAGTTAGGACTGTCTATTTTTAAAAAGGGAAGCAGTGAACAAATGAGTTATTTGAAGGAATTGTAACAATATTTTATTTAACAGCAAAACAAATAACAAAACATGGAAGAAACCACATTAAGAAACACAGCGCTTCTCTGCTCCATAATAGGTCTAATCCTGCTCTTCTACATCTCAAACCAGATCCAAGCAACAATTAACATCAACACAATAACAATAGATGATGTAGGAAAAGGTTTCAGGGTGTGCGGCACAATAAGCTCAAAAAGGGTTTCAAACAACCATATTTTTCTAGACATAGAAGACCAGACAGGAAGCATAAAACTTGTCATATTCAATACAACTGCCCTGAAGCTCAATGAAACAGGGGTCAGCCCGTATGAACTCAGGGCGGGTATAGAAATCTGCGCACCCGGGATTGCTGAGGAATATCCTAAGGGCACTGGTGAACTGGAGCTTGTCTACAGAAGAGGGGATATTGTAATAACATGATACTGGAGCTTCTCCTTTTTACATTCCTTGGCATTGCCCTGGGCACATTAACAGGGCTGATACCAGGGCTCCATGTGAATACAATAGCCCTGTTGCTTCTGGGTCTTGCGACAGCCATAAATCCGTATTGCCTGGCTGTTGTTATAATAGCAATGGCAATAGCGCACACCATATGGAATTTCATTCCGTCCATACTTCTGGGAGCGCCCGAAGGGGACACTGCCTTGTCTGTCCTTCCCGGGCATAAGATGTTTCTGGAGGGCAGGGGCATGGAAGCAATATATTTAACAGTAATCGGCGGGGTTGGCGTCATCCTCCTGTCCCTGGTTCTACTCCCCCTGCTAATACAAGTAATACCCTTCTTCTACCAGAACATCCATACCTATATCCACTGGGTCCTGATAATCATAGCACTCGTGATAATATTTTCAGAGCCCGGTGTCAGGAAGAAGGCTTATGCCTTCATGTGCTTCATGCTGGCAGGTATACTCGGTTTTATGGTCTTGAACTCCTTCACCTTACCTTCACATGTGATGTTCTTCCCATTGTTTACAGGGCTGTTCGGTCTGAGCACACTTATAATAAGCCTGAACAGGAAAACCAGTGTCCCGGAACAGGACATGGGTTTCCCGAGGACAGAAAAAAGACTGGTTTTGTCAGGCACAATCAAGGCGCTTTTCTCAGGCGTGCTTGTCGGGACCCTGCCGGGTGTGGGGGCATCCCAGGCAACCATCCTGACACAGCAGATAACAAGGAGGAAAGACCACAGGGAATTCCTCATATCAATAGGGGGAATCAACACAGTGGTTGCGCTGTTCTCACTTATTTCCCTGTACACAATCTTCAGGCCAAGGTCAGGCGCTGCTGTTGCTGTCCAGCAGGTTATGACAAGCTTCGGCCTTAACGAACTGATACTGCTGACTGCTGTTGCATTAATAGCAACAGGCGTTTCCTCAATCCTGTTGTTAAAATCAGTGAGAAGAATCATCTCAATGTTACAGGGGATTAATTATTCAAAACTAACCATTGGCATAATAATCTTTCTGATTGTACTTACCTATCTCTTCACACGACACATGGGTCTGCTGGTCCTCTTTGCCTCAACCTCAATCGGCCTGCTCGCCCCACTGTTCGGCGTCAAGAGAAGCAATTCCATGGGTGTGCTGATGCTGCCTCTCATAATCTTCTACATGGGCATCTAAACCAATGACAATTCCTTATACGCATTGAATACCTTTTCACTAATGCCCCATCCCTTACCCTTAAAAAACACATCCGGGTCAACACAGCCGTCCCTAACATAAAACGCATCCCTGTATTTATCACCCGGAAACCCATGGTCAACCAACCCATCCCAACTATAAAACTTAAACCCATTTATCTCTGTAGGCACATCACCAAGCCTCGAAGCAGATGCAACCTGGACACCGTATCCGATTGGTGGGCCTGTTGTCAGGTCCATCACAACACAGAACATTCCCAATTCCCTTGCCCTATATAGGGACTTCAAAAAACCAGCAATAGTCCTTACAGGCGGCTTTAATGCCAGCCCCATGTAACCCAACCCATGCAGCCTATCCACATCTTCATGGGTTACAAGATTCTCATCAGCAATAACAGGAATGTTCCTATCAAGCTCATTAACATCTATGTCAGAGTATTTGTCGAAAGGTGTTTCTACAACAAACGACCCATTACCCAAGGACACATGAAGTTTATCAATAAAATCCCTCAGGTGTGCAATAGAATCAAAGGACTGGTTTGCGTCAACAACAACGTTTTCCACGCCTTTGACGCTGCAGACATCACTAACAACCCCGGCATATTTTTTATGTTCGCTTCCCTTCACCTTTAACTTGAATGATGTTATGCCATAATCACCAATAACCCGCCTTACAGATTCCGGATCCTCATCAGCACCCAATGTGTACATCACCCTTGCTCTACGTGAGCTATTGTTTTTAAATGCGTTCCTCACACAGGGGATGTCAAACACATTTGTCCTAAGTGCCTTCCCATACGCATCCCAGAGTGAAAGCTCAATGGGCGAAACATCCATTATATGAACAAGATCAGGAAGCCCTGATTCGTTTATCAAGCAGCGCTCACGATAAAAATCAAACGGGGTCTTAAATTCAAAGCCCTCCAACCCAGTAGCCAGGTGCTGTATGTATTCCACTTCCTGTTTTGTTGCATCATCCAAGCTCAGACCCGAAGCAAGCCTTTCATCGCCCCATACAGGGCTTATAGAATTGTGGCCGAATCCCCTTATTTTATTCCCATTATGAGAGACCTCAACCGTTACAAAAACCTGGGGTACATCAGTCATTGTTCCAGAAGCTATGGTAAATGGCATTTTAAGGGGGTAATTCCCAACCACAGCCTCAACCCTTTCTACTCGCATTACTTTAATTAGAAGTAAAATTTATAAAGCCTATACCAGGATACGCCTTCACATGAGGAATGAACAGTAACGTGAATTTCATACCCCTTTATTTCCAGTGAACAGGCTTGCAGTGTGCTGAAATGAACTTGTATGAAGGAACCCTTGTTTCACATGGAAACCCGTTCAGACCCCATGACTTCGAGTGGAACTTCACCATGAATTTCACATGAGCGCATAGAATTCAAATGAATCTGGAATGAAATTCACAAAAACCCACAGAAGCAAGTGTGAACATTCACATGTGCTTATAAAATTTATTATCATGTTTTATTCAAGATGGTGATAAAATGGTTGATGTTGATTGCATATTGGGATTAAACACACCTACAATCATGTTTGACAAAAAGATAGAGGGAGATGGTAAATACGTTGATAAAAAGATAGATGAGATAAAACAAATCCTTAAAAATTATAGACTACAAGCACCACATATGGTAACATTTAACCCAGTTCATAGGAAAGGACCGTATATAGCTGTTTGTTGGGAAACACACAACAGAAACACAGATGTGTGTGCACAATGTATTTACAATACAAAAATAAAATCTGAAGCAGTAAAAGAAGCAGGAGCAGAGGTGGCAGCAGTGCTAAAGGATTCTGTCTCTGCTTAGGTCACAACCCACTCAGCAGGCCCCTGTGAACTTGAGAACAGGAGATTCCCCCCGCATTCACATGTCCCTATTAAGGGGACCCTTGGATAGAACTTGTTGCACTTGCTGCATATGAAACCATTCATCTCTCCGACACTCAGCTCTTTTATTGGCTTGGTCTCTGGGGCACGGTGGTTTCTCAGTGCATCCAGTATACCAATCTGCTTCCCGTTGCCAAGGAGCTCTGGCTTGGAGACGCCAAGACCCCTGAATATCCTTTCCAGTGGGGGAAGCAACTGGTTCTCAATATAATAATGGGAATCAATCTGCAGGCCTTTCTCCATGATATACACAGGGTCCTCTGCCCTCTTTGAAAGAAGCTGTGTCCCCTTGACAATCACATAACCTATCCTGTCCCCTATCCCAGGCGCTTCAGCAGGATTTCTTGCCTGTAGCTTCTTGACAAGCTCTATATGCGGCTGAACCCCCACATAGCTCCCAGGGGACTTTGTCATGGTCTTTCTTATAACAAGTTTCTGTATTGGGATATTTCCCTTGACAAGGGATATCACAACATCCCTGAAGTAATTGACAGCACCCTTAGCATCATCCTTCTTGAGGATCATTTCAATAATCTCTTTCATTGTATCCGAAACCAAGCCACACCAGTCCCTCCTGACAGTTTCAATCCCCTTCATCTCCATTCCCTCTTCCCATTCTATTCTCCCTTCCTTTTCAACAGGGATAAATCTCCACGCAACATAGCGCTTTTTTGTTAAGGGGAGAAATCTTTTGAATACCTTCTCGAATTCCAGTTCCATTATGCCAGGGAGCTGTTTTGTAATCTTTGTAGAGATATCATTCGCAATATCATATATCTTTTTCATGTCCTCTTCAGGCATCTTGACAAAAACAGAATCCGTGTCACCGTATATAACCCTGTAACCAAAATCCTTTTCTATTGTATTTGCGGTCTTTTTGATAGTTTCCCTTCCGCATGTTGTGATTGCGTTCGCAATGTCCAAATCATATATTCTTGCCCTGGAATAACCAAAATACCCATAGAATGCATTTGCCATTATCTTCAGGGCCCATTGCTCTGCATCCAGCGCACTTCTCTTGCCAGGGTCAGTGCACCTCTCTAGCTTCTTTTTAGTACGCCGCCTATTCTTCATCAATTCCTCAACTATCTTCGGAATTATCCCCTTTCTTGTCTCTTTTGGAAGGAACCTCGCGCCAGATGGTGTTTTAATCACATCTGCTGAACCACCATTCCTGACAATCGTTGTGGGGCATATGTTAAAGGTTTGAATTATAGACGGGTACATACTTGCGAAGTCCAGCACAGCAACGTTTGAGTGGAGCTTTTTCTCAGGCTCCAGGACAAATCCTCCCTTCAACCCAACCACCCGTTCCTTTTCTCTTTTGCTAATCTCTGCTCCATCCGGCTTGCAGGGAAAGACATAGCCTTCCTTGTCGAATTCCCTCAAAAGGAAATTCTCAATCCTTGCAGTCTCACCAGAATCCAGGGTATCCTGCAGCAATGTGCCCGAAACCTTTGAAAGTGCGATATATTTATCGACAAGATTGAGTTTCAGAACCAGGTCCATTGCAAGAACAGAATCCTTTCTTGAATATGATATGAGTTTTCTGAAACCCTCCTGGTCACCCTTCCACAGCTTCTCTATCTCCGAATGCTTTACATCCTCCTTCTTCTCTTTGAGAAGGGTTTCCGCAACAAAGTCAAGGCCGTATCTCTGCAGGAAGAAATCCTTTTTTACTATCTCAAAACTATCAACCATAATCCTCCCTGTTATGGAAACCCTGTATCTCATTCCAACCTTTCTCGCAACCACGTATTTCTGATTGCACCTGCCAAAGACAGGCCTGACATTGTTTTGCTTCATCCTCTCCAGTATATAGGGAAAGTCGAAGGAATTTATATTGTACCCTGTGATAACATCCGGGTCATAATCATTTATTATTTTAATCAGTTCCTCAAGCATTGCCTTTTCATCATCAAAACCCATTACATATTGGTCTCTTCTGGTGCTGAGCACAAGGGATTTTTTGCCTTTGTATTCCTGATTGAAGACAAGGGATATCAATATTATTGGGTCCTTCCTTGCCTCTGGAACAGCACCCGGAGTAATTGGGACGCATTCTATATCCAATGCAAGGTATTTCAGTAGAGCATCCTCATCCCTTTTTATAGAGGTCAGTTTATCAGCCTTAATCACCCTCCTAACCTTAACAGTGTTGGTGGATATATTATTCTCGGCAACACCCACCCAACCCAGACCACCCAGACCAACATCATTCATAAATCTGTATTTAAATAGAATGTCTGCTTCATAGGGCTTTACTCCGTTCATTCTCAGCTTCTCCCTCAGCTCTGGTGTTTTTGCAGGATTCCTCAGGGTTATCTTAATCACTTCCTTTGCTTCATCATTGTCGAAAACAAATTTTCTTCTGACACCCTCTGTCCTGACAACAAGGGGCTCGTTTTTCAACAAATCCAAAACCCCCTTACCCCTCGCATAGAAATACGGCATATAGCCTTCATAGAAGGCGCAAACGGTTTCGCCACTGGCTGTCTTGCCGAATATCCTCACAACCGGCTTGTCATTAAGCATTATGTAGTCAACATCCAATATCTGGAATTCCAGCATAAAAACCCCAAAATATATTTGGATATCAGAAATAAAAGCACACCTAAAACCCAAAATATATTATGCAAAATAAGTATCATGAAACGCAAACGCTTAAATATATAACGGTGTTATATATCAGGATTACATTCTCTGTAAGTATCAGCAGCAAGCATAACTAAATCTGGTAAAGCTCTAAAAGCCCTTGAATCTTCAGATATGCCCGAAATATTTAATAATTCTTCAATTCTATCTGAAATTCCCGACTTATTCTTTGGGTAAGGCCATCCGCCATAACCTTCCTTCCCTTCCGGACACCAACTGATCACATGAGCAGGATAAACAGGTAAATTAGTAGCAGTAAAATAGGAAGCAGAAATTACACCATTTTCTAAAAGAGCTGTATAAGCAGCCTCTTCAACTAAATGCGCCTTTGCTGGTCCTACTATATCTTTTGTTTCTGCTTCTCCAGTATAAACTAAAATAACAGCATCTAAATTTTGTTTAGTTTGTGAATCCTTGATGTGTAAAGTAGTTATTCCTACACGCAAAAGCATCTGAAGATACTTTGCATTTGTAGGTTTTTTTAAGCTTCTTGCCTCTAGCTTTCGTTCACCAAAACCAGAGGGATATCCTTTAGGCTTACCTCTAACGTAAACCTTACTCAATAAAAGCTCATCTTCAATTGGTTCAATAATTTGTTTAGGAAAATGACTAGAAGTTTTTACTGGTTCGATATCGTCTAATTTAGACATGATAGTATTCAAATAATCTTCAATCATACATGAAAAACAATGGAGAAAAAGCTTAAATATATAACACTGTTATATCCCATGCACAGATTCAAAAATATAAATACATGAACCAATTAAATACTATGAAACTGAACCCAAAACAAATAGAGCGCGCAATGAAAAGAATGGGCATCCAAGCAGACCATATAGAGGCAGAAGAGGTCATAATCAAAACCCCGGATAAAGAGATAGTTATCTCCAATCCGCAGGTTGCAAAGGTGAACATGATGGGGCAGGACACATGGCAGATAACAGGTGAAGTAGAGGAAAAGCCCCGACAGCCATTCTCTGAAGAGGATATAGACACAGTTGCCAACAAGACAGGTGCCAGCCGAGAAGAGGTTACGGAGGCCCTTCAGGCAACTCATGGCGACCTTGCGCAAGCCATACTGAAACTGAGGGAAAAGAAGAAATAGCTGATTTTATGCAACCCGTAGATCTTGTTAAGAATTCACTCCGTGCAGCTTACGAGACCGTTTTACAGGGAGGAGAATCATTGAAGGTTCTGTCAGGCCACCAGAGAGACATTACCACCAAGGCGGATATAGATGCAGGTCGAGCTATCCTGAGAACCATAAAAAAATATTCTGTCCCACTTGTGGTATATTCAGAAGAGTCTGGAAAGACAAAACTCGGTGCCGAACCTGAACAGTCTGTTGTATATGACGATATAGACGGGACCCTGAATTTCAGGGACGGTTTCGGTATGCTTCCCCATGGAAGCATACTAGGCGTTTTTGAAAGACCAATACCCAGATTCAAGGACTGTTTGGCTTCAGGCTTTTTGGAGTTCAATTCCGGAAACCTTTTTTATGCAGAAAGGGGTGAAGGAACCCATCTTATGGAAGGCTGGACAAAAGGAAACAAGAAAGAAAAACAAATAAAGACCAGCGGAAGAACAACGATGGAAGGGAAAAATCCCCTAATAATAGTGCCTGATTTATACATGCTTGGCAATCTGGGCCAATATTTTGTTAAATACAGTAGTAGGGCATGGTTAAAGGATTTCGGGTCATCCGCCACCCACCTAGTTTTGGTTGCCTCCAGATCTATAGACATATTTATTATTGCAGATAACTGCCACATCCCTGAAAAAAGGAAAACAGGCGAGGAGCTGGGCCCTGGCTACCTTCTGGTAAAGGAAGCAGGAGGAGCGATTCTGGATTGGAACGGAAATGACATTGGAGACGAAGAGATTGGAATCGACAAGAATAGAACATTCCATGCAGTGATTGCATCAACAGAAAAGTTGGGACAAGAGTTCATTAAAGAAATACACAACATACCTGAGATAGTAAAATACATGAAAAGAAAACAACTTTTGTAACCTATTTCACCAATTTCCCGGCCTTCTCAAATACAATCTGCCTGTTCATTAATTTTTTCAAAATCCCAGCCAAATCCTTTATCTTAACCCTTACCTGTTTTTTATTGTCCCTGAACCTGATAGTCACTGCTTTGTCCTTTAAGGAATCATAGTCATAAGTAACACAATAGATCGTTCCAGCTTCATCCTGTCTGTAGTAGGCCCTCCCTATGAATCCCTCATCATAAAGTACATAAAATCCCTCATCACGCAGCATCTCATAAACCTCTTTAGCCTTGCCGGGCAATCCGTCCTTCCTAACAAGAGGGAAAACCGCCGCTTGGTACGGGGCAATCTCCGGCGGGAATGAAAAATAAACCCTGTCTTTATCCTTTTTCAAACAGGACTCCAAAACACAAAACAATGGCCTGTCTATCCCATATGCCACTTCAATAATATTTGGTATAAATTTCTTGCCATTCAGATTAATTTTCATATCCTTCTTGCTGAGTTCCATATGCCTCTTCAAATCATAGTCTGTTCTGTCTGCTATCCCAACAAGTTCTATCCTTCCAAAATTATCGGATAAAAACTCAATATCCCATGTATCAGATGAATAAAAACTTCTTTCTTCATCCTTATGCTGTCTGCATGTCAATTTCTTTTTGTCAATACCCACACCTTCAAAGAGCTGCATTGACCTTGCCAGAAAATATGCTATCCATTCATTCGTTAAATTTTTCTTAACCAAATCATTTATTTTCAGTATCTTCCCCTTCTGGTCATTTTTTGTCAGAACCGAAAATTTCAGATTTTTAACCAGATTAAATTTTGGGTGTTTGTTTTTTTCTTTGGGATCAATAAAGAACTGCACTTCTGCTTGTGAGAATTCCCTTAACCTTACAAGGCCCTTTCTTGGGGATATCTCATTTCTGAAACTCCTCCCAAACTGAATAACACCCAAAGGAATCTGTTTTCTCCCTATCTCATAAAGCCTCTTAAAAGGCATATATGTTGTCTGCGCTGTTTCCGGTCTCAGGTAACTAGTGACCTTGTTTTTACCCGGCCCGATGAATGTCTTAAACATGAGATTATAATCATATACACTACCCAAAACCCCGGAACATTTTGGGCATTTTATCTTGTTTTTCCGGATTAACTTTTGTATTTCCGGGAGGCTTAAACCATCAGTGCTCTTACTTGTTTTTTCCTCAACTAGGTGGTCAGCTCTGTAAGCTTCACCGCATTTTTGGCATTCAATTGTCATATCAGTGAAGTTTTCAACATGACCAGACGCGACCCACGGATCCCCTGTGGTTAAAACAGGTGCCTCTATAAGCAGGCAATTTTCTTTTATCATAAAATAGTCCCTCATAACATTCTCTATCCTCAATTTTAGCAGAGCACCCAGTGGTCCATATGTGTAAAAGCCCGATGCGCCACCATATATTTCAAACGATGGCCAAAAGAAACCCCTGCGCTTTGCAATGTCCAGGATATCATGTTTCATATACCTTATATTTAATATCGGTTATATAAAATTATGGAGCTTAAAGCAGACCTGCATATACACACCTGTTACTCCACCAAGGATGCTGAGACAAAGCCGGAAGAGCTGGTAAAAAGAGCAAGGGAGCTTGGGCTTGATGTTATAGGTGTGACAGACCATGGAACAACAAAGGGCGCACTGGATACACAGCGCGCTGCTCGAGGCAGACCACTTGTTTTGATAGGCCAGGAGGTCAGGACAAAACAGGGCGAGATAATAGTTTTCGGCCCGCGGCTTGACATAGAGCAAAAGCTTGACCTCTTAGAGACCTGCAGGATTGCCAAAAAACTTGGCGGATTTATAATAATCCCCCATCCGTTTGACTCTCTCAGACAGGGCGTATGCTCCCGGATAAAAGACATCAAAAAATACATAGATGCAGTTGAGGTTTACAACCCGAGGAGTGTATTCAACTACTTCAACAAGAAGGCAAAAACCTTCGCCTCAAAAAACAACCTACCAGGGGTTGCTGGAACAGATGCCCATTTCCCAGAAGAACTCGGCAGCACAGCAACCCTGATAAAGGCAAAGAAACCAACCTTGGAGGAAATCTTCAAGGCAATAAAAAACAAACAAACAAGCATTGTTATCAAGAAGCAGAGCAGATTCTCAAAACTCAGGATATGTCTGCGGAGGGTTTCAAAGAAATTTTAGTCCTTCAAATCAATCACGTATATCCCCGCATACAGAAAATTAAATTTTTTCATGAATTTTGAGAGAAATGAAACAGGAAACCCTATCTTGTAAAACCTGACCCTTTCTATTTTGGGGTTTCTGAACCCTGTTATCTGTCCGGGAAAAAATTCCCTGTGATGCCCTGCCATTATCCTGTTCTCAACACCAATAAACCTTCTTATCATTTTGGTGAAAAAGGAGAAGAACCTGTTCTCGGTTGTTGGGACTATAATTACAATCCTTCTCGAAGAAACCCTGATGAGGTTGTTCAGAGCCCTTTCCCAATCCTCTATATGTTCCAGAACATCCATGCATATGCCCACATCAAAATCACCATCCCTGAATTTCAAATCAAGCAGATCCTGCCTTAATATCCTTGGATTCCATTTGTTGTCCAAATCAACACCCACAAGATTGGGATATGTTTCTTTCAGCTTCAAAAAGCAATAGGGATGCATTTCCCCCCCACACCCGGCATCCAGTATCCTGTCCCTTTTGTTAAGAAACTTCATTACCCTGTCCAGTTTATCCCTGCAGTATCTTTCATAATCCTTTGGAAAAGCAACAGATTCATACGGTTCCATGACAACACCTTACACCTTCTCCCCAACACATCCTATAACCCTGCCCCATCTCTCAGCAAAAAAATTATTATAATTCAGCTTTGTGATTTCCCTTGACGCAGGCATTGATATGCTCTTCCTCATAAGCCTGCTCGAGCTTAAGCCCAATGCAGCAAAGGCCCACACAAGGGCAAACAAAGCCTCCCCACCGATTATTTTACCAGGCTTCAGCCCTGCCAGTTCCACCCTCCTCTTCAGCTCCGGCTTGCTATAGGGATATTCACTCCCATAAGCCCATGAACCGGATATCTCTGCAAGGAGCTTCCCGAACCTGTAAAAGGGGCACTTACTGTGCGGAACTATCAGCAAGACCAGACCACCCTTTTTTGCAGCCCTTGCATGTGTATTAACTATTCTCTGCCTTTTCTCTCCAATGAAATGCTCTACCAGGCCCTCGCTATGCACGAGTGAAAACTCATTCTTGAAATCAGAATCAAAGACATCAGAATGGATGGTTTCAACATCAACCGAAACCCTTTCCGCCTGCTTCTTTACTATGACCAGTGCCTCCCTTGACTTGTCCAGAACAGTAACCCTTGCCCCCCTGAGTCCCATAAGAATGGAATTTATCCCGGTCCCGCAGCCAAGCTCCAGAACCCTTTTGTTTCTGAAATCATAATCCCCCAGCAAAATCCCGTAGAACTTCCATTCATAGGGCTCCTTGCCGAATCTTATGTTCTCTACCCCCTTCCATATATCATTCCATGCCATATCACAACATCCCCTTGTATATGCCTTCCATTGTTTTTGCAACATTCTCAATGGAATGTTCTGTTACCGTTTCCCTGCTTTTGGCACCCATCCTTTTTTTCAACCCCTTGTCATCCAAAACAACTTCAATCTTCTTTGCAAGAATGTTTACATTTCCAGGCCAGAACAGAAAGCCGTTCTTGCCCTCCTTCACCAGGTCCGGTATTGCACCTGCCTTTGCACCTATAACAGGCAGACCAGAGGCCATAGCCTCAAGCAGCACAATACCCTGTGTTTCCACGGTTGATGCGGTGACAAACAGGTCAGCACTTGCATAATAAACCGGCAATTCCATCTCAGAAACCCTCCCAGCAAAAACAACAAAATCTTCGAGCCCCTTCCTTTTCACAAGGGCTTCCAGATCTTTTTTTGCAGGGCCATCACCCACAATAATGAGTTTAAACCTCAAATCCCTTGAGAGCCTTTCCGCAGCATTTATCAGCACAGAGACCCTCTTTTCTTCCGTCACCCTGCCAACATGAAGAATAAGCGCCTCCCCCCCAGGGCAGAGCTTCTTTCTCAACTCTTCACTCCTCTGTTCGGGATTGAATTTCCCGATATCAACGCCATTGCTCACAACATATACCTTCCTTTTGCACCCCCATGACATGAGCTGCCTTTTTGTATATTCGGAAGGCACTGTGACAAGGTCGCACTGGTTGTAATACCACACAGAATACTTTCTTGCCCCTCCCCCAAGCAACTTCCTGCTCACGCCAAATCTCCCCAGAACAGGAAGATAATGCGTATAATCGGATACAGGCGTGTCAAAGGTCCCGATAAGGGGAATCTTCTTGGCCTTTGCGAATTTCCTTGCCAGGAGCCAGAAAACAACAGAGCTCCTTACATGAACAACATCAAGGTCCTCCTTCATCAGCGAGCCCAGGTCACCAACCCTTGGCACATAGAACTTGTATTCAGGATATGGCCTGAAGGTCGCGCCCTTAAATCTTACAACCTCGCAGCCACTGAATTTTTTAGGACCCTTTCCCACAGTGAATATCTTTATCTCATGCCTTTTGGATAAAACCCTGGCCGTGTTGCATATGGATGTAACTACCCCATTCACCTGCGGCAAAAAGGTTTCCGAAAATATCCCTATTCGCATAGATTCACCCTCTTAAATCACTGTTTTACCATTTAAAAGAGGTTGGCACCAATTATATTATTATGTTACTGGTGCTTTTGTTTATAATCCTTGTAACCCTTGCATTCTTCTTACTTTCCCAGAGATTTGAAAATAGTTTAAAGAATAAGAAATTTAAACCCCTGACATCCTTCCCCCTTGTCTCAATCCTCATACCAGCCTACAAATCAGAATCCACAATAAGAAACACCCTCGATTCAATCAGAAAATCAAACTACCCGAACAAAGAGGTGATAGTTGTAAATGATTCCAAAGACAGAACACCAGAGATATGCAGGGAGTATGGTTTTAAGGTCATCCAAAACAAGAAAAGGGAGGGAAAGGGTCCTGCCCTGAACAAAGCAGTAAAACATGCAAAGGGAAATTTCCTTTTATTTCTGGATTCTGACACAACAATGCAGAAGGGCACACTGAAAACCCTGATGAAATCCTTCAAGGGCTATGAGGCTGATGGCGAGAAGGTGGGTATAATGGCGCCAAGGTTTGCGGCAAAGAACAGGAGAAACCTTCTTGCAAAATTCTCAGACATGGAGTACTCAATGCACCAGAACCTTCTGAAGATACAGATGAACTTCAAATCAATACTCTCAGCAAGGGGTTGCTGCCTTTTGGTAAAGAGACAGGCCTTTCTGGATTCAGGAGGATTCTCCAGAACCATACTTGAGGATGGGGACTTTAACGCAAAGGCTGTTAAGGCAGGCTACAGTATAAAATATGAACCAAGGGCACTGGTCAGGACAAAGGACCCGGAGACCTACAGAGAGCTTTTAAAGGCAAAACAAAGATACGGCAGGGGAACATTCTTCTGCCTGTTGAATCACAAGAGACCCTATTTAACATCCATACAGTCCCTGGTATCTTTCTATCCCATGTTCCTTATATTCCTTGCCTTTATAGGCGTTTTGGTATTCCAGGACCCGTTCACAATGACACCAATCCTTCTGCTGCTCTCCATCCCCATGCTCCAGGGACTGGGCACAACAACATTGTTGGTCTCTGTAGCCCTGATATCCCTTGTGGGGGTATTTATCGGGGTGAATACATCAATTGTAGGTCAGGTCAAAGCAGGCCTCCTGAATACAGCCTTACCGTTCATCCTGATATTCATACCACTGATTGCAGCGGCCTATACAAAGGGATTCGCCTCCGGCGTGGTTGACAGGATAAAGGGAAGACCAGAACTGGACTTCTCGAAATGGTAGATTAAATATATTTCTTATAAATCAACGCACCAATTATTAGATATGTACAGATTAACAGAAGAGGGCAAGAGGTATCTCAGGGATGGCCTGCCGGAGACAAATCTTGCAAACTTTCTGAAAGCCCCGCTTCCCATAAAGGAGGCAAGGGAAAAGATAAAGAACTTCAACATAGCCCTTCTCTGGGCAAAGAAGAATAACTGGGTGAAGATAGAGAAGGGAAAACTCATTCTCTTAAAGGAACCAACAAAAACCGCTGCACAGGAAGGTCTTGAAATGGTTTCCAGGGCTGAAGAGTTAGGGGACGAAATTCTCAATCTGCTGCTGAAAAGAAAACTAATAGAAAAGGAAACAGGGATTGTGACCGAGGCAAAAAAGATGATAGGAAAAGAGATAACAAACCTGACCCCTGAGCTCATAAAAACAGGGCTATGGAAAAGGGTCAGGCTGAAGCCCTACAACGTAACCGCGAAGGGGATTAAAATCTACCCAGGCAAGAGACAACCCTACAACCATTTCTTATTCCTTGTAAGGAGAAAGCTGGTTGAACTTGGTTTTAGGGAGATGACAGGCCCGATGATAGAATCAGAGTTCTGGAACTTCGATGCCCTGTATCAGGCCCAGGATCACCCATCCAGAGACTGGGCACAGACCTACACCCTGAAGCATCCAAAACACGGGAAACTCCCAAAACCAAGGATTGTCTCCCAGGTCAAAGCCACACACGAAAACGGCTGGAAAACAGGCTCAACAGGCTGGGGATACAAATGGGACCCGAAGAAGGCTTCACAATTAATGCCCAGGGCACACGGGACAGCATGCTCAGCAAGGCAGCTTGCAAAGGGTGTTGAAATCCCTGGAAAATATTTTGCTATAAAAAGATGTTTCAGGCCTGATGTAATAGATGCTACACATGGCGTGGAATTCAACCAAGTGGAAGGAATAGTTATAGATCCCTCGCTCACATTCAAAAACCTGCTGGGCATATTGAAACAGTTTGCTATTGAATTTACTGGAACAAAGAAGGTAAAGTTCAGTAGCGGATACTTTCCCTTTACAGAGCCCAGTGCAGAACTTTATGTTAAACACCCAAAAATGGGTTGGATAGAAAGCGGTGGGGCTGGGATTTTCAGACCAGAACTTACAGAGCCATTAGGAATTGATATACCGGTAATAGCCTGGGGCTTGGGTATAGACAGACTTGCCATGATTAAATTAGACATCAAGGATATACGAGAATTGTTCTCTAAAAATTTAAAATGGTTAAGAGAGATGCCAGTTATTTAATTTCTTTGCAGATAACTTTAAATATATGTAAATACAAAATATATACATGGTAAAGGAAAAATTCAAAAGAACATTTGACGCATATACTTGGAAAACCGGCAATGCTTTAGTTATTACTATACCATCAACTGTTGTTAAGAGATTCAAAATAAAGGAAAAGGAATTGCTGGAGATAACAATTAAAAGGTAAAATCAGGTGAAATATGGATAAAAATCAAATAACTGAAGATGTTTTAAATGATCTGTACTGGAAAAGAGGACTTTCGCTTTCTCAAATAGCTAGAAAATTTGGAATGCGATCTGATGGCGGTATAGCTTATCATATGGACAAATTTGGCATAAAAAGGAGACCTTCTAGTAGAAAGAACTATATTAGATTTGAATTTTCTGGAGATTTAAAGGAAAAGGCTTATTTACTTGGTTTGAGAACCGGGGATATTCATGCAAGAAAACATTGTAGATTAATAGCAGTTTCTACGACTTCGCCCAAAATATCTCAAATGAAGATGTTTAGAGCATCTTTTGCTAAATATGCTCATATTAATGAATATGAATGTAATGGAGGTTTTACTGAGAAATCCCGAAGAATCTGTTGTTATCTCCACTCTTCCTTTGAATTTTTAATAGAAAAACTCAAAACAATCCCAAATTGGATTTTAAACAATGAAAAACTATTTTATTCATTCTTGGCTGGTTACTGTGACAGTGAAGGAAGTTGGATAATAACACAACACAAAAAATATAATGGAAAATATAAAGATTTAATTTTTAGTTTAGGTACATCCGATAAAATCATTTTGGATCAAATTCATCAAAAATTAAAAGAACTTGGTTTCAGTTCCCATCTATATATGGTAAGAAAAAAAGGCACTGAAAACACAATAAACGGTATAATAATACGCAATCTTGATTTATACAGAGTTATGATGAGTAATCGAAAATCTGTCGTAAAATTAGCAAAAATATTATTGCCTCTCTCTAAGCATGCAGATAAACAAAAAGCCAAACTACGTATTATAAATTACAACAAATTAAATCTAAAAAGAAAGGAATTAAAAAGGAAAAGGTTGGGTACAATAAAAATGCCCTGTATAAAATGTGATCACAAAAAAATTTGGAAAAATGGTTACTCATATTCAAAATATAGAGATAAAAAATATACAAGGTATAAATGCCCTATATGCAAACACGAATTTCAAAAAGGTTATGTGATAATATGCCCACAATAGAAGTCAACTATGAAGACCTGCTTTCCCTTGTTGGAAAGCACATCCCATTAGACGAACTGCGGGAAAAGGCAATCCTTTACGCAAAGGGTGAAATAGAGGCAGTAGATGGTGTAAACCTGAAGATCGACATAAAGGACACAAACAGGCCAGACCTGTGGTCAGCAGAGGGCATAGCAAGGGAGATTGCAGGAAGGTACGGCAAACCAGGCCTACCAGAGTACAGAGTCGGAAAATCCAACATTGTTGTAAATGTTGACCCAAAGGTAAACAAGATAAGACCGCTGATAGTGTGCGCCGTTGTAAGGAACCTGAAGATAAATGATGATATCCTTTCCCAGATGATACAATTACAGGAAAAGATCTCCTTGACATTCGGGAGAAACAGGAAGGAGGTTGCAATAGGTGTTTATGACATGCGCAGGATAAAGCCACCTGTAAAATATACAACAGTTAAGCCAAATGGTATAAAATTCGTCCCTTTGGAGTTCAAGCAGAAAATGACACCAAGGGAAATTCTAAAGAAACACCCGAAGGGAAAGGAGTTCAGGCACCTGCTTGAGGGATGCCCTGAGTACCCAATCCTTATTGACTCAGCCGGAGAGGTCCTCAGCCTGCCCCCAATAATCAATTCAAACTATACAGGGAAGGTCACCCGGAAGACCAGGGATGTATTTGTTGAATGCACCGGCTTTGACTTCAGATTCCTGGTACCAGCCCTGAATGCTATTGTTTCACCACTGGCAGACAGGGGAGGCAGGCTGGAATCCGTTGAAAATATCTATCCCGGAAAGAAAATGGTTACACCAGACCTCAGACCAAAGAAAACAAGGGTCCATATAGATTACATGAACAGGCTGTCCGGCCTGAACCTCAAGATAAGGGATGTCTGCAGGCTCCTTGAGAAGGCAAGATATAAAGCAAAGCCAAAGGGAAAGGTAGTGGATTTGCTGTATCCGGCCTACAGGCAGGACATAATGCATGAAAGGGATGTTGTTGAGGATGTGCTCATATCCTATGGTTATGATAAGATAGAGCCAATAGTACCAAGGCTTGCAACGATCGGGAAACAAAGCGAGATAGAAGCCTTCTCAGAATCTGCGGCTGATATGATGATTGGCTTGGGCAACCAGGAAATCCTTTCCTATACCCTTACAAGCAAGAAGAACCTATTCGACAGGATGAACCTTCCTGAATCCCCTGTTGTTGAGATAGAAAACATCATTTCATCCAACTGGTGTGTTTTCAGGAATTCTCTCCTGCCCGGTGTTCTGGAATTCCTCTCCAGAAACAAGAACAGGGAATATCCCCAGAGGATATTCGAGATAGGTGATATCATCCTCCTTGATGAAAGGGAAGAAACAAAGACAAGGGATGTCAGGAAACTGGCATTTGTCCTGAGCAATACAACCATCGGCTATGAGGAGGTTTCAAGCATGCTCGATGCCCTGCTTTCAAACCTCGGCCTGAAGTACAGCCTGAAACAATCAAACCATCCAAGCTTCATAAAGGGCAGGGCTGCCTCTATAATCGTTTCAGGCAAGGAAATCGGTGTGATTGGTGAAATCCACCCTCTTGTTCTCAGCAGATGGAACCTTGAGAAACCGGTTGCAGGCTTTGAACTGAACCTGCAGCAGATTTTTGAAAAGTTAAAGAAGTAGTTCACCTTAACCAGCCGAAAAGCCTTGAAGCCAGGCCAAATGTAAATCTGGGCTTGTATTCCTCTCCTATTAGCTGGGCGGCAATTGCCTTGAACTGCTGTGCTGCCCTAGAATGGGGTCTGTATGTTACGAGGGGTTCCTTCTTTGCAATGGATTTTGAAACATTCCTGTCCTCAGGAACATATCCAAGTAACGGTATATCAAGGAAATCCTGAACATCCTCTGTTTTGAACTCATGGGGCTCGTTTTTTACCCTGTTTATAATCACACCAAGAGTTTGTGTCCCAAACTTATCAGCCAGCCTGTTCAGCTTTACTGCGTCGGTCAGGGCGGGAAGCTCGGGATTTGTAACGGTTATCATCTCATCGGCTGCCTCAACAGCAGCCTGTACCTCCCTGCCCAGGCCTGCAGCAGAATCTATCAAAACAAAATCAGCATCACCCGTAAGCCTATAAAAAATATCCATCAGGTCATGCGCCTTCGGAAGCATAAGCTTCTCGAATGAAACATCGGCCGGAACAACCCTGAAACCAGCCGGATGATAGTATGTTGCCTCCTTCAGCCTTGCCTTCTTTTTCAGAACATCCTGCAGGGTAACAGGATACAGGGGAATACCCAAATGCAGGCCAAGGTTGGATGTTGTCAGATTCCCGTCAATTGCAACAACCCTCTTCCCAAACTGGGCAAGCGCAGTGGACAGGTTTGATGTTGTCACAGTTTTGCCTACGCCTCCTTTTCCCGAAGCCAGGCATATTATCCTCGTCATAATAAAACATTGTTCATGTAAAGATTTAAATATGCAGAATGCAGAGAGGGGATAACGGGCCTGGCAGGAGTCGAACCTGCGACATCCAACTAACCCCCTTGATAGGAGGTTGGCGCTCTATCCAACTGAGCTACAGACCCATAAAAGACAACTTATATTAATCAATTTAGTGAACTATATTTATGAATAAAACCACGCCTTTAATTCTTTCCCTGCTCCT
>JAUWZW010000066.1 GCA_030615165.1 Candidatus Aenigmatarchaeota archaeon
GGGATATTCATTTATCGGCCTGAAAGCATCCCTTCTCTGGCTGTCCATTTTTCTGGCATGTGTGGCTCTTATGAAAAGGCAGTAATCATCATCTATCCTTCCGTGCATGCACACGCCAACCTCGGCGATTTCGCCTGTGGCTGCATGGGATGCGCAAATCAGGTTCATCCCTGCATCGCTCGAGCCCCTGTCAGAAGAGCGCTGCGAACCCACCAAAACAACGGGCTTTGTGAGGTCGCGCAGGAAGAATGATAAAGCTGCTGCAGTCATGTGCAGGAAATCCGTTCCATGGGTTACTATAATCCCACTGTCCCCTGCATTCAGGTGCTTTGCAGCTATTTTGGCTATTTCCTGCCAGTCCCTGTAGTCCATGTCCTCGGACATCTTGGTGAAAGGCCTCTCAATGGATTTGAGGTTGACAATCCTGCCCAGTTCGGGCACGTTGTGCAGGAATTCCCTCGGGTCCTCCATTGCCTTGACCCCGCCTGTTTCATATTCAACCCTTGAGGCGATTGTGCCGCCAACAGAAACTATGGATATTGAGGGCTTCCTGGGGTTGAATTTTACCTTAAGGAGGCTCTTTTTAGTCTTTCCAAGCTCGTATTCCTCTTCCTCTTCAACTGCCTTGGGCTCCCTTGTTTTTGACTTCTCAATCCCTGCGTTTTTGAATTTTATGCCCATGTTGTATCCAGAATCAAGCTTAAGAACAAGGGTTTCGGGGTCTCCTGCCTCTGTCTGTGGCATCAGGATACCCTCTGTCTTCTTCCCCAGCTTTTTAACCAGAACCCTGTCCCCGATTTTTATTTTCCGCAATTTCAGGACCTTCTGGATTTTTTCAGAATACATAGTATATTATTGGGGATTTTTAATTAATAGCTTTAGAGGTTTACAGCTCAGGCTTTATCTTGGCCCTTCTCTTTTCATATTTCCCTCCACGCGGTTCTATGGTAAGGAAGATATCAACCATATCCAGGGCGTATTCAGTAGTGACATTTCCGCTGCCGATTGCCATCACATTAATACCCTGGTGTTTCCTTGCATGCTTCACATCATCAAGGGTGCTGCATTCAGCTGCAAAAACATTTGGGTATGCGCTTGCAACCATACACATGCCTATACCTGTCGTGCAGAAAAGGATTCCCCTTTCATATTTACCATCATTGACAGCAGAGGCAACTGGGTGGGCAAAATCAGGGAAATCATCCATTAGGTCAAGCTCGTAATTCCCCATGTCCGTGACTTCATAACGGTCTTTTCTTTCCAGATAATCTTTAACCGCTTCCTTCAGTTCAAATCCGCCGTGGCCTGCGCCCAAAGCTATTTTCATACTTAATTTTAGATAATAAGTTTTTTTAGCCTTTTCACCACAGCAGGATACCTTATCACTTCCTCGAGCTCCAGGTGGTCCGGAAGGTCCGGGTTTATCTGCGCCAGCCTTTCCTTCAGCCATTCTATGTTCTCTGCCTGGATAAGGTCTGCTCCGCCGAGCGCTGGGTGATACTTTACCCTGTTCCTCTCCAGCTCCTCCAGGGCCCTGAGCTGCAGTTCAAACGCATCAGGGTCTGCGCCTGTGAATCTCCCGAACTCCTTATGGTTCGTGCCCTTCAGGCAGACCCGAACGTGCAGGTTATCGAACTTTGAGAGCTCCCTTGCATAGGCCTTGTCATGACCTATAAGGATTCCATTAGTTTCCAGGATAAATGTTATGTCCTTCGGGATTCTTTCCAGAACAGATAAAAGGTGCGTATTGCCTATTGTAGGCTCGTTCCCGCTCAGCCTTACCTGTGAAAAACCTGCGCTGCGCGCAATATCAACAAGCCTCTTTGCAACATAATCAGGGGAATAGAACCCCCCGGATTTTGCAGGACTGTTCACTATGTTCCATGCCCAGCAATAGGCGCAGCGGATGTTGCATCCAACACAGTCTGCTGTTGCTATACCCCCATAAAACTTTGCAGAGCGGAACCTGTAGTACTTGCGCTCATCCCCTTTGCAGACCAGTTCCTCTGTCTTCTTTGCCAAATCCACAGGGTCGAACATAGTTAATATATTAAATCCCAATTAATTAATACCATGGACGCAGAGGATATTCTCAGGGAATCCGAAGGGAGTTATGATGAAAAGGAAGAGATAAAGGAAGAGACAGGGGAGATGGAAAAGGAAGAGAAGCCTGCTGAAACCAAAAAAGAGATAACATCCCTTGACCTCAGGTTCCTGGTGAGGGAACTGGAGCAGAAGCTTATAGGCGGGGTTTTCAGGAAGATTTACCAGTATGGAAGCTCAGGTACGAAACAGTTTCTGATAGATATATTTGCGCCGGCTAAGGGAGGGTTCTGGCTGTACGTGGATAGCGGGCCTGAAGGAGGCAAGCTTTTCATCACAACAAAAAAGAAGGCTGTACCCCAGGAGCCACCCAACTTCTGCATGTTCCTTCGCAAGCATCTGATGGGTAAGAGGATTAGAGATGTCAGGCAGCATGGCTTTGACAGGATTGTGGAGATAGTAACAGATGAGCACATACTGATTTTCGAGCTTTTCTCAAAGGGAAATGCAATCCTGTGCGACTCGTCATACAACATAATAATGCCGTTGGAAATCCAGAGATGGAGGCACAGGGAGGTGAGGCCGAAGGTTCCATACAAGTACCCGCCTGAGCAGGTGAACCCGTTCGAGATTGACCCCGGGAGCTTCCAGAGGATTCTGCAGAGGTCTGAGAAGAGGGCAGGGGAGCTGCTTGCAGTGGGTTTTGGATTCGGCTCTGTTTATTCCATGGAGATTTGCAAAAGGGCAGGGGTTGACGGGGCAAAGATTGGAAAAGACCTGACAGACCAGGAGGCAGGGAAAATATATAACACTGTTATATTTCTGGGCAAGGAAAAACCCAACCCGTCCATCTACAATGACACAGTCTCACCCTTCAGGTTAAAGAGCCGCTCAGAAGAACCCAAACAGGCAGAATCCTTTTCAGAAGCCCTGGATGAGTTCTTCTCAGGGCAGGATATACAGGCTGCCAGGGAAGAGGCAGAGAAGGTGGTTAAGGAGAAGGTTGAGAAGGTGGAGAGAATTGTTGAAAAGGTGGAAGAAGCCAAGGAGAAGTGGACAGGTGCCAGGGATGAATCAAAAGAAAAGGCTGACCTGATTTACAGGCACTACGGAACAGTTGAATGGATTCTTGAGGGCATAAAAAAAGCGAAGGGTTCCGGCCTTTCATGGGATGAGATAAAGCGAAGGGTAAGGTCAGAGAGCACGCCGGAAGCAGAGGCAATAAAGGAGATAAGGGAGGGTGAAGGCATTGTTGTTGTAGAGCTTGAAGGAAAGGATATAGAGCTTGATTTCAGGAAGAGCCCTGAGGAGAATGCCGCCGGTTATTTTGAGGGCTCAAAATTTGCCAAGAAAAAGCTTGCTGGTGCAGAGCAGGTCGCAGAGGAGAAGAAGGAAGAGCTTGAAAGCATTCCTGAGCCGGATGTGGCGGATGTAACACCCTTTATCAGGGAGAAGCCAGCTCCTGCAGAGAAACCCAAGAAGCCTAAGAGGCGCTGGTATGAAACCTACAAGTGGTTCATATCATCAGACGGGTTTGTTGTGATAGC
>JAUWZW010000022.1 GCA_030615165.1 Candidatus Aenigmatarchaeota archaeon
TCCATCTGGGATTCCAGTGTTTTGTCTATCTTTCTTTTGTTAGAAACAGACCAATCAAAATGATGCACGCTTTCTTTTCCTTCATATTTTCTGAAGAAGTCCTGATACATTTTCTCTGTTACAAACGGGAGCATGGGGGCAAGCATTTTGATTGCTTCAAGCATAGAATAATACATTGCATAAAGTATTCCCTGCTTGTCGCTTCCCTTATAATCCCTTTTGAGCTTGTCCCTTATTATATGCACATACCATCTTGAAAGGTCATTGAGAACAAAGTCTTTCAGAATGGTTATTGCAAGGTATGGATTTAGGTTTTCAAGGTGATTTGTAACCTCCTCCTTTACGGATTCTGTTCTTGAGAAAAGCCACTGACTTGCTATGTCCAAATTCTTTGGCTTGGATTTTTTGAATCCGTTCAGCTCACAGTATATCTTGATGTAATTGCTTAGATTGAATATGATATCAATATCCCTCTGGACTTCCTTGGCCCGAGTGTAACCAAAAAGCAGATTCCTTGCAGGGTTCTGTGATACATAAATCCACCTCATTACATCAGCACCCATCTTCTTGACGGCATTGTCAAACCATATAGCATTCCCAAGGCTCTTGTGCATAGGCACTCCTTTTTCATCCATTACCTTTTCGTAAATCATTACCCTTTTGTACGGTGTCCTGCCTTCTAGGGTTATGCCCATAAAAAGCATGGAATAGAACCAGAGGCGGATTTGTTCTCGCATCTCCACTACAAGATCAGCAGGGAACCATTTCTTCCAGTATTTCTTATCGTTCATATATTTTAATGTTGAGAAAGGAACTATCCCCGCATCCAGCCAGCAGTCTCCTACATCAGGAATACTCTCAGCCACCTCACTACACTTAGGACACTTTATCTTTATCTCATCAATCCATGGCCGGTGGAGCTCTTTTAGATTGTCAACCTTTTTCTTGTCTGCAGCCTTTTCCCTCAGTTCTTTCTTTGAACCAATGATTGTTAGGTGGTTGTTCTTGCATCTGTAAAAGGGGAGCGGGAGGCCCCAGTACCTTTTCCTTGATATGTTCCAGTCACCCATGTTGTTCAGCCAGTCATCCATTCTTTTCTGCCCGAAACCAGGAACCCATTCAACTTCTTTATTTGCCTTCTTCATTTTAGGTCTTATTTCCTTGGAGGAAATAAACCATGCATTTTCCATTCTAAAAACAAGCTCTTCCTTGCATCTCCAGCATGTAGGATACCTGTGCGAGTAATCCTCTACCTTGTATAGCATCCCTTTTTTCTTAAGGCTGTCGAAAATAGTTTGTTCGATTCCTTTAACATTCTTCCCTGTTAAAAAATCAAAGCCTTTAATATATTTGCCTTCTTCATCAAGAGGGGCAATCTCCTCAAGTCTCTCCCTTTTCCCTAATTCGTTATCCTCCATACCACACCCGGGCGCAATATGAACAATCCCTGTTCCCTCTTCCTCTCCAACCATGTCCCATTCAACAACCCTGTGGACAATCCCTCTTTGTGCCGGCAGTTCATCAAAAGGGCCCTTGTATATTATTCCAACAAGGTCAAATCCAACAAGTTCCTGCTCCACCTCATATTTTCCATCAAGCTTTGAGAGGGTCGCCTTTGACAGATAGTAATGCCTGTCTCCCTGTTTCACTTTAACATATTTTAGGTCTGGATGCACAGCAATAGCAATGTTCGCTGCAAGCGTCCATGCCGTGGTCGTCCACACCAGTAGATATTCATTTTCTTTTCCAATTATCGGAAGCGCAATAAAAACACCTTTGTGTATGACTTCCTTGTATGTATCTGTCATCTCATGTTGGCTCAGGCTCGTCCCACATCTCAAACACCACGGTAGCACCCTTGTTCCCTCAAACAACCATTTGTTTTCATGACATTTTTTGAGAAAGTGCCATATGTGTTCGATATTATTGTCTGTTAGTGTATAGTAAGAATTCTTCCAGTCCATCCATTGACCAAGCATGATTGACTGCTCAGTCTGAATCTTTGAATATTTTGCAACTCTTCTCTTGCATGCTTCTGAAAATTTGTCAAGGCCGAACGCCTTAATCTCCTTTTTTGTATTCATCCCGATGTCTTTTTCCACTTCAACCTCAATCCATAACCCCTGGCAATCAAATCCGTTCTGGAATCTCTGGTCAAAGCCCTGCATTGCTTTGAATCTCTGGAAAATATCCTTATAGGTCCTTCCCCATGTATGGTGAACTCCCATTGGGTTATTTGCTGTTATGGGTCCATCAATAAAAGACCATGGTTTCTTATCTTTATTCTTTTTTCTGAGCTTTTCGAAAATCCTTTGCTTTTTCCAAAACCTTAAAATTTCATTTTCTATATTCTGTGGATTGTATAACATAGTTTTACCTACCAGTTTTTAGCTCAATTTTTATTAGCTCATTTAAAACTTTCTTTTTCCAATCACCATCGAATTCAGTTGCTATAAAGTTAATATTAAAATGCTTTTTATAAAAATTAATATACCCGTCACTTGTGAATGACCAAGATTTTTCAAAATCAAATGGCTGTGTTATAACCACAGGTATGAAATGCTTATTTTCTGACAACATAGGAATCATTTTTGCAATATCTAATAAAGCCTTAGAAATCCTATGCTGCTTGCTTCTAGTATCAGTTTTTGCATTGTGTGAAGAAATTGCAATTATAAATCTTTTGTCTTTTGGACCAATTAATTGTAAATCATAATTCCTACCTTTGGATACGTAATCTATAGTAAAACCCATTTTCAGAGCACATTCCATTAATTCTTTTGCATATATTTCTGTATGATATAAAAAATCCCACGGTTTCAAATCAATATCCTTCCATTCATTCAAATCAATTTCTGCAATGATAGGAATTGTAAAAGATTTTGTCTTTATATTCCTTTCCAGATATTCTTTCAGTTTATTTGGAATTTTCCTGTTAAGAGTAATTTGGATATATGTGTGAACGCTTTTTGAATATGGTCTGCAATGTAAAGTCAATGATTTTCTATTCATTCTTTTTATTTCAACATTCCATTTCTTGTTTATTTTTTTAAATAATACATCAACCTGCCTGTTTTGTTTATCTAATTTGTTTGGTTTTGTACCTATACCAGAGCTTGCTATTCTTAACACTATCCTCTTTTGTTCTGGGAAGTAAGTGCTAACCTTGCTTTTGTCTGACTTCCATCTATACCTCATTTTTCTTATATGCCTGTTAAATGTTATTGAAGCCGGAACCTTTATTTTCATAATATATATTTAGTATATACTATTTATATACTTTTACTCTCCTTAGTATATATTTAAGCCTACGTGACAATTAATATTTATGATTAAGTTTGAAAGGAAAGTTATCAAGACATCAGCAAATACACTAATTATATGCATACCCTTGGAAGTAAGAAGGGCATTAAACATAAAAAAATCTGATATTTTAGAATTATGGATTGAAGGTAAAAAAATTGTAATGAAAAAGAAATAAACATCTTTTATCTCCTTCTCTGTCTTGTGTGGGTTGTATAAAGTCATATTAATCTATTGATTCTGGCAGCTTAAAATGTTCCCCCATCTTCTCAATATATTTACTTGGAAAAAACCTGAAAATAAAACTCAACGCAGAACCGAGAGAAATCTTTTTAGCCATAAAACCTCTTATCCCACCCATAAAATTCGGGCGAGACTACTGTATAATAATGCCTATAATTATCCCAGAAAATGCTTCAATTCCGTTTTGAATTCCGCTTATTTTCATAAGGCATCTTTATAGAAATATGCGGGTGGGGGTTTATAAAATTTACTCAAGAAAACCGAAATCACCGCTTGAATAACATGACCAGCATACGTCATCTCCCTTCAAACTGCTTCCTTTCAGTAGTGCCTGTTTATACTCGTCTTCTGTGGGGAATGCTACACTATCAACCCCAAATTCCTCTGCCAATTCATCATCAGTCTTGAACCTATTTGCCGGCAACGTGTCATCCCTTGCATCCATATAGTCCAGCCTGCAATAGTAATGGTTTCTCGGAGTTCCAAACCTGACATGTATTTCCTTTGCACCTGCTTCCCTGAGATAATCAAGCGGACCACCTTCGGTTACTGTTCCCCTTCTGAGTGAGTCATCACAAACAACAAGAACAAACCCTTCTGCTCTATTATCGACTGTAGAACATTTGCTTTTAGCCTCAACCTTTCTCTCATCTCTGGACTTTGTATAGCTTCTTACAAAATATGGATATTTTATTGCAATACTGAAATATGGTAATTTAGCATGGAATGCGTATCCTTCTCCGTAGGCCTTGCCGGAATCCTCGATGGCTGTAACCCTGTCAGCCACCAGACCATTTTTTTTATCCCTTTCAGCAAGAATTGCTCCAACCTTTTCCCTTACAACATTTACTGGTATACCCTCAATAATCGAATCCAGCCAGGAGCTATATCCCCATAAAAAAGAGCAGATCTTACTCCCATTTCCTTCAATGGGATCCAAGGGATAAATACCATTCTCATCCATTTTTATGATTTCCCCTGCCCCAAAGTCCCTTGTGGGCTTCATTCCAATCTTTCTGAATGCCCTTGATTCTGTTATGGCAGCATGACCCCTTTTTCCAGACCCGAGCATTAGCGGTTTTGTAGCCAAAGGGCACCTGGCAACATAGGATTCCCCTTCCTCTGTTGCGATACCCAGACAAAAGCAACCTTTGGCTTTTTCCGCTAACATTCTTATACCATCTTCGATACTATCACCCTGAGAAATAATTCTACCTGCTAATTCAGTATCATAGGGCGACAAGAAACCGTCCATGTCTTTTTTCAGCTTATCCCTGTTAACAATGAAACCATCAAAGACTATAGCATACCTGGGTAGTTTGGATGCCCCCACTATTAAAGGCTGGTGATCAGGATGATTACCAACACTGCCAACACCAAAATAACCCTTTGTACCTCTGGGAATTTTTAATCCCCTCACAAGACCGTTATTTGTGAACCTTGAAAAATCACCATCAACAGGCAGAGCCACACCACAATGTTCTTGGCCGGTGTGATTGATATTAAATATTGCACCGTAAAGGTCTGGAATGCAATTATCGGTTTTATCGAAATAATGAATAACAGCTATCCCCATATCAAAACCCTGATTAACTATAAGAGAAAAGAAATTTAAACCCTTCGGATAAATTTGGGAGATGGGACACATGATTTGCCTCGGAATTGAAAGTACGGCGCACAGTTTCTCCATCGGTATTGTTGACGACAGCGGCAGGGTTCTCGCCAGCATAATCGATATGTATAGGCCACCCCATGGCTGGGGCATACACCCTGCAGAGGCAGCGAAACATCATGAGGAAGTCAAGGATGCTGTTTTGGAGAAGGCGCTGGAAGAGGCAAAAATAAAACTGGAAGACATTGATTTGATATCCTTTTCCCAGGGACCAGGGCTTGCACCCTGCCTTTATAAGGGATTGAATTTTGCGCAGGAATTGGCAGAGAAAATAAAGAAACCGCTTCTGGGAGTGAACCACTGTATATCCCATATAGAAATCGGCCGCCTGAAAACAGACCTGAAAGACCCTATAACCCTTTACGTCTCCGGAGCGAACACGCAGGTGCTGGGTTTTATCTCAGGGAAATACAGGTGTTTTGGTGAGACCCAGGACATAGGAATAGGCAATGCCCTGGACAAGTTCGGCAGGGGTGTTGGACTGGATTTCCCTGCAGGGCCGAAGATAGAGCAGATGGCGCGCAGCGGGAAATACCTAGAGCTGCCTTATGTTGTTAAGGGTATGGACTTAAGCTTCTCAGGCATCCTGACAGCAGCTCTACAGAAATTCGAAAAAGGCACAAGCAAAGAGGACATCTGCTTCTCTTTGCAGGAAACCTGCTTTGCCATGCTGACCGAGGTGACCGAACGAGCCCTGGCGCACACAGGAAAAAACGAGGTCCTTCTGACCGGAGGTGTTGCAGCTAACAAGCGGTTACAGGATATGCTGCACATAATGTGCAAAGAGCGCGGGGCGAAGTTTGCGGTTGTGCCGAAAGAATTTGCTGGGGATTGCGGGGCAATGATTGCTTGGCTTGGTTTATTGATGCATAAAGCTGGCATTAAGACTAAAAACGAGGTTCTTCCCAGGCAGAGGACTGATGAGGTTGGGATTGGCTGGTTATAACCTACTCAACCCTGTATACCTTATCTCCTTCGCGAACCCTGTCCTTTACCTTCAGCCCTACGGAATCCCCCTTCTTTGCTTCCTTCACTTCCTTGTGCTCTATCTGCATGGAATCTATTGCCTGCTCGAAGTTTGTTGTTGCTCCCTCTATCAGAATCTTTTCTCCTTTTTTCAATTTGTCAGACAGCTTTATTACTGCAACATTGATATTTGTGAAGAAATGGGTAACCTCTCCTACGGGCTTTTTCTCAGCCATATATATCACACATTAAATATTGTATACATGGTTTAAAAATTTATAGCATAAATCCAAGTGATTACTATGAAGTTCCCTATCGATGATTTCATCAAGGTTGCAGAGAAGATAAGGTCAACAGATGTCTATGATGTGCACGACCTAAAGTTCCTGAAAAATCTTACTGTTTCTATGACAAAACTGCATCCAGGAAAGGAAACAAGCGGGCACTCCCATGAGAAAGAGGAGGAAGTCTACATATTCCTTGAAGGTAGTGGCGAGATGCAGCTCGGAGATGAGAAGTTCCCTGTGACAAAGGGGGATGTGGTGCTCATACCCGGAGGTAAGTTCCACAAGGTTTTCAACCCGAATGGTCCAGAAGACCTCAGGTTTTTCTGCGTTTTCGAAAAATACAAGGAGAGGGAAAAAGAGGCTGAACAAGCAAGCTCTGCAGAAGGTTAAAACTCCAAATCTATTCTTAGCTCTGTCAGGCTGAGTATGTAAATCCCAATCTTCTTGATGTGATGTAGCAGCTCCTTTTCATCATCATTGAGCTTCTTGTAGTATTTTAATGCTACCTTAGTGGCTTCATTATCCTTTTGGTATATTTCCACGGCAAGTTCCTTATTGAATTTATAGAACAGTTTGTAGGAGCGATTCAGCTGTTCTACTATCGCATTGAGAATCTCCTTTACCATACTGGTGTATTTGCCCTTATCCTCAAATATGTGTATGGCCATCTTCTTAAGCTCGTCCCCTATCAGCTCCAAGGTAAAAATCAGGGAATGCATGGTATTTGTTTTTCTCATGGTGGAATAGCCTTTCTTGTTCAGCACCCTGAAGCAGAAATCCTCAAACCTGTCAAGGTTGGTATCAACTATATGTATAGCCTTGAGACCTTCTGTCTTCCCTACAAGTCCTTCTGTTATGCTCTCTGCTTCTGTCTGGAGCAATATGAATATCCTGCGGAGTGCATTGTTGAATTCCTTGTCTGTAACCTCGCCCATCTCCTTTATGAGGCAGTAGTTGGACTTCTGGTCTATTATCTCAACGCCAATCAGCCTGTTAACACATGCACTCACAGTTTCCATAGGGGTCATGTGGAGCCCGGATATCCTTGACTGAGAGCTGTCTTTGAGATATTCCAAGGTGTTGTATGAGAATGCGGAATAAAGGTCTTTCCTGCCCCTGCCTATACTATTGACCGTTATCTCATCATAGCCCGCCCTGTAAGCAGATGAAATATAACGCCATATCAAAGGTGTAGTCAGTCCGGATATATCAATGACTGTAGAAGAAGGGATTGCGCCGTTTCCTTCTGTACTTATGACTAAGGATTTCTCCTGCTCCACAACATCTATATCATCACCAGGCCTAACACCACGGTCATTTGCCCATTTGCTAGGCAGTGTTATGGTGAGTGTGTTGTGACCCTGTTTTATAACTTTTCGTTTCATTTTATATATTCCTTAATGAAAAGATATATAAATGTTTATAAAATATATTCACTCTTGTGAAATATTCAAAATATTGTGAATATTGATTATGTATATTCATTATGCCAAAAGTATAAATTTCACAACCCTTAATAAAGGTGATATCTGACAGGAAGATGACTTGGTTCAGAGCCAACTATTGCCTAATGCCCACTATCGAGTTTTGCAGTTGTGAAGCACAGCTATGACATCAGAGATGCAAAACACAGATAAGGAGGGAATATCAGTGGTACAATGAAGCAGAGAAGCGTGAGTGTGATAATAACAAATTCTGAGGACAAGTTTCTGTTGCAACTCAGAAAACAAGAAGATATGAAAGCTCTGGGAGGGTGGAATATCTTGGGTGGCAAAATAGAAGAAGGCGAGAGCCCGAAGGAGGCAGTTATAAGGAAAACAATGGAAGAGGCAGGAATAATACTCAAGGACATTGAGTTCCTCGACAAATTCGATTACGGCGACCTTGAAGAGCACATATTCTGTGCCAGATTCGACGGCAAGGTGGACAAGAGCTGTCTCAAAGAAGGAGAAGACATGCGATTTTTCGACAGGAACGAGATAAAAAATACAAAACTTGCATTGAATGTGAATGAAACACTTGAGAAATTCTTTAGAAGACAGGAACGGTAATATTTTAATCCGTTCAGCAAATTTTATGATATGGGCGTTTCTTTAACAGAGCTTATTATTACAAAGCAGATTGGGATAGAGGATTTGGCAGGAAAAAAATTAGCAATAGATGCACAAAACACAATCTACCAGTTTCTGAGCATAATCAGGGACAGGTTTACAGGAGAGCCCCTGCGCGATTCAAAAGGCAGGGTTACATCACATCTGTCAGGCCTTTTCTACAGGACTGCAAAGCTCCTTGAGAACGGGGCAGAACCTGTCTTTGTTTTTGACGGGAAGCCGCCTGCCTTCAAGAAAACCACAACAGAGGCCAGAAGCCGGATCCGCGAGGAGGCGCGCAAGAAATGGAAGGAGGCTGTTAAGAAGAAGGATATAGAGGCAGTGCGCAGGTATTCCCAGCAGGCAGCGAAGCTGACACCAGAGATGGTTGAGGAGAGCAAGAGGCTGCTTTCTTTTATGGGCGTTCCAAGCATCCAAGCACCCAGCGAGGCTGAGGCTCAGGCAGCCTTCCTCACCAAGAATAACCAGGTATGGGGTGCAGGGAGCCAGGACTGGGATTCCCTTATGTTCGGAGCGCCGAGGCTCGTGAGAAACCTTACAATAACAGGCAGAAGAAAGGTTCCCCGGAAGGAGAAATACATAGAGGTAAAGCCGGAGCTTGTCGAACTGGAAAAGGTCCTTAAGGGCCTGGGCATCAGCCAGGACCAGCTTATAATACTCGGCATCCTTGTTGGCACGGATTACAATCCGGGCGGTGTGAAAGGTATTGGCCCGAAAACTGCATTGAAACTGGTAAAGGAGAACAAGACCCTAGAGGGCGTCCTGAAGCAGGTGGAATGGGGGTTCAAGATACCAGCGCAGGAAATCCTTGACTTCTTCAAAAACCCTCCAGTGGAGAAGACAGAAATAAAGTCTGAGAAGTTCCAGCCCGAAAGGGTGAAGGAACTGCTCTGCGAGGAGCACAGCTTCTCAGGTGAAAGGATTGGTTCTGCACTGGAAAGGATGGAGAAGTCAGGCGCAGGCAAGGGACAGGCAAAGCTGGAGAGCTTCTTCAGGAAGTAATTTTAATTTATAACCCAACTCTAAACTATGGCAAAATATGTTTATGCTAAAGATATGGGAATAAACGGGAATGTTGGTTTTGATTTTGACAGCTCCCAGTTCGGGGATCTGGAGGTCTTCGGCACACTGATGCAGTTCAAGCATATCAAAAAACGATTCTGGGATTCAGTAGGGATCGGGGGCAGCTTCCTGGCAGCCCCCCTCGTCTATGATAATAAAATCTATATCGGATGCGCAGACAAAAACTTCTACTGCCTTGATATGGAAGGGAATGAGGAGTGGAGGATCAGTGTCAATGACATCATCCCGTACCCTGCCATTGAAAATGGGGGGACAATCTGCTTCGGCTCATTTGACAGCAACCTTTATGCTGTTTCTCCTGAGGGAAAAATATTATGGGTCTTCCACACGAACGGAAAGATAATGTGTTCACCCACTTCATATGAAGGGATGATTTTCATCGGCTCGAATGACGGGAACCTGTACTGCCTGGATGCGCGAACCGGAAAGGAAATCTGGCGCTTCAGCACCAATGGTCCGCAAACCAACCCCGTAATCCATAAGTATAAGGTGCTTTTCGGTCATGACGACAACGCGTTCTACTGCCTGGATTTGAAAGGAAAACTGATATGGAAGTTCCCAACAACAAGAACGATTAATGCCTGGCCCCCGGATGCCCATGAGGGGATAGTATATCTGGGATGTTATGATAACAAAATGTACGCCCTGGATGTGGAAACAGGGAAGCTTGTCTGGGAATACAAGATAGGCGGGGTGTCATATCCGGCCCGGGTATATAAAAACAGGATTTATTTCGGGTCCAGGGAAAACACTGTTTACTGCCTGGATGCCAGGGAAGGCAGACTGGTATGGAAATTCAAGACGAACGGTTTTGTCACAACCGTTAACCCATGTGAAGGGGTTGTTTATTTTGGTTCTTATGACAACAATTTTTATGCAGTTGATGCCGAAACAGGCAAACTGCTCTGGAAATTCAAGACGAACGGGTTTATAAACAACAACACGGTCAAGGACGGGAGGGTTTATCTGGGCTCCTGGGACTGCAACCTTTACTGTCTTGACGCCGAAACAGGCAAACCGCTCTGGAAGTTCCGCAGCAGTATGAGCACGCCTTCAAGGATTGCCCCGCCCGAAACCGCTGCAACCAAGACAGCAGAAATAATATGGACTACTGAGGCAGATAAAGAGAAAAGGGAAGGAGCACAAGAAGCCGATATAGCAGATTACGGGACATTCTCAGGCACTTATATAGACACAAGCAAAACCGATTACCTGGGCCACAAAAAGAAGGGGTACAAGACAGGATGATATGCCAGGGTACAGGAAGTACACGCAGGAAGGAAGATTCAATGGGGAAAAGGTCAGTTTCAACCATTTCATAGACCAGGACCAGTTCGGTGACGTGGCAATGGCAGCATACAGTGCTGCAGTAAAAGACCTTCCAAGGCTTGATATATTCGGGATAGGTATTGGCGGAAGTATATTATCAGAAATAGCAAAGGTTGGTAATGCCCTGTATTTTGGCGGCTGCGACAAGAATGTTTACTGTGTTTCAGAACAGGGGGAACTGCTCTGGAAGTTCCAGACCCACGGGCTGAACGTATCACCCACAGTGAATAATGGAAGGATTTACATAGGCTCATTCGATGAAAACTTCTACTGCCTCAACACAAAGGGCAAACTGCTCTGGAAATTCGGAACAAACGGCCCGATTGCGTCAAAACCCTGTGTCTTTGATGACAAAATATGCTTCGGCAGCAAGGACGGGAATGTCTACTGCCTGTCCGAAGACGGCAGGCTGGTTTGGAAATTCGGGACACACGGCCCCATAACACAGGATCCTGTCTTCCACAAGGGCCTGATTTACATGGGTTCGGATGACAGCGTGCTTTATGTTCTGGATGCGCAGAGCGGTCAGCTTGTAAGAAAGATAATGAGCAACGGGGCATTTGGAACCCCTGTGATAGCAAATGACATAATATATGTGGGATGTTTTGACAAGAACTTCTATGCGTTCACTCTGGATGGCAGGGAGCTCTGGAGATACGGGCACAGCTCTGTCATAGGCACTAGGAGACCACTCTTCCACAACAATGTGGTTTTTGGCTGCTCCAGGGATGGGAACGTGTATGGCATCACAACAAGTGGTAAGCTGTACAAAAAATACATTACGAAGGAGCTGCTCTGGTGCACGCCAGTGACAGACAGCAAAAACCTGTACTTCGGCTCGCCTGATTATAATTTCTATGCGTTCGATATTGAAACAGGGAACCTTGTCTGGAAATTTCCCATAAAAGGCCTCATAGCTTCAACAGCCACCCTTGATAACGGGATTTTATATTTCGGCGGATGGGATTCACACCTGTACGCAATAACAACCAGCGGTGAGCTGGTTTGGAAGTTCAAACTAAGCATGAGTACGCCGGCAGCAATAGAGCCAGAGGAAGAGTTGGTGGCTGCCATGCAGTCACAGGTGGTTTGGGAGCCGGAAGTTGTAAAGGAAGAAAAGAGGGAAAAACCAGGAGAGGCTGATATTGCGGATTACGGGACATTCTCGGGAACGTATATTGACACAACAAAATCAGATTATTTAGGCCGCAAAAAGAAAGGATACAAAACAGGGTGAGATTTACATGGCTGCAGAATCCCCGCTCATGATAATAATAGACATGATAGGGGTGGGGAAATTCGTCTTCAACGCAGGAAAGGGAGTAATAATCCTGAGCGTGGTAGGATTAATCCTGGTATGGATTCTTATACTCAGCTTGATTTAGGTTTTAATATTCTTTAACCAAATATTATTTATGATAGAAATAGCCAAGGAGGCAGCAAAGGCTGCAGGAAAAATAATACTAAAACATTTCAACAAGAACCTGGAGTTCACACAGAAATCGGATGGAACGTTTGTCAGTATTGCTGATAAAGAGGCAGAAAGGGAAATAAAAAGGATTATACTTAATGAATACCCTGAGCATTCAATTAGTGGTGAAGAGACAGGGAAAACAGGCAAGGGCAACACAATCTGGCATGTTGACCCCCTGGACGGGACGACTAATTTCAAGAACAGGATTCCCTCCTGCTGCGTTTCCATAGGCATTGAGAAGGATGGCAAATTTGTGGCAGGTGTTATATACAACCCGTTTTCTGATGAACTGTTTCATGCTGAGACAGGGAAAGGCGCATATCTTAACGGGAAACGAATAAGGGTAAACAGCCTACCACTCAATGAAGGTATAATAGAAATAGACTCATATTTCAGAAGTGATAAGGCAAAAATTAAGCTGCAAACAATAGAAAGATTAATAAAAACCGTGCCCAACCTCCGTATGAAAGGAAGCACTGCACTGGAAATGACAGAAGTTGCCAGAGGGTTCTGTGTGTCATCAATTTCAGATGCTATCCATGCGTATGACTTTGCTGCCGGAGTGGTAATAGTCAGAGAGGCCGGGGGCATAGTAACAGACCAATACGGCCATGAACCCCTTAACGATTCCACGGTTATAATAGCTTCAAATAATAAAGAGAATCACAACAAAATAATAGAGATTACCAAAGAATCCTACAGCGGCTTTAAAATGTGGACATAACCCTTAGCCCACATAGTCCGCGCTCTGCTGCCCTGCTGGCCTCACCCTTGGCATCTGCAGAGGCGGTGGCAGCTGCAGGTCTTCCGCAATATTTGCTATCTTCAGAAGGCATCTCCTGAACAGATGGTTCAGAACCTCCACGGATACTTTTTCTGGCAGCCTCTTCTTCTTTTTCCACTGCTTCAGAATTGCTGCGTTCTTGTCTGCAAGATAAAGTAGTTCGCCCCCTATCTTTATCTGTCCTATGTCAGGATTATACGAGGTCACAAACTCGAAACCTAAGGAAAGGGCTTTTTTCTTAAGGGTTGCTACATTTACCTCTTTCATTGTAACTATTCTTGGTGTTGAATTCACCTTTATCTCGCCTGCTGGAGCGCCTCCCCTTTTTGCTTCCATTAAATTGAATGTCAAACCGATTACTGGCATAATATCTCCGTATACGGAATTTATATAAACTATTGACGCACAAGTATTTAAATAGTTATAGGGGATTTTATGTGAAACCAAAGGTTTCACAGTCTTGTGCATCAGCACAAGAGATGCATGCACATCTCTTGCATGGCAAGCATGCAAGACTGTTCACCGGAGGTGAACATTATGACCAAGGCTCTGATGATAATAGCACCCAGGAACTTCAGGGATGAGGAATTGTTCCAGACAAAAGAGGCCCTGGAGTCCAGCGATGTTGAGGTGACAACAGCCTCCAAACATGCCGGAGAGATAACAGGGATGCTGGGAAAAACAGCAACCCCTGACATAACACTGGAGCAGGTAAATGTTGATGAATATGATGCAGTTATATTTGTCGGGGGTGTTGGAGCTTCTGAGTACTTTAATGACCAGAAGGCCCTTTCGATAGCAAAGGATGCAGTCTCAAAGGGCAAGGTTCTTGCTGCAATATGCATTGCACCGAGCATTCTTGCAAATGCGGGCCTGCTTGACGGGAAGAGCGTAACATCCTACCCTAGCGAGCAGGAGAACCTTGAAAGCAAGGGTGCAAGATACACAGGAGAGGCTGTCACAAGGGACGGGAAGATAATAACAGGCAAGGGTCCTGAAGCAGCCACACAGTTCGGCCAGGAGATCGCAAAGGCGCTACAGGGGGGATAGGAAGATTCTGCCTGCGAATGCAGGCTGTCATCCTGTCTCGCAAGGTGAAGGTAATATGCTGAATGAGATAGAAAGACAGATTCTGGGATTGATGAAGGGGAAGCTTCTTGCAACAAAGGGCGAGCTCCTGTCAGCCCTGGGCAGGTCTGACGGCATAGACATAGTTATGCAGAGGCTCAGGGACATGGGCTATGTGGACAAAGTCGAACCCCTTGGAATCTGCTATGTGATAACCCAGGCAGGCATGAGGGCTTTGAAGAGGGAATGAATTAAATTGGAATCCTTTTTCTTGCACCTGACCTAACTGTTTCAAATTCAAAGAAATCAGAACCTCTTATATCCGAGTATCTGAAAACGGGCCCATCAGTACACGCATTGTAACTATGGATAACACCATCCCTTTTGACACTTATACCGCATTTGTTGCACACGCCCCTGCCGCACCCCATATAGGTTTCAGTATCCACCAGGATTTTATCAGGATTCGTATATTTTCTTGCCTCTTCTGCAGCACACTTCAGCATGGCTTTTGGCCCGCACAAAAGGAAAACAGAATCCTTTTCAAATTTCCCGTATTTTTTCATGAGGTCTACAACCGTTCCTTTCTCACCCTCGCTCCCGTCCTTTGTTGCAAAAACGGGTTTCAACTCTTCATCCCTCAACAGGGCGCTCTTTGTTTTTGCTCCTGAGAAAACAAGACATTTTTTATTCAACATAACAGAAGATTTTGCAGTGTAGTAAAGAGGGGCTGCGCCGCATCCCCCACCCACAAGATAGACAGCATCTGCTCCATCCATCTCTGCACGGAAATCAAAGAAACAGTTTCCCAACGGGGCAGTTAAGAGTGCAAGGTTCCCAACCTCCAGGTCATTAACTATGTAAGAACTCACCTTTCCAGCAACTGTTCTTTTATCACATGGTAGACCTTGCTCACTATAAGCCACCCTTATAGTCATATCACCCTGGCCTGAAAAGGAAAAAGGCCTTTGCAAAGGTGTCTCCCAATCAGGGCTTTTTACAGTAAGCATCCCGAACTGCCCGGGCCTTGAAACCCTAATAACACCACTTACCGAAGCCATCCTGATTCTTACAGTCTCATAACAAACCTGTTCCTTTCCTGTAATCCTCACAGCATTCTGAATACCCCTACCCATTCCTGCACACCTCCAAAAAACCTCCAAAACTGCCATAACTTTCCAAATATTCCCTTAAACCCTCTAAGGCCCCTTTTATCTTCCTCCTAACAGATCGATTTCCGCAGTACTCAAGCTCTATAGGGCTGTCAGCAAAAAGCTCTGTCCCCCACTGGACAGCCCTAGCGCCTTCCCTGAAGTATCTGACCATATCATCAAACCCAGAGATACCACCGCAGCCTATTATATCAATCCCAAGATCTGCTTGGTATAGTTCACTCACGCACTTAAGCCCTTTTGGCAGTAAAGGAGGGCCTGAGATACCTCCGGTCCCATAAGAGATTAGGGGCCAGCCAGTATCACGATCTATAAACTTCCCCATGGAAGTGTTCACTCCAACCACACCTGTTGCCCCAGCCTCTTTAGCGGCCTGGGCAGGTGCAACAACATCACAGTCAGGGCTTACCTTGAAGAACAATGGCTTTTCAGGAGCCTCTTGCTTTACTGCGTCTACATATTCTCCAGTGAGCTCAGGCTGTAAACACAGTGCCCTTCCACCCTCAACATTCGGACAGGAACCATTAACCTCAAATCCGTCAGCAAAAGCCAGAACACATCTGACCACATAAACAAAATCATCCATCTTCTCTGGCTTGACAGAGATAACCAGTTTAGCCCCTGTCCCCCTTATCATGTCCGCAAAGGGCTTGTACCGTTCTGCCAGTTCATCCACACCAGGACAGGAAAGGCCAATAGCGTTTATCCCCCCGCCACCAGGAAGTGTATCAAAAATAGGGGGCTCATGCCCGTCTTCCGGATACCTTCTGAATGTTTTCGGAACAACAGCACCAGGACCATACTTACCAGTCCCATCAACACCCATGGCAATGCTAACTACGGTTTCAGGCCTGTAAACAAAACCAGAAGCAATCATAACCGGGTTCTTCAAACCCAGGCCGCCCACATTAGTAGAAAGATCCACCATGAAAAATTATAGATAGTAAATTTTTTAAAGAGAAAGAACAGCCCCGCCCGGAGCGGAAGTTCTAGGATCATACTAGTTGAGTTTTTGCAGATTTGGTTTCATTTACTTCCAGATATTGGAATCAATTTAAATGATTTATATCCAGCTCTGGGGAATTCCTCAGATTGATGTTTATTGTGATCCACTGGTAATGCTAGCCACAAAGTAAGCACAGTCGCCTTCTATGCATTCTTCATTAACTATATGAGCTGTTTTTGTACCTATATCAGGATGCGTCATAACCATCCACACATCATTACCTTCTTCATCAAGAGCATACATATTCATTGTTATTTCACCACTAGGATCTATTGATAGTGTTATATGGCATCTTGTCTGCTCTCTGTACGTTGTAACTCCTATAATCTCACTTGAATTGCTCAGATCCGCTGACCATGTTCCTCCGGCAACACACCAATCTAGTGCTGTTTGTTGTGTGCATCCAGAAATGACTAATACTGACAATAAGACAGGTATCAATACTAAATATCTTCTCATATTACTTA
>JAUWZW010000047.1 GCA_030615165.1 Candidatus Aenigmatarchaeota archaeon
TATAATCGAAATACTGCTCTGGATATTCAGTCCATGTATTGGTTCCATGGGCTGTTATATTGTAGCCAAAGTACTGTAGCTCAAAAGTATAGGGGCATAATGGGTCGGTAGGGTCATAAAGCTTGTCATACAGGCTTACCGTTGAAACACGGATGTTGTTTATAAATGCCCTGATACTGGAATCCCTTGGTATGTATTTGCTATACACAATGCTGATGGTTCCGCTGAGGTCCTGACCTATTGCATAAACCCCCACATCATCGGTTATTGTTATGGCAATCTCCCCTGCAAGCACTGTCTGCATTAGGAAAAGCACCGCAAGAATAAAACCGAATGCTGGAATGACTTTCTGCATAAATTATATTTGGTTCTGCCTAATAATAAGTTTAAGCAATAATAAGTTTGCCTGTTCATTGGTTAATTGTTCAAACAGTTACCTTGCTTAAGCTTATTAAAATAAGGTTTTTATAGTGGTGTATTATACTATAATACGGGTATGTGAAACTCTGTATTTGTCAACTTAACGGTATATCAAGCCGTCGTTATAACAGATTGCATGGTGAAGTATATGGTCTGGAAACTGTTCTCCAAGAAACTGCAGGGTGTGATAAAGAAGCGAGGCTTTGGGAGCCCTACGGATATACAGGTGAAAGGCATACCGCCCATACACGCGGGCGAGGACACCCTGCTCCTCGCACCAACAGGGCTTGGAAAATGCGTAAGTGGTGACACTTTGATATTGACTAACAGGGGCCCGGTTGAAATAAGGGAACTCTACGGGGAAAAGATTAAAGTACAAACAATGACAGGCAACCTTAAGATAACTCAAAGAAATGCTTTTGTAATAAAGAAAAAGAGATCGGTGCAGTACGAGTTAAAAACTGCGACAGGCAGATCTGTAAAAGTAACTTCTGACCACAAGTTTTTTACAGTTGAAGCGGACGGACCGATTTGGAAGGAATTGAAAAAACTGAAGCTTGGAGATTATATAGCCATACCAAGAAGACTCATGACAGAACACACAAATCCAGAATTAACACTTGATATGTTCGACAAATGCAAAAAAAGGATCACTGTACTTACATCGCCTTCCTTGACTGACATAATAAATAGAATAAAAAATTCCAAAGAGGGTATTGGTACAAGAAAGATAGCCAGTTTGTTGGGGTTTTCCCGCGATGTCCTTCTGCGAGCAAAACGAGGATATAGGATTGACATCAGGATAGTAAGGAAACTGACCAAGCTGGCTGGAATCCCATTATTCTCAATTCGCATAGAAGAAGTCGGCATAATGAGAGGAAAAAACATAAAGTTAAAGATAGACGAAGAATTCGCTTACTTTGCAGGTTTGCTTTTGGGTGATGGCAACATAAACCAAGGACGTAACATAAGATTTTCAACTGCTTCAGACGAACTTTTAGAGAAGTTCAAAAATTTTTGCAAAAAAGTAGGACTCAAGGTCGGAAAAGATAAAAGCCATCTTTATGATTATTATGCAACAAGCGAGACTTTTGTTACAATACTTGATTCTATAAATTTTCCTGTCAAAAACAAATCTTCAGATGCTATCATACCTGGTATATTCTTTAAGAGCAAAAAACTCCTATCTTCATTCCTCAGGGGACTTTATGATACAGATGGCAGCTTTTACGGCATTCTGGAGTTTTTAACAAAAAGCAAAAAGCTAGCACAAAATGTGATTTTTGCTCTGTCATATTTTGGCATTGTAGGGATACTGAAAGAGAAAAAAGTCAAAGGTAATACATATTACAGGGTTCTTATCGAGAAATCAGAAGATTTCAGAAAATTCAAAGATGCCATAAATTTTTTCGAGCCGAACAAAAGACAGAAACTTTCAGCTGCCTTGGAATTAAGCTCAAATCCCAATATCGACCTAATTCCCAGTATAAGACACCTGATAAAATCTTGCGGAAAATTGATGCGTGTCCCATATTCTAGGGAGCATATGTACAGGATTTTCGAAAGCTATAAAGGAGGTAGAAGAAATCCGTCAAGAAAAGGTCTTCTGAGATTGTTGAAATATTTCAAGAAATTTTCCAAATTCTTTCCGAAGGAGTATCTTTTGCTTGAGAAACTGGCTAAATCTGAAATATATTGGGACAGGATAAAAGCGATAAAGAAAGCAGAGACTGATTGGGTTTACGACGCAACCGTGCCAGAAACTCATAATTTTATTGGAAACGGGATAATACTACATAACACGGAATCCGTGCTCCTGCCAATATTCGACAGGTTTGCTGAGAAAGAGCACAAACCCATATCAATCCTCTACATAACCCCTCTCAGGTCGCTCAACAGGGATTTGCTTAAGAGAATACTCTGGTGGGCAAACAGGCTGGGTTTTGATGTTTCTGTAAGGCATGGGGACACAACACAGTACGAAAGGAGCATGCAGGCTGAGAATCCTCCGGACATGCTTATATCAACACCGGAGACATTACAGGCTGTCCTTACGGGAAAAATCATGAGAAGGCACCTTTCCAACATCAGATGGATTGTTACAGACGAGGTGCATGAGCTGGTTAACAATAAAAGGGGTGTCCAGCTCTCTATTGGTTTGGAGAGATTGAAGGAACTGATAAAAAGCCATGGCAACCCTGAGCCCCAGATAATTGGCTTGTCCGCAACAGTGGGCTCCCCCAAGAGTGTTGCGCTCTTCCTCACCGCAGGGAAGCCGTGCAGGATTGTGAACACCATGAAGAAGGGTGGCTTGAATCTGATTGTTGAATCACCGAAGCCCGGGAAGAAGGATTTTGAACTCTCCCCTGAAATATTCATGGAACCCTCAACAACAGCAAGGCTCAGGCGCATAGAACAGCTGATAAAGGAGAAAAAATCTGTCCTTACATTCACAAACACAAGGGAGTCGGCGGAGATTCTTTCCTCAAGGCTCGGTGTACTTGACAAGGATTTACCGATAGAGACACATCATTCCTCTTTGTCCAAGGAGGTCAGAATTCGTGCAGAAGAAGGATTCAAGAAAGGTGAGATAAAATCCCTTGTATGCACAAGCTCCCTGGAGCTTGGTATTGATATAGGATTGATAGACTTCATTCTCCAGTACATGTCCCCAAGGCAGGTTGCAAAGGTTCTGCAGAGGGTTGGCAGGTCAGGCCATACCACAACAGGGGTTTCAGATGGGGTGATAATATCATCCGAGCCCGATGACTGCTTTGAATCAACGGTCGTGGCAACCCTTGCACTTGACGGTAGGATTGAACCGACAGGAGTTTACAAAAAGGCGCTGGATGTGCTCGGCCACCAGATTGTTGGCCTGGCCATTGAGGAATACAAAATCCCGTTCAATAAAACCTACTCCATAATAAAGAGGGCATGGCCTTACAGCGAGCTCACAAGAAGTGAGTTTTTGGAAGTCTGCAGGCTCATGCAGAGGCTGGGCTTCATCTGGCTTGACACAAAAGATATGGGCAGCGACAAGCCTGAGGACCTCCTGATAAAGCGGCGCAGGAGGGCATGGGAATACTACTTCCAGAACCTCTCAACAATACCTGACACCAAGAACTATCAGATTTTCGATGTGATATCCAACCAGCCTGTAGGCACTTTAGATGCAGAATTCATTGCCCTGCACGGGGACCCGGGGACAAGCTTTATATGCAAGGGCCAGGCATGGAAAATCCTTGAGCTGCACGGCTCCAAGGTGATGGTGGAGCCCATCAAGGGAATAGAGGCTGCAATCCCTGCCTGGGAGGGTGAACTGATTCCTGTCCCCTTTGCTGTTGCGCAGGGCGTCGGCATGCTCCGCTCACAAATAACCAGAATGCTCAAAGGACCCCATGGTTCTAAGGCCCGCCTCCTGAATCAGCTTGTCAAAAACTATCCAATAACAAGGGATGTTGCAGGGAAGCTCTACTCCACTGTAAAGAAACAGGCAGGATGGGGACCTGTACCTGATGACAGGAATATCCTTATGGAACATTTTGGGGTGGAGGGTGAAACCTGTGTTATAATCCATGCCTGTTTCGGCTCCCTCATCAATGAGACCCTGGGCAGGGTCCTGTCCACAATCCTTATAACAAAGCTCGGCTCTGTCGGCCTGCAGACAGACCCTTACAGGATAATGATAAAATTGCAGACAAGGGAATGGAGGGATGTCCTTGATGTGTTCAGGAAACTGGACCCTGAAACGCTGGAGGTGGTTCTGAAGCTCACCCTGCCCAACACAGAGCTGTTCAGATGGCGCTTCCTGCATGTTGCACATCGCCTTGGCATAATCTCCAAGGATGCGGACTTCGGAACAGGCTATCTGAAGAAGATTATAGAATCATACAGGGACACAACTCCGCACAGAGAAGCCATGCACGAGGTCTTCACGGAAAAGCTGGACCTTGCAGGGGCAAGGGAAGCCCTTAAGCTGATAAGGTCAGGGAAAATCGGGTTGAAGGTCAGGCAAGGCCTATCTCCGATAGGGGAGCTCGGCTTAATGAGGCGCTACGAAGTGGTTGCACCCAAGAAGCCGGATAAGGAAATATTCAATGTATTCAAGAAGAGGCTGATGGACACAAAGGTCAGGTTAATCTGCTGCCAGTGCGGCTGGGCAATAACATATCCTGTGAAAAACCTGCCAAAGGACATCCACTGCGCCCAGTGCCAGGCAAAATTAATGGGCGTGATAAAGCCCTATGAATTCGACAAGGAAATCCTGCTCAACAAGTATGTAAAGAAGAGGGCGCTCACCAAGGAAGAGATGGAGGATGTCAACTCAATAATGGACACTGCCTCTCTTGTTGTCAGCTCAGGCAGGGATGCAACAATTGTCCTGGCAGGACGCGGAATCGGCCCCAGGGCAGCAAAGAGAATCCTGCGCCGCCCAGGGCGCGGCGATGAACTGCTCAAGGACATACTTAGGGAAGAAATCACATATGCTAAAAATAAGCGTTTCTGGCGCGGATAATTAAAGCTTTCCCAATTCCCCCAGATATGTTCCGTCCAGAAGATAGATTTTCGCGCTGCGCAGCTTTGCGCACTTCGCAATCGGCCCCATGAGCTGGGCTCTGTTCCTCCTGTTATTGAGCGCCCTGCCACCTGCGAAATCATTAAATGTTGGGAAGATTACGAGCTCTGGCGGCTTTCTGACATTCCCGTATTTTGCAGCGAGTTTTTTGCGGTCAAGCGCTGCGCGCAGCCAGACAGGCTCCCTCCATACATAGCCTAGTTTGTCTTTAAACTCTATCATGGGATGGTTGTGGCCAATCAGGATTTGCTCTGCGCGCAAGAAATCCCGGGAAGGCCAAGTATGGCCATGGGTTAAATAGGTTTTGCCCAGAAGGAAGCCCTGGCTAGGATGGAACTTTATATTTGGGACGAGCCTTTGAAGCTGCCCGTCATGATTGCCAGGCACTATTTCCACATCAACAATCCTGTTCAGCGTGTTCAGGAAATGCGGGACATCTTTCTCCTCCTGGAATGACAAGCCGGGAACCTTGTGCTTTACATCTCCGAGGATTATGAGCCGCCTGGCCTTTGTCTGCCTGATGAATCTTTTGGTCTTTTCCAGCAATTTATCTGTCTGGTGCGGCAGCCTGACCCCTGCCTTCCTGAATTCATACTCAATCCCTAAATGCAGGTCTGCTATAACCAGAACCCTGCCGCGAAGCAGGAGGGCTGGTTGATTAGTTATGAATTTCATGACATCAACATCAATTTTTGTTTCCTTTAACTTTATAAAAGAGCGCTGCAAATCTTTAATATGGGGACTGAGGAACTAAAATGGATAAGAATGCATTCCTCTGGTTTGGAATCTTAACCATACTACTATCTTTTATACTGTTATCAGGCTATTCATTTAAAATTTCAGATGTGAATTTTGTTATATTTCTGGGTATAATACTGATGCCGATTTCAATGGCTTCATTTGCAGCGGGTATTCTGGAAGGGCCCAAGGTAAAGATATTGATGGTATTCTCAATCTACCTGATATTCTTTGGAATAATCCTTTTAGCGCCAAGTTTTATTTAAATAGCCAAATATTTGTTGCTGGAAACAATTTAAATTCCTTGTTTAATTATAACAAATGGGAGATTTTATATGAAAGAGTACGGAACCGTTATCTCAACTTTTGAAGGGCCATCCACAAGAAAGTTCTCCTTTGTTATAAACCCGAACACCATTGTGCGCAGGGGGCAGTTTGTGCAGCTCACTGTACCTGATGGTAAGCTGATTGGCAGGGTGGCGGACATAACAAAAACGAACAGGTACTTCATGAGACCAGACTCCGTAAAGGAATATGAGAGCGATGGCAAGCCCATGGAGGACATGTTCCCTGTAACAGACTGGGAATACCTTGTTGCTGATGTTGTTCCCCTGGGTGTCCACAGCGAGAATGGATTCAGGGAAGCCTCATTTCCTGCATCGCCAGGAGACAGGGTCTTTGAGCCTGAAACTAATATCCTGAGCAAGTTCTTTGGTCTTGATTCCGGGGGTGTTAACATAGGGGGGTTTGCATACCATGAGCTGGACGCAACAATAAACCCGACAAGGCTCCTGCAGAAGCACCT
>JAUWZW010000037.1 GCA_030615165.1 Candidatus Aenigmatarchaeota archaeon
TTAAAGACAAAGATATGGATTTTACTTTATTTACAAACGGTGTTTTACTTAATAAGAATAATATCAAAAAAATAAAGAAATTAAATCCAGAGATTGTGGCCATTAGTGTGGACAGTATTAAACCTGAAATTCATAACAAAATTCGAGGCCAGAAATGCTTCAGAAGAACTATTGAAAATATTAACTTATTACTTAGGGAAAAGATACGTGTAAGGATTAATACAACCCTTTTTAGAAGTTTAAATGATAGACAAAATGAAATCGAATCACTGATTGAATTCTTTATAAAAAAGGGTGTAAGTCAAATAGTAATCGGCGATTTTATGGATTATGGTAGAGGCAAAAAATATAAAAAATATGTGCCAACTGCATCTGAAGCGAAAAAAATAGTAAGGGCTTTTAAAAATAAAACTAAACACATAAAATCAAAAAATAAATTGCCTGTATTAAAATTTTCAGACATGTTTAAAAATAAAAAAACCGAATCATTGCTGCAATATCCCATGTGCGGTATTGGCACGTTTATGTTGACAATTAAAGCGAATGGTGATATAATTCTGTGCCCAGTACTTGATGATAAGAAATATAATGCCGGCAATATACTTAAAAAAGACATAAAGGATATATGGTTAAAATCAAAAGTATTCAAGCCATTTAGGAGCCATAGTTTGAATGATATAGCTAAATGTAAACAATGTTCAAATAAACATGAATGTTTAGGTGGTTGTAAGGCAAGAGCATTGATGTATAATGGAAAATTTAATTCACCAGACTTGTGGATGTGTTCTGTATATAATGTAGATTAATCTACTCTTCCATACACTTTTCGTATATTTTTTAGAAAATATTTGGCTTTAACTTCCGTTTTTTCTGAATATTCAGGTGGGGTCAAGTACTGTCTCATTTCTCCAGAATTAATTATAATGCCTTTTGCTGTATGTATTAATTTTTCTATGGGTTTACCTGTTCCCCAGCCTTTACATTTTTCATCAAACACAACAGATAAATAATCACCAGCGTCAATTTCTAATTCTACACGTCCATCTATCCAAAACACCCTTGCTGCATTACCTATTTTTACACCTGATATTTTAATCGGAAAAAGCTCACATGCTAATGGTCTATCATTATAAATTAAACATTGATTATTTTCGGATAGATAATCACAGGGGATTTCATCTGTACCACAACATGATATACAGCTCTTGCATTGAAACTCTGAGTTCATAAATAATTCTCTTTCTTCTTTGGTCAGATTCAACAATTCAACCTTTGTAACTCTTTTATGATTTATTGATTCTATGGATATTATCCTTCCATATTTCCTAATTGCATATAAAATCTCGTCTTTTTTCATAATAACCCTTTATCTTTGCTTTATTTTTACGATAAACATATAAAACTTTCGTCCAATTACTATTTGGAGGTATATGATGAAAATAAGAAAATACAAAATACGGGCTTTTGAACCAGAGTTTGAACCTGCATATAAATCAGATATAGATAAATCTTTATATAGAGGAATATGCGGTACGCCCGTTCCATGTCCCCGACCAGACGCCTGCAGATAATATTTATAGCAAAAACTATAAATAACCATTTAAACAGAAGAGAACACATCTCTTATTACCTTTCCCGATAACCATTTAACCAATTCGAGAGTCTTTTTGAACATAAACTATTACCATTTATAATCATCTAATCTGAGGGAATCATCAGTATCCATCTTCGCTGTTCACTGCACCCCACTCGCATCATTCGGAACCCAATGTCGCACAAGACATTTACAATTCCATGTTGCATGTATTCATTCCATTCTCATTTAACAGCTCAGTTTATCAGAAAACTAATCAAGCACCCCGGCCTCTACCCTCTTCCTGCGAGGCGGCAGACCAAATTCAGCACATCTCTGTATAATTCAGTACAGCATCATTATCCATTTTAACCCAATACCCTAGGTTCGGCTTCATCACCTTCAAATCAGAAAACATCGGCAATTCCGGGTCATATGTCTTTGCTCCATTCTCAAAACCGTTTATAACAATGACTTTGTCCATTATACCAGCAAACACATCCTCCACATCCCTTGGAGAATCACAAAGATAGCTTATTAAATTCCATCCCTGGCTCAGATTGATAGTTTTGTTGGCAGGAATCGTTCCGTTCACAGTAAGATTTGTACTTTCATTAACCTTTATCCAGTAGCCATGCAAATAGTCAATCTTCTGAAGGTCACTGAATCCAGGCATCTCAGGGTCGTAGGTCTTTGCGCCGCCATCAAACGAATTCACAACAATAACATGCTCCATTATAGGACCCAAAACGCTCTCTATACTGTCATTTTCTAACTCTAATGGGAAGGAGACAAGGTTCCATGAGTTGTTCAGGCTCAGGTTTATGTAAACAGTGTAATTATCGCACTGGTTTACTGTACACATACAGTCAGCACACATATTCTCCACGTCATGGTAATATCTGTAGAATGCACCGTAATAACCACCAAACACACCACAATCCGTGGCAGGACAGTCATCATCTATCTCGCATTCCGCTCCACAAACCCCGGCAGCACAGTATGTGTTAGTGTCAGGGGGGTCACAGGAAACAGGATTATCTGTGCATGTACACTCTTCCAGGCACTGATTTGGTGTAGAATTAGACACAACCGTGCTGTCCAAAACCCTGTCATTATCATACTCAACAAGCTTTCCATTATCACAGTAATCGTCATATGTCACTTCGCATGTAGAATCCATGCAGTTTTCATCTACCTCACATTCCGCCAGGCATTGGGTCATGTTGCATGTATGCGTTAATTCAGCAGTCCCTGTAGTACATACATCATTGACTTCATCGCATATTGAAGTGAACCCAGCAAAGAAATCCCATGTGAAAAGGATATTATCAGGTATATAATCACACTGACCTATAGGCGCAAGGTTATTTCCAGAGCAATCAATCAGAGTTCCATCCTGGCAGTCTAACAGAGCATCACATGTTTCAAAGCCGTTGCACCATAAACCATCATCGCAATTAGAATCATTAGCTATATTATCACAGGAGTCTGTAGTTTCATTGCAACTGTCATCTGTGCAACCAATAACATCATCACAATCTGGTGCTGTGCCGGACTGACAATCCAATAAGGCATCGCAGTGTTCCGTCCCGTCACACCATAAGCCATTATCGCAGTTTGAGTCATTAACTATATTATCACAAGAATCCGTAGTTTCATTGCATGAATCGTCAGTACAACTTACCCCATCTGAACAATCCTTTGCTGTACCACCTGTACAATTACCTGACTGACATGTCTCTCCCACATTGCAGAATAATCCATCACCACAAAGGGTTCCATCAGGTTTTGGACTAGCTTCACACATATCTTCTACTTCATTACAAACTCCATTGTTGCATTGGTCATCCAGATAAGAACAATCTACTGGAAATCCTGCTTGACATGTAAAGATAGCTTGACATGTTTCCTCGCCATTGCAATATAACCCATCATCACAATCGGCATCCTGAGTAGCATCAAATACATTACAGCTTCCCAAGCCATCACACAAAGCACAAACTCCACAATCAGTTGTGTCAGGCTTCATACTACATGCCCCAGACCCATCACAATACCCATACTTACATTCATCAGCAGGGCATTCCTCCTTTACATCACTCTCAGCCAGCTGATTAGAACATGTAAACAATCCAGAACACTCCTGACACAATCCACAATCATTATCCTGACTAGCATCATAAGTTTCGGTCGGATTGTTATTATCTTCACATTTACAACAAATTCCACAATCTGAATTCCTGGTTGAACAATCGTTCCATGTTCCCACTGAACATATTTGAGTTCCAGCACAAGCACCAGAACCACATGCTTGGATTAAATCTTCATCAATTAACCCATTACAATCATTATCCAAATTGTCACATGTCTGCTCTACAACTTCATAAAGTCCTGTAAAGTTGTACTCATCAACAGAACAAGCCTGCCAAACCCCTTCCAGACATACTGATTTGTTGGAATCCTGGCAAACGCCAAGTTGGTTTTCGCATGCCTCTGGTACAAGGGGTGGGTCATCAGCCGTACCATCACAATCATTATCTTCATAGTCACACACTTCCTCACTTGATTTATCATCAATTCCGCCAGGATCTGTGCTACATATACTGGTTTGCGGGTCTAAACATTCTACTTCACCTTGATAATTTACACATATACCATATTGACCATAACACCCCCAAACACCAGGTCTAAATCCTTGTATCCAGAATCCATTATCAATTACACCATTACAATCATTATCCAAATAATCACAAATTTCAGGACTTGATTTATCATCCATACCCCCAGGATCAGTACTACAGATGCTAGTTTGGAGATCCAAACATTCCACCTCTCCTTGATAATTAGAACAGGTACCATTTTCACCATAACATCCCCAAACCCCTGGTCTTATACCATCTATAACAAAATCTTCATCTATCATTATACATGAACCACCATCAAGGCAATCCGAAGGCTGGGTACAAACTATGCCTGGATTACTTCCACCAAAACACAAACCATCCTCATCATTATCTACATAATCACAAACCTCTGGGTCAGGATTCGCCCTAACAGACACAATATTACCTATCATACCCAGCCCTGCAGAAACAATAACGGCTATTGAAATAAGCAACATCGCACTCAAAGCCAGGCTGGATTTTCTCATAAAATCACTGTTCTGCAATAATCTATTAGCAATACTTTTATAAAGATTTGCCTTATGGGAACAGTGGGAATATTTAAATCATAAGAATAACATTTGTTTTACTATGAAAAAATTCCTGCGCGAAAACGAGTTTGAAAGAATTAGCAGCAGAGGAAACGACAGGAAAAAGGTATATTTCAACCCAAGTTTTAATGTTTTCATAACCATCGATGAAAATGGCGAAGTGAAGGTTGGCGGAATGGGCGCTCATACCATAAAAAATGTAGAAAACATGCGCCGTAAACTAGACGAATATATGGAATCCAAGAGCAAAGGAAGATAAATCCCATCTTACAGTGCCTTGTTTTCATAAATTTAGAGCTAAATCAAAACTATTTACCTTATTTCTTACAATAATATATCAGGGAATTTGAAGACATGAATATTTGAAGGTATAAAATGAAAATAGACAATCTCCTGTTGCTGGTACTAGTTGCTTTTGTAGGTATTTTCACAATCAGCAACATCGCTGGGTCATATTGGGTAGAAGAAAACACCGCTGATGGGGAAAATACAACATTTGCTAATGCTACTATATCTTCGGGTAATTATACTAAAACGTGGGTAGATGATGGAGATGTAGAGATATTATTGGAACAGTTGAATGGAACAAACTATAATTTAAAATGGAATTATGATTTCAACACATCATACAATGATACGCAACCAGCGGAATTTTTAATAATTTCAGACATAAGAACAGGAGAAAAAATGAATATTAGCATTTATAATTATGATACAGATGAATGGGAATACATAAATGAAACAACCCAAATAAATCAATACGAAACAATAATAACTGTTATTTCATGGTCAACAGAAAACATTTCCAATTATGTCAGCTCCACTTCCGGACAAATTAAAATATTATTTGAAGATACAGAAAAAACCGACACGGATCAATCAACTTTAAGACTCGACTACCTCGCCCTGAATGTCACTGTGTCTCCGGTGTATGCGGACTGGTTCAACCTTACTGATTCCTCAGGGGATGAGCTGGGTGATAACCAGAATCTCACAAGGGATGATGTGCTGAATGCATCAGCGCACTGGAATGCGTCCAGTGTGATAAGCGCTGTTGTTGTGCTGAATAACAGCAATTATGGTGTGGTGCGCGAGTTCAATATAACCAGCGGTTTTGCAGGGAATTATACGAACTATACCCTGAATCTCTCGAATGTCACGGAGTTCCCTGTGGGAGGAAATGTAACAGTGCAGATAAGGGTGAATGATAGCTTTTATCAGGAGAACATAACAAACATAACGCACTGGTTTTACCTATGGAGCAATGCAACAGTGAGCAATGTAAGCATAAACGAGAGTGCGAATAACACAGATGATACTATAGCGAACGGCACAACCTTTCTTGTGCTCTGCGAGGTGGCTGACAACCATTCCTCAACAGCCATACCCGGATACAATGTATCCTTCTACTTCGGTGGTGTTTATAATGGCTCGAGCACAACAAACTCCACGGGCTGGGCTGTTTACACCTATACGGATAACTCAACCGGAGCAGGGAGCTATGCTATAAGCTGCAACATAACAAACCAGTCCAGTATCTATTACGGCCTTTCAGCTGAAAATGCAAGCCTTAATATGAGTGTTATAGAGGACCCTTATTCGCCTGTTGTCAATGATTTCTGGTTTAACTACAGCAGCATCCAGACCAACAAGACGAACCTGTATACAAATTTCACTGTGTATGCGAATATAACAGACAATCTGACGCGCGTAACATCTGCAGTTGCGACAATAACATATCCTGATTACAATGTATCGAGCCAGAGCATGACCCAGTACTCCGGGGACATATGGAATTTCACCTTCTTTGAGGATGATACAGGCACTGCCCTGAACCAGACAGGGAATTACACGGTCAACGTAACAGCTTATGACATATCAGGCAATGTGAATTATTCAGTAAACAAAAATCTCACGGTTTATGATAATTACACCGTAAACATGACGGATTATAGTGAAAATGTAATCTACAACAGGGGGGAAAACCTGACACTTTCTGCACTGGAGGTGAACAACCTGACGGTTTATAATATGAACTGGACAACAGTCAACATAACAAAGTTCAACCAGGCCGAAACAAACCTGACCAATGAGTCAGGGAACATAAGCACCTACTTTATATACAGCATAAACGCATCAGACCCTGTTGGCAACTGGACGCTCCGGGTCAATATTTCAAAGAACAATAACACAGGGAACAGGACATTCCATTTCAATGTGACCAACCTGCTTAATATCAACCTTGCGGAAGCATATACACCCGGTCCCTATGATGTGCTGGGAGGTAATGTGAAAATATATGTTAACAATACAAGAGATGGCGGGTTCCCGTACACAGTTGATGTGAATCTCACGTGTGGTGTCGACACCTATATTCTCAACAAGTCAGGTGAAATTTATTCCAACAGCAGCATCACCTGCAGGGCACCGAATGCATATTCAACAAACTTTAATGTTGTTGTGAACGTTTTCGACAGCACAAACAACAACACTGGTTCTGAGACAATAACACTCACAACTTCTTCGGCTCCATCCACCGGGGGAGTACCAACAGGAGGTGGAGGCTCCTTACCGGAGAAAGAATGCAACTGCACTGACTGGGTAAATGAGGGCTGCGGTCCGACAGGTGGATGTGCTTTAGGTGAGATGTACCGGACAAGAGTATGCACACCTTCTGGATGCGATAATGAATCCGAATGCATACCTTATGCTCTATGTATTGAAGTGGAGAGGGGATTCAACTTCACAGTAGACAGAACAGATGTTGAGGTGAGCAGGGGTGAGAATGTAACAGTCATGGGAACAGCAAGGAACACATGCAACATATCCCTTATAATAAACATCAGCATAGATGATGGAGGTTTGGATGTTTTTGCTCTGGAATATTTCAACCTTTCAAGGGATTCATCCCTGGACATGCCAATAATCATACACCCGAACCTGACACAGGAACTTGGTGTTTACTTTGTGACCATAAGCGCAGCAACATACGGCATAGAAAGCAACAAGACAGTGAAAGTGGATGTAAAGGAAAACCCTCTTATAGAAAGGCTTGATGAACTGGAAACACAGCTGGATGACCTGAGAGAAACAATCAGGGATTACTCTGATGCAGGCGTTTATGTTCAGGACCTTGAAGAATTGGCCGGAAGGATAGAAGAGGAGTTGCAGAGCGCAAATAGAAGCATTCTGGAAGACAGCCTGTTTGAGCTCCAGTCGCAGCTGGGGCTGGCAGCGGAGAATATCAACAACGCAAATGCCAGGCTCTCTATTTTGGGCATCCAGAGATTCATCCTTGAAAACAAATGGTGGATAATATCAGGTGTTATAATCATAATAATCCTTTCATATCTTTCAACAGAAATCTTCCTGCCATACTACAGGCTCAGCAGGGATATAAGGAAATTCAAAACAAAGGAAAAAACCCAGGTGCAGGGAAGGATAGTAACAGAGAAGGATTACTTCATGGGCAAGATGACAGAGGATGCATTCAACAAGCTCCTGATGGAAAAGCAGACAAAAATCCTTGACACAAGGGGGGCAGTAAGGGAGAGGATGAAGGAGAGGGCAGAGCTGGTGAAGTCAAAGCTTACATTGGGGGCTGTAAAGAACTGGTTCAAATTCGGTTTAGGGAGACCTAAAAAACCAAAACGATATAAACCAAAAAAACCAAAGTGATATTATGGACACGGAAAGGCTGTCCACTGGCATAAGAGGCCTTGACACGAAAATGCAGGGCGGGTTTCTCAGGAACAGTGTAAACCTTATAACAGGCAAGACCGGGACAGGCAAGACGGCCCTGTGCATATCTTTCTTGTATAACGGTGCCAAGGCAGGCGAGCCAGGCGTTTATGTTACAACAGAAGAGATGGAGCAGGATGTAAAGGGTGATATCAAAGCCATGTTCGGGTGGGATTTGGAAACCCTTGAAAAGAAAAGGCTTCTGAGATTTCTTTCAATAAAACCCGTGCTGCCAGCCAGGACAATAACCCAGGACAAGCTTGCCCAGATGATTAAATTCTACGTATTCAACATTTCCGATAAAATCCAAAAAGCAGTGAAGGGGACAAGGGCAAAGAGGGTTGTTGTGGACTCTGTCTCCATGATTGAGATGTTCATAAAGGATGAATACTTCGCAAAGGCAGCGCTCATGCAGTTCGTGGAAACCCTGAAAACACTGGATGTTACATCCATCCTAACAGGAACGGTTCCTGAAACATCAGAAGCCCTTTCAGGAAAGGGGATAATTGAATACATTGTTGACTCCATAATAAAGCTCAATTTCATCCCTGTTACAGAGGAGTTCAAAAGAACACTTCTTGTAAGAAAAATGAGGAGAACAGATCACTCCACACTTGTCCATCCATTCGAAATCACAAAGAACGGACTGAAGGTAATAGATATCAAAAAGATTTAAATGAAAACTAAACCTCTGCCTTTCTTATAACAATCCCCCTGTTGGTAATCTCAAAGGGATACACATCCTTTCCGTGGTCAGTCCTTCTCATCTTCCTTATCATCAGGGACCTATTGTATTCCTCCCCAATTCCCAGGTAGTTCATCACAAGGACACCATCCACAATGTATTCCTCAACACCAAAGCGGGACAGGGCCTTGGAATCCTCCGGAATCTCTGAGATTACGAGTGCTGTGCAGCCGCGTGCCTTTACTGCACTGATTATGCTGAAAACCCTCCTCCTTATCTGGGCAGGGGTTTCAAGGTTCATCCCCATAACAGATGTAGAGTCTATAACCAGCCTGCTTGCCTTCAGCTCCTTCAGCTCATCCAACATTACTGTTGCTACGTTGTTAACCTGGGCAGGGTCATGGTATATTATCTTGCAGAGGCCCTTTTTCTCATACTTTTCAAAGTCCCATCCGAACTGTAACACATCCTCCTTTATGTCTGTTGTGT
>JAUWZW010000002.1 GCA_030615165.1 Candidatus Aenigmatarchaeota archaeon
AATACGGAAGAAAATCCTTTTATATTTTCAGCAAAATAGCAAGAATGCTCAGGATGAGGGGCAGGATTTTTAAATTCTTTAAAAAACACATAAAAGAACTCTATGCCTCAGTGGAAGAATTGAGACAGAAACTGGTTCCCACCTTTATAACATCGGTGGTGCTCTGGATTATTGTATTCATCTCGAACCTTATGTTTTTGTTTGCGTTTAATATACATATAAACTTCGTACAAACAATCTTCCTCGTATCAATCATATCACTTCTTCCTTTGGTTCCCATCTACGCTTTTGGAGGCTTCGGGACATTTGAAATAACCATGTCAGCAATCCTAATATTGTTTGGTGTGGCAAAGGAGACCGCCATTATCTCCAGCTTTGGGATTCATATAACCGGCCTGATTTTCGTTGGAGTATTGGGTGCTGTATGTGCTGTCCTAAACAGATCATCAGTCAACACAGAATCCAATGGAGCAATTAGAACTATACAGGAAGCAAGGTAACCAATAAAAACATTGACCTAAAAAATAAAGATAACCATGAAAGACAAAACCATACTTTGTGTTCTCATCCTGATTTACGTATCCTTGTTTATAACCTTTTATCCACCTTTCTATACAACTCGGGATGAGAGCAACTTCATAAGATTGGCTTTCTTTTTCAGGGAGGGTAAAATCTTTGTAACAGATTCCCAATACCAGTTGAGTTTTGGTAGATTTGAAGGCGCTTATTACCCATACTTCATAGGCCAATCCATAATGTTGCTGCCTTTTACCTTTTTAGGATGGAACGCGGCCTTCCTTTTGGGAATGGTTCTCCACATAATAGCTTCGATTATTTTTTACAGAATAGTAGTCGAGAAACAGAAAAAAAGCATATTCTATATCGCCCTTTTCCTGTTCTTTCCATATTTTATTTATTACAGTACCACCCTTTTCTCAGATTTCTCTGCCGGTGTTTTGGCTCTATTGGCATTCTATTTTTATCTGAGTAAGGATAGAAAACAGAACATCCTTTCAGGAGCCCTTTTCGGGTTTGTATGTGTAGTAAAATACACAAACATCCTTATTTTCATACCGTTTTTTGTTTACACCCTTCTCAAAAACAGGAAGAAATTGCTGTATCTCCTGGCAGGGTTACTTCCATTTGCAGCATTCATACTTGTTTATAACACCCTGATTTTCGGGGGACTCTTTGAAAGCCCACATGCTGGTATCGAGGTTTTAGGAACTGGTGAATCAAGTGTTACAGCCTTTTCCCCTGCCAACTACTTGGTATATCTCCCATTTATCATCTTCAGATTACTCATTATTTATCCCCTGATGTTCTTTGCCCCATTTTTCTACAGGAAGGAGGGCAGATGGGAAATACTGGGCGCATATCTGCTGTTCCTCCTCTTTTTCGGTGCCAGATTCCAATCAGGCTATGGGTTTGGATTGGGCCCGGCCACCTTAACCAGGTATATTTTGCCTGTTATGCCACTCATTCTACTAACATACAGCGATTTTGTAGGCAGGATTATTGAGAAAGCAAAACCGATTAAAAAAATATTTAAGCCAGCAGCTGTATTAGTTTCTATTGTTTTGATTGCTGGAAGCCTTGTGATATTGAGTGGTCAACATCAGTACCTTTCCCAACAATACGATGTGAGTGCTAAAATACATAGCAGCACCTTAAACAACTCCCTGATAATAGGAGAGAGGGATATCGCCAGATATTTAATGGAACCCTTTGGTATGAGGAGATATCTAGAAACCTACACATACATAGATTTCTCTGAATTTATTGATAATAATACATTTATTGTGCACAAAAAATTCCCGGAGGGTGTTGCTACAGGATTTCTGCTGAATTTCTCTAAAACAACAGAAAATCTTATTGCCCAGATGAACGTGACACTGGTAGAAGAGGAGGATTACCAACCTATAGAAGGTCTAATAAAAAGCAGACCCTTCAAATTGCAAATTTTCAAAGTGGACTAAAATATCCCAAACCATTAAGGCAGTTTTTTGGCAATGCAAATAATATTCCTTCCCAACCTTTCAGGAAGGGGATACCAAAGAAGCTGCAATAAATACCCTCTTAGTTTATTAAATACGGGTCTGGGATGCACACACCACATTTTGATGATTTCGAATTTGTATCTTTTAAGAAATGTATTTAAAGTTTCAGCACAGTACCAATGAGTGTGGTCATGTAGAGAAACTCCAGAAATTTTATTTAATAACATCCTCTGAAGAAAGAAGACATGCGACTGCGCATTTGGTGTCGTGATTATTAATAAACCACCATTCTTTAAGTGCTTTCTTATATTCTCGAAACAAACCCCTGGATTATTCAGATGCTCAAGCACTTCATTTACCAAAACAACATCAAATTTTTCTTTTAAATCAAACGGCTTCTCTACGTTTTGATACTTTACACCAAATCCGAGTTTTTTAAGTTTTTCAATACCTTTTTTATTCAAATCAAGACCAACTATTTTTTTTGCTATTTTACTCGCTTTTCCATGAATCCAATTAACTCCGCCGTATTCATCAGTTTCCCCCATCCCAACACAACCCAACTCTAAAACCTTTTTATTTTCAAGAACTCCCATTTCGATTATGGGGTCTATACGGCTTAAAACGAATTTTAACATAATGATACTTATCAATACTGTATTTAAATTTTACTTATGCGTCGATCATGTTCCAATCTTCATCGGCTTCTTATCCCAAACCCTGAAATGCCTGTAATATAGTCACTTATTAGATTTTCATGAATAATTTTTAACTTAGACCTAAATATCTTATGTATACCTTTTCCAATTATTAGAGTATGATAATGAAAAAATTAAAGGAAACAGCAACAGATGCATTAAATAAAACATATAAGGTTCATAATAAATTGGCTGCTTCTTCTTGTTCTTCCCCCATTCATCTTCATAATTATTTTCTTTTCCTTTTGCATATGCAGAGTTAAGAACAAAAAAATGGATTTTTTTATTTTATGTTTGGCAATGAAAACTGGAATAGAGAATTTTATGATAAATTTAAAATCATTAATAAACACTTCCCCCATTTTTACGAAAGATTTTTTTGTTATATCTTGTTTTCCTCTGAAATTATTTTTAATTTACAAGTTATCAAGAAATAATTTTATTCAATTTCTCTTAAGACATCATGTAATGCATCACAAACTTTTTGTTGTTTCTCATAACTTAATTCAGGATACATTGGCAAAGAAAAAACGTTTTTGCAAGATGCTTCTGTATGAGGCAAATCCCCTTCCTTGTATCCTAAATATTTGTAACCATCCATTATATGAATAGGCCACTCATAACTAATATTTAATAAAATCCCCCTTTCCTTTAATTTAGCTATAATTTCATCTCTTTTTGGATGATGACAAACATAAACATAATATACTTGAGTGTTATTTTCAGCTGTTTTTGGCAAAATAAGAGAGGTATCTGTCAGCAACTTTCCATACCTTCTTGCAATCTCTTGCCTTTTTCTTATATATTCGTCTAAATGAGCAAATTTTTTCAAGAGAATTGCAGCATGAAGCTCGTCAAGTCTTGAATTATAACCAGATTCTATGGAAAAATATTTTCTTCTCATGCCATACATTCGCAATCCTTTTATTCTTTCATAAAGAGTTTCATTGTTTGTCACAACCATCCCACCATCCCCAAAAGTTCCTAAAACTTTTGAAGGATAAAATGAAAATGTTGCAACATCAGACATAGAACCAGCTTTTCTGCCTTTGTAAGTAGCCCCGTGAGCCTGAGCACAATCCTCAACAATCTTTAGTCCAAATTCATCAGCCATTTCTTTAACTTTATCCATATCAACACACTGCCCGTATAAATGAACAGGCAAAATACATTTTGTTTTTTCTGTAATAGCATCTTTTAATTTGAAAATATTCATCAAGCAAGTTTCTGGATTAATATCAACAAATTTAGTAGTTGCCCCAGTAGCTGTAATTGCTGCAACAGTTGGAACAGCAGTATTTGCAACACAAATTACTTCATCCCCGGGCCCAATATCTAAGGCTTTTAAACTTAAGAAAAGAGCATCTGTACCATTTTTGACTCCAATACCATACTTACAACCACAATAATTTGAAAACTTATCTTCAAATCTTTTTACGTGGTCACCAAGTATTAAAACCCCAGATTCCAAAACATTTTTAATTGCAGAATGAATTTCATCTTTTTCTTTTTCATACTCTTCTAAATAACTCCACACCTTTATATCCATTTTTTTTAATATATTAGAATCCCACCCCCGAGGATGATCTGTTTTTTCCCTTTCTGATTCTATTAATGCTTCATCTGAATTCTTTTGTTGAAGTTGTTCAACTTCCTCTTTGCTTTGCCCAGCCTCAACCAATCCTACTTTATTAACCATATTTTTCTCATCAATTTTTTCTTTAACTTCTTCCATTTTAAATCAAACCCAGACAAGATATTAATCCTCTTGCATCAATATTTAAATAACTGTGTTTCAAAAGTTCCATTATTTGGCCAAGACTTACCCACATATAATTTTCAGGAATATCTAATGAAGCTGAAGAATCTAATTCTAATATCATATGTTTGTTCTGCGAATGGAAAAATCTTCCTCCTTCATCAGACTGAATAGTAGAATATCTTATCTGGATTGGAGAAGCATTGATAAATAATTCTAAAAAGGGAGGCCTGTCCTGTTGTTGCACTCTATACCGTGCATTATTACATGCCACTGTTGGATTAATTTCCACGATATTAAAACTTCCAGGCTCCAGCCTTGCCTGAATCAAAAAATGAATCACCCTGTTAATCTTCTTAGTAAGAAAACCAACCAATCCATAAGAAGGTTGTTTAAGTAAAGGTTGTGTCCAGCTTGTAATTTCACGATTGCCTGCCTGAACAGCTACAGCAATCACTGAAAAAAATTGTTTAGTCTTGTGTTTTATCTCTCTCTCGGTGCGCATCCAATCAGAAACATCTTTTAATGGAATCTCCTCAATTTTCAATTCATATTTTGACTTCATTTCAGTTAACCAATTAAGTATTTCAGCTAATGGCTTATGCACGTTTTTTTTATCAATTAATGAAATAAGCAAGTCTCTTTTGAATCCTTCAGAAATATTCTTAAAAAGCTCACTTTGAAGAAAGTTCTCTAGTGACAGAGATTCATACTGTTTCTCTAATTCTTGGCTTATAAAAGGGACACATGATAAAACAGATCTAGCATCCATATTCACAAAATTATCTATAAGTAAGAGTTTTTTAATCTGTCCTAGTGTTAGCCAGCAAAAATCATCATATATAGAAACATCTTCTTCTACCTCTACAATCATATTCCTATTTCTTTTTTTCAAAAATATTCCTCCATATTCTGTCTGAAGCTGATCAACTAAAATTTTTGACCTCATCTTATCAATAAAAAACTCCAAATAAAGAGGCCTTTTTCCTTTATGAACCTGAGTATAATTACTCTTTGTTGCCTGTACTGTAGGAGATAATTGAATTATATTTGGATTGCCTGGTTCCATTTTTGCTTGCATAAGAAAATACCTAACTCCATCAAATTTTTTTGTTATGATCCCAAGAATTCCAATCTCTGGCTGATCAATAATTGGCTGATCCCATTTATCTATTGCCCCAAAATTTGTAGACACTCTTATTCCTTTAATCTTAAAGAATTTTCCAGATTCATGGATAAGATTTTGTGTTTCATTCTCAAAATACCACTTATCTAATTTATCAAAAGGAATTTGCTTTACTATAAATCGATTTGCTTTTTTTCTGGATTCAAACCACAACATAAATTTTTCTAATGTTTGAAACTGGTTTTTTTCTGTAAGTGCAGACCTAAGAAAACCGTTCTCTTTAGACTCTTCAGAATAATCCTTTAAAAATTCCTGCCTTCCTTTTATTTTCCCTTTTTGAAAGTTCATCTATTTAAACTCCAAATATTTTATTAATAAATATTTATATTGTTTAATAACAATAAACTATTTAAAAGAATTTTAAGATCCTTTCTTATGAACAGTTTTAGAATAGAAAAAGAAAAAAAAAGGTGCAAAGTTTGTAGAGCTAATGCTCTAATAGAATTTATTTCTTTTGGCCAGATGCCTGTAACAGGTGCTTATTTGAAAAAAGAAGACTTAGACAAGCCAGAATACACTTATAACATGACTGTTGGATTTTGTGAAAATTGTAAGATGGTGCAGCTTATTGAAGTAGTTCCTTATGAAAAATATATTATTTCAGATGGGAAAGGTAAAACTAATTATGCATTCTACTCATCGACCTCTGAATTTATGCAGCAGCATTTTGCTGAACTTGCAAAAGAAGTTGAAGAAAGATTTTTGGATTCTATTAATCCAAGAGTTGTAGAAATAGGAAGTAATGATGGGATTATGCTTAAAGTATTTAAAGAGAGAAGCAATGTAATAGGTATTGAACCCTCTACAAATGTTGCGGAGGTTGCACAAAAACAAGGAATAAAAACAATAACTGAATTTTTTACTGAAGCACTCGCAAGAAAGCTTGTTGATGAGAAAGAAAAGTTTAGGGTCGTTCTTTCTACAAATGTCACATTAAACATAATTGATATTAATGATTTTATGAGGGGAGTGAAAACACTTCTCGACGATAAAGGAGTATTTATTACAGAAGACCCACATATATTAGGCATCTTAGAAAAAAACTCTTATGACCAGATATATGAGGAACATATATGGTATTTCTCTCTTACTTCTTTATCAAATTTATACGAAATGCATAGCATGGAAATATTCGATGCAGAAAAACAATGGGTTCATGGCGGCTCTATGAGAGTTTATGCTTGTAAAAAAGGGGCTTATGAAAAAACAGATAGATTAAAGAGGTACCTTAAGATTGAAGAAGAAATGAAAATAGGTTCTTTAGAGATTTATTCTCAGTTTGCTAACAATGTGGAAGAAAACAAACAAAAGCTCATATCTCTTTTGAAAGATTTGAAAGCTCAAGGAAAAAAGATTGTCGGCTATGCTGCTTCTTGCAAGAGTAGTACTGTTATGAATTATTGCGGCATTGGAACAAAAATCCTAGACTATATTTCTGATTCTACTCCATTCAAACAAGGATTATATACTCCTGGAAAACATATACCAATACTCTCACCAGATGTTTTTCACAATGATAAGGATATAGATTATGCATTTTTATTTATTTGGAATCATGCTAAAGAAGTTATAGAAAAAGAACAGGAATTTTTAAGGAGAGGTGGAAAATTCATAACCCACTTACCTACAGCAAGAATCATAAGTCCAGAAGAATTTATTTCTGATGAAGAAAAAAAAATTGAAATTAAAAATCTAAAAGTTTTCCATGAGGGAGCAGAAGGGCATTTATTTGAAACCTTAAGAAGCGACGATGGGATATTCGACGGAGTCTTTGGGCAAAATTTTGTTTCATTTGTAAATCCAGGAATAATAAAAGGTTTTCACAGACATAAAAGTCTCACCGAATATACCACCTGCATAAAAGGAAATATTCTTTATGTTTTAGTAAAAGAAGTAATTGGGGGGCAGCCAATTATAAAAAAGATAAAAATGGGAGAAGATAATATGATTATGATTAAAACCCCTCCTGGATTTTGGCACGGATATGTTCCTTTAGGAAACCAGGAAGCAGTTGTTTTATACACAATGGACAAACCATATGATCCAAATAATATCGACCAAGAAGACAAAGACCCACACGCATTTGGTGATATTTGGAAACTCGATTAATATTTCGATTAAATAATCTTCTTATAAAACTCAACAGTTTTTTCAATCATTTCTGGAGTTGGAATTTTCTCAATCTCAAATCCCAATCTATCTTTAACAACTCTCTGAAGCTTTTCCAACACTTCCTTAAAACTTCTGCCTTCACCAGAACCAATAACATAATACTCTCCTTTTTTTTCAGATAAAGCAGCATATACACATGTCTTGTTAATACACTCAATTGACAAAAGTAAAGGTATATTTAATTTTCTTTTAATTAAATGCCCTATTACCCTTGGCAAGACACCATTTTGGGCATGAATCAAATCAATTTTATTCTTTTTTACCAACCCAATTGCTTTTCTGTAAAATAGGAGATACTCAAATTTATGTAATCCATGATGTCCAAAAACAGGCGTCCTAAAAATTTTAATATTAAATTCCTTCTCTTCTTTAAACCTTTGGCGAGTGGGGGGTAAAGACAAAAATATTATGTCCCTGCTTATTCAATTCTTTTAATAAACCAGAACAATAAATTTCTCTACCACCACCCCCTTTCACATTCAGGGAAAAAGTATGTGTGATGTAAAAAATATTCATCTTTAATCACCACTTAATTATATTAAAAGTTTTTTATAATCATTATGTGTACTCCTTTAATTTTTCTGCATAGAAGCTAACAGTCCTTTCCAAACCCTCTTCAAAACTCACCTTGGGATACCATCCTATATCCTTATTAAATCTGGAAAAATCTACCACAACATCTCCTATGTCCAGTTTCTTTTTATCCTCTGGGAACGGAACATGTTTTATGGTTGTTGAGCGGTTCATAATCCTTTTAACAGTTTCATTGACAGCAACAACCATATCTTTAAATGAAATACCTCTGCCTGTACCTATTAAATAATATTTGCCTCTGGCCTTGCTGGATGACTGGAAGGCCAGGAGAAAAGCATCAACAACGTTTTGCACATAATTATAATCTCTGAGAAATTTCCCATCATCGTAAACTGTGATGGGCTCACCAAATATAGCCTTTTTTATCGTATTGTTAAGCACGCCTCTGTGGGGGTTAATTAATTCTTGTCTTTCTCCGAATATATTTGCGAGCCTTAAAGTAACTGTTTTTAAACCGTAAACGTTATGATAAATCTGCAAATATTTTTCACATGCCAGTTTGTTGGCATCATATATTGATAGAGGATTCGTGGCCAGATTCTCATTTACAGGTAATTTAGCTATTTTTCCTATCTCCGCAACTGTTCCAGAGAATATAATACAGGTGCTGTCATTATATTTCCTCGAGGCCTCAAGTATGTTCAATGTTCCATTGCAATTTATATCCAGGTCCAACTGCGGATTTTCCATAGAAACAAAATTACTGGTTTGAGCACCTAAATGAAAAATTACGTCTTTTTCTGGAACCACTTTTTCTATTTTTCCTTCCTCCCTGATATCACCCTTTACAAATTTGACCTTGTTTCTAATCCCCTTAATATTTCTGGCTTTTTTTAAAGACCTGCCATATAAAGTTACATCTGCCCCTAATTTCACACATCTGTGGGCCAGATTGCTGCCTATGAAACCCAGACCACCGGTGATTAAGACCTTCTTGTCTTCCAGGCCCTTTATTTTAAAACCCTTTTTCATATGATAGACTATACGATATTGTTTTATAAATCTGCTGTTTAGTTATATATTAGTGCAAAATCACTTGAGGAAATTTATATGGACACTTCAAAAGATAGAAGAAATTTGGAGCCAAATAGGAAATGATTTAATAGAATATATTACAGACAATACACCAAAAAAACAGGGACTTTTTACATCAGGTATGCACATACCAGTAGTGCCTCCCAAAAAATTTAAACAGGATAAACCAGACCATGTTTTGCTCCTAGCGTGGAATCACGAAGCTGAAATTTTGGAAAAGGAATACAGAGGAGGAGGCAAGTTTATAATACCTGTATCAAATGTAAAAATAATTTAGCCTATAAGGTACGGCTATTGATTTTTATAGGATTTCTGTACCACAGCCCAAAACCCGGAATACCTGTAATATAGTCAGTTATTAGCATAAGAAGCGAGAGGGCAATAGCTGATTCAGGTGCTATCCCTGCATAAGCCAGGAAAAATACCATCGTGACATCCCTTGTCCCGAGACCAGAAAAAGAGATCGGCAGTATGAATAAAAGATTAACAATGGGAATTACAGTAAATAAAAGCCCATAAGGTACATTTAAACCTAATGCAAGAGCGAAAATCCAGACATAAAAAATAGTCAGGGCCCAGGAAAACAAGGTTAATACTAGATTAACGAACATTAACATCTTTCGCTCGAGCAGCAGCTCTAACCCAGAATAAAAATCATTGTAAACACCCTTAATTTTGGTCTTATGCTGCTCTGGAATAAGCCTTCTATAAAAAGGTCCCATGATAAACGAAACTGCCTCTTTTCTGGAAAACAAAAATATAATACCCAGAAAAACCGCAAACAAAATAACAGTCAAAAGCAGTAATGATGTATCTTTAACATAAAATGCAGCAAACGTTCCCAACCCAATTATACATAGCGTAAACAGGACGAAAATATCTACTATCCTGTCCACTATAACCGTTGTAAGGGATTTTCCGATTCTTTCTTTCAGATAGTATGATCTTGCAAGGTCTCCCAGCTTACCAGGAGTTATAAGACCTAAAGAAAACCCGACCAGCCATGCCTTCATTGCCTCAGCAAACGGGCAGGCCAGTTTATAAGAGCTTATAAGCACCTTCCATTTTGCAGTTTTTATTAGAATTACAAAAACTGTAAAAATTAAACCACAAATATAGAAATAAAAATTAAGACCGGCTAAAGTTTTCCATATCTCCAAAAGGTTTAGATTTAGAATTAGATACAGGAATATAAAAATACCTATCAGGGGGAGGAATTTTGAGATTTTCATGAATAAGTTTTAACTTGAGTATAAATATTCTTATATCTATTCTTTGGTATCCGAAGAAAACATTTAAAGGATTACTTAAACTGTATAACATGAAAACAATTTTGGTAACGGGCTGCGCAGGTTTTATAGGTTCTCATATAGCAGAACGGCTACTTAATGAGGGCCATATGGTTGTGGGTGTGGATAATTTTCATCCTTATTACCAAAGAGCATTGAAAGAGAGGAACATGGATGGATTCAAAAAACACAAAAACTTTAAATTTTTCGAGGGATCCATACTTGATGACAAGTTGCTGAATATTCTAGCAAAGGAGGACATAGATATTATAAACCATCAGGCAGCAATAGCAGGTGTCAGGAATTCCATAAAATCTCCCTTAGAGTATTTGAGTATAAACACCCTAGGAACATTGAAACTTCTTGACAGGTTCAGGGATGCGGAGAAATTCATATTTGCATCCTCATCTTCTGTATATGGCGATGTCGCGGATAATGAGTTGCCGATTAAGGAAGACAGGAAACCCAAACCCATATCACCATATGCTCTCTCCAAGTTGCAGGCAGAAGAGTGGTGTAAGCTCTTCTCTAATTTGTACGGCATCAGGTCAATTATTTTAAGATATTTCACAGTATATGGACCCCGTCAAAGACCGGACGAAGCAGTGGAAAAATTCATGAGAAAAATACTCTCCGGAGAACCCATAGAAATCTATGGCGATGGAGAGCAAACAAGAGATTTTACTTATGTGGGTGATGTTGTGAATGCCAATATACTCACTCTTTCTAAAGGAAGCGGTGTATTTAATATAGCCAGCGGGAAGAGGATAAGCGTCAATAAGTTGGTAGAGCTTTTGAAAAAAGCAACAAAGAAGGAAGTAAAGGTAAACATGATAGAGAGACAGATAGGCGATGTTTCCCACACATGGGCCAACATAGATAAATCAAAAAACGAGCTCGGATTCAGACCAGCCACTGATATAGAGACTGGACTAAGAAACCAATTCGAGCATGTTCAATCACTGGCAAAATCTCTTCCCACCCTTTCTGATTAATAGGGATTGCTGCTGAAATTTTAAAAACTTAGAGCAACGTGTTATTTATCTTCAAGCCTTCCTTTCTTATAAGCTTCAAACTCCTTCCAGAAATCCACATTTGGCTCGTAGCCGAACTTTCTCTAGCCTTTGTGATGTCTCCACACCACCTCTCCGTTTCCGTGCTAGTAATAGTTTAAATTCTGTATAGAGCCAAATGGGTTTATCGTGTTTTGAAATATTGTATGGTTTCCTTCAGCCCTTCTTCCAACCCGATTTTGGGTTCCCAGTTCAAAATCCTCTTTGCCTTGCTTATGTCAGGCCTTCTTCTGACAGGGTCATCACTTGGCAAGGGCTTGAAAACAATCTCTGAATTCGATTTCGTCAAATCCTTGACTATTTTAGCAAGATGCAAAATAGATGTTTCATTGGGGTCCCCTATGTTAAAGACCCCGCCGCTTAAACCATCTGTGAACATTAATTTTTCCAAGGCATCTACCATATCAGAAATGTAACAGAAGCTCCTCGTTTGTTTTCCGTCACCGTAAACTGTTATTGGTTCACTCCTCAAGACCTGCATGATGAAATTCGGTACCACTCTCCCGTCGTTTTTTCTCATTTTGGGGCCGAAGCAATTAAAAATCCTCGCTATCCTCACATCCATTTTATGGATTCTGCAGAAGGACATCGTTAAGGCCTCGGCGAATCTTTTTGATTCATCATAGCAGCTGCGCAGACCTATGGGATTAACATGACCAAAGTAAATTTCTTTCTGCGGATGTTGTTCAGGATTTCCATAAACTTCGGAGGTGGATGCCAACAAAAATCTTGCATTCTTTTCCCTAACCAGATTGAGCATGTGATAAGTTCCGAAAGAATTGGCGAGCATGGTTTTTATGGGGAGCTTCTGATAATCCACAGGAGATGCAGGGGAGGCCAGATGGAATATGTGGTCTATCTTGCCGGTTTTTTCTGCGCCCAGCGCTTTCGAGACATCATGTTCGATTAAAGAAAAATTTTCATTTTTAATAAGACCCGCTACGTTATCCTTTGTCCCTGTGATGAAATTATCAACACAGACCACCCTGTAACCCCTTTCCAGCAAATCTTCACATAACCAGGAACCAATAAAACCAGCTCCTCCTGTCACAAGGCAAGTTTGCATTTCAATCCCTCCTGTTGAGCAACTCTTTCTCTGTAGCCAAAAGAGCCTCATGCGTTCCTACATCCCTGTATATGCCCCTGTGCACAACAGCATAGCACGGCAGACCTTGTTTGAGCATTAATATTATGGAATCTGTTATCTGGTATTCACCCTTTGCCCCCTTGGGTGTTTTTTCTATAAATCCGAATATCTCCGGCTCGAAAACATAAACCCCGTTTATACCCAGCCATTCTCCATTAGTTTTGAGCCTTTCCAGCTCTTCATCTGTCTGCGGCTTTTCCATCATATCAAGAATTTTTCCGTTTTTGTCTATCTTAACTATGCCATATCTTTTCGGGTCTGTTATAGCTGAAAGCCCCAGGGTACACTTAGAACCTGTTTTCTTATGTAATTCAACCAAATCCCTGACCAATTTATCCTTGGGTTCTATTATCTCATCACCCAATGTAGCAACAAAGGTTTCGTTGTTTACCAGGGGTTTTGCTATATAGATGGCCTTTGCAACACCCAGCAATTCTGTCTGAAATCTGTAGGAGACATCAACACCTGTCCATTTACCGTCCCTAAGATAGTCAAGAATAGCCCCTTTGTTGTTACCTACTATGACTATTATGTTTTTTACGCCACCCGCCTTGAAAAGGTCTACAGCATGCTGTAAAAGCGGCTTGCCGCACACATGTACCATTTCCTTGGGTATGGAATATGTTAACGGTTCCAATCTTTCTCCCTTCCCAGCAGCTAGTATAACACCTTTCATATACCTCGCCTTCCTATCGGTGACGGGGATTGCCTTCGGCAATCAATCGACACCTCGCCTTGGATCTTTGTGATACTCAGTCTTCGACTGAGCCAATCTGCCTGGCCAGCAGATGCCCTCAAAATTCTTTACACTTGAAGGATTTAAAACCTTTCTACCCTCAATAATTACCTTGTTTTTCATCACATCAAAGTCCTTGTCGGAGAGGTTCTTAAATTCTTTCCAGTTTGTCAAAATCAAGCAACCGTCCGCATCCTTCAGACACTCTCTGGAATTGCTGCAGTACTCTATATCCCCATGCATTTTCCTCATGTTATCCATTGCCTGAGGGTCATATGCTGAAACTTTTGCACCCCTTTCCTTAAGCATTGAAATAACATCAATGGCGGGTGCTTCCCTTACATCATCGGAATCGGGCTTGAATGCGAGACCAAGAGCCGCGATTTTCTTGTTCTGTAACCCGTCAGTCCTGTTTTCCAGCATATCCACCAAAATCCTTCTCTGCTTCTTGTTCACATTCAGGACAGTGTTTAGAATCTGTGTATCATAACCCAAAGCCTTTCCCTTTGCTACGATGGCAGCAATATCTTTGGGAAAACATGAACCCCCAAAACCTGCCCCAGCCCGCAGGAATTTGGGTGATATTCTGCTATCCATACCAACACCCTTCATCACATTATATACATCAATCCCTAATCTCTTGCATATATTCCCAATCTCATTCGAGAGTGAAATCTTTGTTGCAAGCATTGCATTTGCAGCATACTTTATCATCTCCGCTGTTTTCAGGTTTGTTCTCAAAACAGGGGCATTGAAATTGAAGTAAATCTTCTCTAAAACATCCCCGGACCTTTTATCATACTGCCCGATAACAATTCTGTCCGGGTTTAGAAAATCCTCCAATGCATTACCTTCCCTGAGGAACTCCGGATTCACGCACACCCCTATATCATCACCAACCCCCTTCCCGGATTTTTCTTCCAGATGCGGGATAACATTGATTTCTGTGGTACCCGGCACAACAGTGGATTTGACTACAATAACATGATAGCCTTCCTTGTTTTTTAGGGCAGTTCCTATGTCCTTTGATACCTGTTCAATATACCTTAAATCCATGGAACCATCCTGATTGGAGGGTGTTCCAACACAAATCATGGTCAGGTCGGAATTTGTAATCGCCCGGGTAAGGTCTGTTGTTGCCCTGAAAACACCCTTTGCTGTAACATTTTCCAGGTATTTTTTCAACTGTTTTTCATAAATTGGCGGCTCGGCTTTGTTTATCTGTTTTATCTTTTTTTCATCAACATCCATGCAAATAACATTGTTCCCCATCTTCGCGAATCCTACGCCTGTGCACAGCCCAACATAACCCGTGCCGATAATGCTTATATTCATGCTCATATTTACTCAGTAAGGTATTAATATTTATATTTCTGATTTTAAACTGATATTTATGAAAAAGATTGAAACAGCAGTGCTGCTTTGCGGAGGAAAAGGAACAAGGCTGAGACCTGTAACGTATGAGATACCAAAGTCCCTTGTACCGATACAGGGTAAAACCCTCTTGGAACACCTGCTCGATCTCCTGAAGAAGTATGGAATAAAAAATGTAATATTATCCGTTGGCTACCTAAAGGACAACATAAAGCAGCATTTTGGGGATGGTTCGAGATTCGGTATAAATATAACTTATGTTGAGGAGGATACACCGTTGGGAACAGCCGGACCTTTGGGGTTACTCAAAACCCTCAACATGTTACCGAACAGGGCATTCATAACCTCAAACGGAGACGAACTCAAGGATATAAATATAACAGAGATGTACAAACTACACAAAGCGAAGAATGCACTGGCAACCATAGCCCTGACAAGGGTAGAAGACCCAAGCCAGTATGGTGTTGCAAGACTGGAGGGAAACAGGATTCTGGAGTTTGTGGAAAAGCCAAAAAAGGGGGAAGCACCATCCAATTTAATCAATTCAGGGTTCTATATACTGGAGCCATCAATTGTAGATATAGTCCACAATGGTTTTGCGATGCTCGAAAAAGATGTTTTCCCGCTCCTTGCAAGACAGGGCAAACTTTTCGGTTTTTCATTCAAAGGGCAATGGTTTGATATCGGAAACCCCGAGAGACTTGAAAAAGCAAGAAGGGAATGGAAGGGGATTTAACCTTTATAATTCCACTGCTTAATATTAATCATGAGAAAGGCGTTTTCCTTGATTTCAGGGGTTTTGTTTCTGGCAATCACCATAACAGCGGTTGTTGTTGTATATCAAGCCGGGATGCCCATCGTCAAGAGGATGCAGGTATCTGCAGCAATAGAGCAGATGAAAACAACATTTGTAGAGCTGGACGAGCTGATAAGACAGATAGCAGCTGAGGGGGCTGGTTCCAAGAGAGCGGTTCAGCTGAGGGTGGACCCGGGCAAGCTCATAGTTAATGAAATCCAGGACTCTATTTACTGGGAACTGGAGACATATGCAATGATTATCTCACCGAGAACCAAACAGCAGTTTGGCAACATTGCTGTGGGTTCAAATCTGAATACAAGGGTATATGAGGCAAACTATACAAGGGTATCACCGGAGATTAAATGTTATGTGATGGAGAATGAACATCTGAAGGTTTATGTGAGAAAGGTAGGTGTCAACACATCTCAAGACGGCTGGGAGAATTTCAACACAAGCTCACTTGTCATTGCAATCTACAACAAGGATATGAATGAATGGCTTGAGAATGAGGGGTTTCTGGAGATAACAGTTGATGATAATACAAATTCAAAAACAGGAAATGGCTATACAATACCACTCGAGACAGGGTACAATCTGCCGTATGGAGCGGTAACAGCACATATGAACTCCAGCTATCTCGCATACAGCATAAACTTCACCCTTGGGTCAGGTGCTGACTTTTTGGATATTGAGGCAAGCACCTAATCCCTTTCTTTCGGGAAAGAAAGGTCTAAGGTACAAAGGTCAAACATAGTAACGGTTTGAACCGTTAACCGATGAACATACGAACAGATGAATGTTTGAGCCTTTGTATTACCCCAAAGAAAGGGAGATTGTAAAGCAATGGGTCAATATATTAACAGGGCTCATAGCTCAGCCCTGAGCCTTTCACAAAGGTTAAGCAAATAACAGTTCAAACTGTTAATTGATGAACAGATGAACTTATGATCGCTTAAGCCTTTGTGGCTTACCCAAAAAATATGAGGAAGATATTATGAAAAGAATGAAGGCAATATCACCGCTGATTTCTGCAGTCATGGTAATCCTAATTGCATTTGCTTTATCCGCTCTCATAGCTCCCTGGGCGTTTGAGATAGCAAGGCAGCAGACAAACCAGACAGGCGGCTATGCAGAGCAGCAGATGATATGCCAGAACACAGCATATGACTTTGATACAAACTACGGGACAAACGGCGTTAATTGGACCTCTACAGGAACAAACGATAATTTAACTGTAAAGATAGTGAATACGGGATATCAAAATCTCTACAATTTCTCATTTGAACTTGTGATAAATGACACAGTTATATTGCGTCCTGATGTAACAGATGCGACCCAGAAGACAAGTATAAATCCTCTGGAACCTAGTCAGAGTACTTTCCTCAATACAACAGCCAATATCAGCGGAACATTGAGTGAAGTCAAGATACTAAACATAGTTTGCCCGAGTGTTTATGCAAGGCAGGAATTGTAATAGCACAGCCGCTATTCTAACTATTTATATCAAGAAGTGGTTAAATTATATTATAGAAAGTTAAGCAAATAACGGGTAATGATATGCCTAATGATGAAGATATTTCTAAAACCCCCGGCCAGATTGAGACAAAGGAAAAAAAGAAGATAATCCCAGAGATGATTGCCCATATAAACAGGGTTGAAGAGAAAATAAACACGCTCAAAGAGGGCATGAGAGAGATAAAGGATTTGCAGACAGTGAACAAGCTCGATATCATAAACCTGAAGAATGAGATAGAGCAGATAAAGCTTTCCATACCAACCCTTTCTCCGGAGAATATAGAGAAAGTCAAGGCAATGGAGAAGCTGGCAGAAAAGGCTGAAAAAGCAGAGAAGATAAAGGATGATGTTGATAAACTCAAGTCAGATATGAAGAAACTGGATATGCTTCAGAAGAAACTGGCGGAGATTGAGAAAATACACGCCAATAGGAGGGTTACAAAAGATGTTAAAACAAAGCCAAGGCGTATGCTTCACATACCAGGTCGATTAAAAAGAACAAAGATTAAAAAATGCAAAAAGTGCGGGGCTGTGCTGATCCCCAAGGCAAAGTTTTGCGGAAGGTGCGGGGCAAAAGGGAGGTAACATGAAATCATGTCCGAAATGCAAGAGATCCTATCCTGATACGGAAAACTACTGCATACATTGCGGCACAAGGCTTGCTGCGAAGAAGCCGAGAGAATGGATAAAGCCTGTAAAACCACCAAGGGATATCACTGTTCTGAAGAGGAAGATGGATAAACTTGAAAGGGATGCTTCCCCCAGGCAGTTTGCAAAGCTGAGTAAAAAGATAGACGCCCTGGAACAGAGAATGAATGCCACGATACTGCTGGCAAGAAAGACAAGCAGGATTAAATTCCCCCCTGAGGAAAGGATGATTTCCTTATCGGCTAAGGTCAAAAAGCTTGAACAGAAGCTGGACTCTGTCAATGGAACTGTTTATGGGCTGGAGAAGATAAAACTCGAGCCAGAGATACATAAAGCACTGAGGGCGAAGATAAATGGACTGGAGAGGGAGCTCAAGAGGGTCGAGAAGAATACAAGAAGGATGGTTGAGATTAAGTCCCTTCCAAAGAAAGAAGCAATGTCCATTGTGGACGAGATTGGCAAACTGGAGAGAAAGGCGGATGCAATGGGTGAGGCAGCTGACTATGGAAGGAGCATAGAGAAATTGAAAAAGATGGTTGAGACAGCGGATTCAAAGATAATGGGACTGACGGATTTTATAAAGGATAATGAAGGGAGCCTTGGTGGGATTGAAAAAGGCCTCAAGGGTGTTGTCAGAAGGGTTGACCTGAAGGATTTTCAGGAAAAGGTCATCGGCGATATGGATTCCCTGAATGAAGAGGTCAGGAGAAAAATCAGCTCAGACAGCGCAATGATAAAAAAGATAAGCAGAAAACTTAAAGAGCAGGATAAATTTATTACTGATTTTACAAAGACATGGGAGTCGCTGGGCAAATTCAAGGAGAGGATGTTGCTTCTGATAGGCCTTACCCTGCAGGAGAAGAAAAAGTCAAGGAGGATAAAGAACAGGTTAAGGATAATGGTTGAGAAGAGAATGGCTGAAATCAGGGAGCAGAACGATTTACTGACCAAAGCGATGGAGGCAAGGTTTGATGAAGCCAAGGCAGATGTTTCCAAGGATGTGAGGGATTTGGGGTTAAGGTTTGATGAAGAACTGCAATCGGTAAATGAGACCCTTGCCAATAAGGAGAAGAGAATTTCTGCAAAACTCTCTTCCATTAGTAAGGATGCTATTTCAAAAAAAGAATTGGAGGATTTCAGGAGGGAGTTCGGTGTAGAGAAGGCAAGGGTTTTTGACGTCGTGGACCAGTTGGTTGACCAGGGCAAGATTATTGAGGAGCTTGAGAATGTAAAGGAGAACCTGATATCAGAGCAAAGGCTGAAGATAAGCGGATTCGGAGCAGGGCTCAGGCAAGAGCTTGACAAGATGAAAGCAGAACATGGGGAAGCCGTATCTTCCCTGAAGGAATCAGAAAGCAAATTCAAAACATCCATGAAAAAATTGAGGAAGGAGATGTGGGAAGAGACGAGGACTAATGAGAAATTGAGGGAGGACATGAGCGCAATGCTTGGGGAATTCAGGACAATAGGAAGCGATTCACAGGAAAAACTTGGCATGGTCAAGGGTGTCATAGACAACCTTGAGAAGAGGTTCAGGGTTGAGATAGAATCCCTAGAGGAAAAGCTGGAAAAGATGAGAAAGATTATAAAGATTCAGGAGAAACAAGAATCAGATAGGATAAGCCCGCTGAATCTGGGGAAGGAAACAAGGATAGTAAAGAAGCCGGGAAAATAGTTAAGCCCGCAAGGCGGAGGAGGGTTGAACGCCAGCAAGTTCATATAAAGCGTTCTCCGTCATAGTTCGCAAGGCGGTATACATGGCAAAAATAAAGGGTCTTGAAGGCACAGAGAAGGATTTTGAAGTCCTAGAGAAAGGCATAAAGAAACTGCTCGAGGACACGCAGGAGGATAGGTTCGAGGAGATGACCGAGATAATGGGAGAAAGGATAGATGAAGGAATGTCCTCCCTCAAGGATGAACTGGAGAGAAGGATTGATGATATGAAAAAAGAAAAGATTGATATTGCGAGTTTCCTTGCTGAGATAAAGAAGAACAGGGGAAGGATTACCAAGATGGAAGAGAGGCTCGATTCCTTTAAAAAGGATGATTCAACAGGCAGGAAGAACATGGAGGATGATATTCATAGGGAGTTTGAGAAGGTAAAGAACGGGGTAAAGCAGGGCATAACAGAAAATGCAGGGACAATCAAAAATATGGAGGCAGAGATGGCAAATTTCAGGGAAAGGATAGAGGAAGTCAAGCTCCTTGGAGATGCCCTGAAGGGGCTTGATGTGAGGAGCGTAGCAAGGGATATTGAGGTTTTGAAGCAAAAGACACACTGGCTTGGAGAGAACATAGAAAAGTTCAATATCCAGCCTTTATTCAAAAGGATAAGGGAAATAGAGGAAGAGGTAAAGGTAACAAGGGACAGATCACCATTGGTTATAGAGTAGCGGGCAGTCAAAAGTTATAAATACATTGGAGGGTAATAGAAGTATATGAGAGGAGAAATCGTTATTTTCATAATAGGGGTAATAGTTGGAATCCTGCTGGTGAAATACATTCTTCCGATGATCGGCATATCAATATAATTGTGCTGCTTTCTACAGGGCGCAAGTGCCTATTTTTAAACCAATCGCTTAAATTAAACTATGGGTTTTTTGAATATTTTCAGAAAGAGGAAAGAAAAACCAGAGCCGCAGGAGATTGAGCAGAGGACAGAAGAGTCAGTCCTTGCTACAGATGAGATTCTGGAATGGATAGATAAGGAATTCAGGGAGAAACTGGATAGAGCCCACTCTAAGGCAAGTGAGATTCAAAACAGTGTAATGGATGGCTTCTCAAGGTTAAGGGATTCTGTAAGTATTTTGGAGAAGGCAAGTTTTGAAAAACAGGACAGGAGCTATGCAGCAGTAAACATGGTTAAGGACTCCTTTGTGAAGAGAACATATTCCCTCATAAACAATGTGAGAAAGATACAGGGCGACCTGAATTATACAGGACTCAAGGATTTCCACTCAGCTACGTCGAGGGTTGTAAATAAATTGAAGAATCTCTCACCAAAGCAGATGGTCATGCTTTCAAACTACTTCAAGAAGGAATGCAATAACGTTATCAGTAAAATGAGACGGGTTGAGGATGATGTAAAGTCTTTGGGCGGATTTCTTGAATCTGACGCAAGGGTGATGAGAATGATTCAGGATGTAAACATGAGTGTGCTCAAGCAGGGTGAACTTTTAAGGGAATTGAATTCCATTGGGAAGAGAGGGGATGAGATCCGGAATAAACTGGATGACCTGAAAGGGGTTAAGAAGGAGAAGGAATCAGGGCTTCAAAAGCTGCTGAAGAGCAGGGAATGGAGAGAGCTGGAGAGCATCAAGGAAAAGACTGAAAGGATAAGGCAGGAGATGTCAGACATCGAGAACATAGTGAATGAAAAGATATCATCTGTGAAGAGGCCATTCAAGAAACTGAAGCATGTCTTGGATGCAGAAACCACAACAAAGGAGTCTTTCCCGGATAACCCGTTCAGGGAAGTTATAATGAGGGACAGGGAGAACTGGTTAAAGAACACACTGGATTCAATCAGAGATTTCTCTGAAAGCGGAAGGATTGCATTAAAACCAAGTGAGAAGAAGAGGGTTCTTGATTTGATTAAGATACTGGAATCAGAGATACCAAGGGAGAAGGAAAAACACAGGAAATTGGCAAATGACATGAATGAGAAGGAAAGAGGGCTAAAAACCGATGTTATAAGAAAGATAAACTCCCTTAAGGGTGCAATAAAAAACAGCGCTGAGAGGATGCTGTCCTTGGAGAAGGAGGCAAATGTAATCTGGGATGACAAGGAAAGGATAAAGGGTGATTTGATTGAGGAGAAGAAAAAAACAGAAAGGCTCATTCTTGAAAGCAGTGGAAGGAAAGTCAGAATTAAGATCTCTGGCTGAGCGCTTGCTGGAAAAGCAGCTGTGTGATAACTGCCTCGGAAGGCAGATGGCAATGGTATCCACAGGGATGACAAACAGGGAGCGGGGCAGGGTTTTGAGAAGGCTTTTCAAGGCAGGAAAAGAGCCAGGAAAATGTTCCGTGTGCAGGGGGCTCTTTAAGAATCTGAACAGGCTCGCCCTGAGGGCTGTCAAGAAACTGGGAAGGATAGAATTCAACACGTTTGTTGTCGGCTCAAAGATAAACCAAGGGTTTATATCCAGGGAGGAGTCTTTGTGGAGGTTGGTTGGTATCAAGTACTGCGAATCCCTGAAGGCAGAGCTCAACAGGGAACTGGGCAAGCTCATATGGAAGAAAACAGGGAAGCGTGCCGATGAAAAAAACCCTGATGTAACGGTTATAATTAACACAGAAAGAGATGAGATAGAGCTGAGGATAAACCCTTTATTTGTTTACGGGAAATATAAAAAGCTTGTGAGGGGAATCCCTCAGACAAAATGGGATATGTATCCGGAGACTATCGAGGATATAATAGCCAAACCATTCATGAAATTCACAAAGGGCAGCAGGCATGCATTTCATGGCGCAGGAAGGGAGGATGTTGATGCACGCTGCCTGGACTGGAGACCGTTTGTCTTCGAGGTTTTCGAGCCTTTAAAGAGAAACCTGGATTTAAAAAGAATAAAGAAGGAGATTAACAAGACAGGCAAGGTCAGGGTTAGTAATTTAAGGAATTCAGAGAAAAAGGAGGTAGTAAAGATAAAATCCATAAGGCCTGATAAAACATACAGGATATTGATTGGATTTGAAAAGCCTGTCAAGGCAGGGGAACTGAAGAAGCTGAGAACCCTTACAGGGATTATTGAACAGAAAACACCAAACAGGGTGTTGCACAGGAGGGCTGACCTCCTGAGGAAGAGAAGGGTTAAAAGCATAAAATGGAAAAGGATAAGTAATAAAAAAATCGAAATAGAAATCAGGAGCGAGGCAGGGCTTTACGTAAAGGAAATGGTAACAGGCGACAGGGGAAGGACAAAACCAAATGTGGCAGCTCTCCTAAAAAACCCCACAAAGATACTGGAGCTGGATGTTGTAAAAATATGGTTGTAAGAATCAATTAATAAAAGCAGTTCGTAAAGTTTGACATAGACGGAGTCGTGTCTCGTAGACACGAGATTGAGTGAGCTTTGCTCACGAAAGATGTGCTCACAACTCTTGTGCTGAGGCACAAGATCGCGCCTCGCTGGCGCGAGACGTCTCTGCGTCAGAGACGCAGACATATCTTCATCCAATGCAGAGGAGAGATGAAGATATATGTTCCCGTCAGAGTTCATAAGGCGAGGTTTATGACCAAACCAAGCAAGGGCATGAGGCATAGAACAAGAAGGAAGCTGAAGAAGGGCTTCAGGGAAAGGTTTAAGCCAGAGAGGTTCATACAAGAATTTAAACCAGAAGACAAAGTAATAATCAAGCAGAATGCATCCTCGCACAAAATGCCCCATCCAATATTCAAGGGAAGAATAGGCAGGGTAAGGGAAAAGAGAGGAAGGGCTTACATAGTCGAAATCAGGATCGGAAACAAGATAAAAGAGCTGATGGTAAGACCGGAGCACCTCCTAAAGCTTCCTCAAAGAAAACCTTGGAAAAGAAATAGGTGATAATTATGGAAATCACGAATGAGAAAAACGTAACCTGGGCTGAAGCCAAGAAGTTGATGGAGAAGAAGAAGGCTCTGGGCTATGAGCAGAAGAATGCATTAGAGCATCTGAAAAAGTTCAGCAAATTCTCTGAAAAGAAGACCCAGGAGTTCATGAAAATGCTGGGCAAGATAGAGAGGCTGAAGGACAGGCATAAAATAAGCATAATCAACATGCTGCCTAGGGATATGGATGACATCAGGATTCTTTTTGCAAATGAGATAATAACAATATCTGAGGATGAAAAGAAGGAGATACTGAAGATAGTAAAGAAATTCACCTAACAAGTTTGGAATGCTTTTTAAACAAAAATCTAATTTTAAGGTGTGATGATATGAACGACAAAATAATAAAAAAGGATGACTGGGCAATCGTGCTGGATTTCCTTTCCCATGGGCGTAGTGGAATGGACAGGGCTCAGCCCATGGCTCAGGTTATTGGAGAGAAATATTTCTCTCTGTTAGATGTGATAGTGAGGGATAATGTTAATCTTAAGATGGGAGACAGGGTCTACATTGGTGATGCGAAGAGGGAAAAGGTCAAGTACATAAGGGAAAGGATCGAGCCGAAGGACCTGACCGTTGCTGCAAAGGAAGAGCTTTCTGATATCATTGAGAAGATAATAGACAAAAATACGAAGAGATTCCTTGACTTCTTCAACAAAGCAGGACCGGTAACAACAAGGTTGCACCAGATAGAGCTGTTGCCTGGTATCGGTAAAAGGCATCTGTGGGCAATACTCAATGAGAGAAAGTCAAAGCCCTTTGAATCCTTTCAGAATTTGAAGAAGAGGGTTCCCCTTTTGCCAGAGCCAAAGAAGATGGTCATAAAAAGAATATTAGACGAACTGGAGAATAAAGATAAATATAGGATATTTGTCCCAAGAATGGAGAGACGTAAGGGCTTGGATAGGTATCGCTAAAGTTAAGGGGGTATAAAAAATGCTCGTGAAGGAAATAATGAACACTGATGTGAAGACGGTAAGCCCGGATTCAATTATCCAGAAGGCAGCAAAGAAAATGAGCAAGCATCATGTGGGGTGCCTGATTGTTGTTAAGGACAGCAGGCTTGTTGGCATTGTGACAGAGAGGGACATAATGAGGAATGTCGTTGCAAAGGCACTTGATGCTAAAAAAACAAAGGTAAAGAATGTGATGACAAAAAAGGTCATAATGGTAGACCCGGAAAGGGACGTTGAGGATGCGGCAGAGATAATGACTGAGAAGAAGATAAAGAAGCTGCCTGTTATCCTTCATGACAAGGTTATAGGGATTGTTACAGCAATGGATATTGTGACTGCACACCCAAAGACCATAGAGCAGATAGGCAAGTTACTGCTTCTCCCAAAGAAAAAGGCTGTGGCCGGCTAGTTTTTTAAATGTATCCAATCTATAAAATATTCACAGGGCTCGTAGCTCAGTTGGTTAGAGCACCAACAAAATGGTATCTGGGTGTTCCCTGGATACTGCGGTGCATGTCTTATAATGGCTGTCCGCAACCAAGCCGTAGAAGCTGGCGGTCGAGGGTTCAAATCCCAACCCTTTCTTTCAAAAGGAAAGGTCTAGGCTTACCCCAAAGAAACACTTTACAAAAGAAACTGGGGAAATGAGAATCCCTCCGAGCCCATTCATTGATTTATCGTCAAAAACAAACCCATACAACGTCGATTGACCGAAAAGCTTTTAAATGCAATCTGTAATATTATAGGATAGATTAACTTTATAGGTGAGTTGATATGGCAAACGGAGTAGCTCAGCTTGGCGGACAACCAATTTTGATACTTCCAGAAGGAGCCCTGAGAAGCAGGGGGAAGGACGCACAGAAGAGCAACATTGCAGCGGCAAGGGTTGTTGCCGATGCTGTCAGGACAACCCTGGGGCCAAAGGGCATGGACAAGATGCTTGTTGATCCTCTGGGTGATGTTGTTATAACGAATGATGGCGCTACAATCCTTGATGAGATGCAGATTGAACATCCTGCAGCAAAGATGATGGCTGAGATTGCAAAGACCCAGGACAAAAGTGTTGGTGACGGAACCACAACAGCGGTTGTTATTGCAGGGGAATTGTTAAAGAAGGCTGAGGAGTTACTGGACCAGGAAATTCATCCAACTGTCATAACAAGGGGATTCAGGCTTGCGAAGTTCAGGGTGCTGGATTTGTTAGACAGGATAGCAGACAACATTGACATAAAAAATGAAAAGGCTATGGAACAGGTTGCAACCACTGCAATGACAGGGAAATCAGCAGAGAAGGCATCAAAGGAACTTTCCGAGCTATCGGTCAGGGCAATCAAAAAAGTGGCTGAAACCAGGGCAGGAGGTGAAGTGGAAATAGACACGGACAACATAAAGATTGAGAAAAAGGAGGGAGGTTCAATCAATGATACAAAACTTATAGAAGGGGTTCTTCTGGACAAAGAGGTTGTTCACTCAGCAATGCCGAGAAGGATTAAAAATGCAAGGATAGCCCTGCTTGACTGCGCCTTGGAGGTTAAGGAACTGGAATCAGATGCAAAGATAAACATAGATTCCCCTGAGAAGATGCAGGCATTCCTTGAAGAGGAAGAGAAGATGCTTAAAGGCATGGTCAGCAAGATTTCCCAGACAAAGGCCAATGCAGTTTTTTGCCAGAAGGGTATTGATGACACAGCCCAGCACTATCTTGCAAAGCTGGGAATCTTGGCAGCAAGGAGGGTGAAGAAGTCTGACATAGAGGCTTTGTCAAAGGCAACAGGGGCAAATATAATCTCGAAGGTAAATGATTTGTCAAAGGATGACTTGGGTTTTGCAGGTCTGGTTGAAGAAAGGAAGATTGCAGGGGATGAGATGATTTTTGTCGAGGAGTGCAAACAACCCAAGGCTGTTACAATACTGCTCAGGGGAGGAACAGAGCATGTTGTTGATGAGGTTGAGAGGGCAATGGAGGATGCAATAAAGGGAATTGCATCAGCCTTGGAACTGGGAAAGATAGTTCCTGGCGGGGGTGCTTCTGAGATAGAGATTGCAAGGGACTTGAGGAAGTATGCAGAGAGCTTCAAGGGCAGGGAGCAGCTGGCAATAAATGCATTCGCTGATGCGATTGAAGTGATTCCAAGGAGCCTTGCAGAGAACGCTGGCTTGGACCCTATAGACAAGCTTGCAAATCTGAGGGCACAGCATGATAAGGGCATGGCTTCGGCGGGTCTGGATGTTTTTACAAGTCAGATTCAGGACATGACAAAGCTTGGCGTTATAGAACCCCTGAAAATCAAATTGCAGGCAGTCCAGTCAGCGGCAGAGGCTGCGGAGATGATACTGAGGATAGATGATGTAATCTCTGCAGGAACGAGCGAGAAGGGCGGTGCTCCGGGCATGCCGCCTGGCGGAATGCCACCGGGATACTGACAAGACAAAACTTTTTTTAACAAAGTCATGTCTCACAGAGTCAATACAATGGTGAGATGAAGATATTTATATGGGATAAAGACAATACTTTATATATGAATGATGAGTACGAGGTAATACCAACATCACCCATAAGAAGGCTTGAAAAGCGCCTTGCAAAGATTGAGACAACCAGTTCTTCCTCAGAGATTCAAAGATTGATTGAACAGATAATAGAGCTGATAAAATCAAACCAGAGGATTATAGATGATGTGATAAAGGCTGATGCTGAACTGAGGAATGAGATATCCAAGGTTCCTGGAAAGATTGATGAATTGCTTGACAACATGGGCGAATTTATAGATTTACTGAAGGCATCTGCCACAGAGGAAACAGTCTCTGAGGTCTCAAAGGATGTGATGAAGCCCCTTGTTGAAAAGATGACAGAGATGGTTGATCAGAACAAGAAGATTCTGGAAGCAGACCAGGCTTCCCTTGTAAGCCTTGGCGTGATTGACAAAAGGTTGAAGAGATTATACCTGCAGTTTGCAAGCATTTATAAGAGATAATTTATAAAGGAGGAGAGGCAAATATAAACCAAAGTGATATGTATGGAAAAATTCTTAACGACTCAGGTGTTCACAGTAGCGGTTGCTGTAGTATTGTTGATTACCTTCTATCTGTTGCTGGCAACAAGCCTGACAACAGGCATTGAGGTATTCACACCACTGATACTGATAGTGCTTGCAGTGATATGCTTGGGCATATTCGCAGAGCTTACAAAGGTGGAGAAAGCACTGAGCAAAAAATAAATCTTAGATATAAAATAGGAGGGAAAAAATGAGAAAGGGTATAACACCGATTATATCGATTATAGTGTTGCTGTTGATCACAGTGGCGCTTGCAGGTGCAGCATGGACATACCTTTCGGGAATCATGGGGATATACACAGAGAAGTCATTCATAATACCCACAGCCGGTGCGTATTGCAGTGCAGGTAAGATTGTAGTTAGTCTTGTCAATACAGGCACTAGTACCATAACAACGGATAACTGGATCACTGCATCCATTGACCCAGCTATAAACTGTACTGCAGGAGATCCTGTGAAACCAACTAGTAATATCGAACCCAAAGGAACGGGGACATTTACCGCGAGCTGTGCCACTGGTATCAGCTACACACTTCACATAGGGACAGCAGCAGGAACACAGCACCCAGTAGTGGCCTGTTAATTGCATTCTTTTTTGACTTTTCCCCTTTTCTTTAAATCTGGGTAGCAAGGAATGGTTCTGATTGCTGTTTTAAATATCCATAAAGCCAATTATTATTTATGAGAAGGCTTTCCGGTCAGGTGCAACCGATATCGCTTGTCATAATAAGCGGCATAGTTATCGGACTTATTGGTGTGGCCTATTTCTGGGGTATACCATTGATAGAGAAGAGGGCAACAATAACAGAAATCACATCAGCAGAGAAGTTCGTATCAGATCTGAATAAAAGGATAAAAGACCTTGTGAAAACAGGGGCAGGCAAGGTTGAGATAGATATACCGGAAAACCTTATTAAACTGGTCCCCAACTCCTCTACCAACCCTGACAGCAATTCCATTATCATGGAATTTTTTGTTGATCAGCCCATGATATACCCGAACGCAACTGTATACATAGATGCTGTCAGTTGCGAGGACATTGGAGAAAGTCCCACACACATGGAAAATTTCACAACATGCATAGGTATGCACGGCACGGCTTCTCCAGAGATAATATCCCTAAGAGAGACGGAAGATGAGTATACGAGAAAATACCTGATGAGGCTGAAGCTGCACTACAGGGAATTGGACACATTAGATAAGGGTTATAAGATAGTATTGTGTCCGACAGTGCTAGGCTGTACAACAGAAGCTACAGGAAACAGCAGGATAACGTTAACCTTTGAAAAGAATGTTATTCTTTCTGGTGCAGCAGCAAACGGAGGAGACCTTGTTGCAACATACATTAATGTAGACCTGATTTAATTACCGTTTTAAATTAATAACTGCAGGACTCCAATATATTTGTATGACAAAAAACAGAAGAATGAAGGCACAGTCCCTAGTTTTTGAACAGGTCATGCTATTTGTAATTGGTATTAGTATACTTATTATATGTTTTGCCATTTTCGCAACATACCAGGATTATTTCTTATCCGTTAGTGTTAATGACCAGCTTGAAGAGGTCAGGAATCTGATAGTATTTAACATATTAAAGCTTTCAGAAAAGGAGGATGAGGTGGAGTCCTCTATCACTTTGCCAATATCAAAGAATGTTGGCAGCGAGGCATATAAAGTAGAGCTGTCAGAGAATGGATTGAATGTGACATCCCTTGTTTCAGGCGTATCAAAGTTTTCAAATGTCTATGGACTAAATGAATCATTTGAATTTAGCGGGAGGGCTGTGAGCACAAGTGGAAGGATTATAATTTATAAAACAGGAAAAAGAATTAGATTAATATAGGAGGATTGATTCTACATGCCAAGGATACCTGAACTGGAGCCCAAGGCAATAAAGCCGGGAGTATTGCGACCCAAATTAAAGGTTAGCACTAAAGCCATAGTTAATACACTCAGGGCAGGGTACATTCTGAGAAAGAAGAAGAGAGAGGAAGAGAAAAGAACGTTCTTGGAGGGTCAGTTTTTTCTCCCTCCGGGTGCGCCAATGAGGATGCCACCCGGAGAGGTCAGGATAGAGGCAGAGAAAATAGAGGTTGAAAAAGCAAAAGGCATAGAAATACCGGTTAAGTTCAAACCAACTGGCGCACCGGTGAGGACTGAAGAGGAGAAGGAGTTCCTCAGGGAGCTGAATATATTTTATAATTTAATACCCAGGACCCCTAAGAGGGGGGAACTCGTTTATGCCTATGTAAACATAATATGGGACAAGAAGGCAGGGGAACTTCTGTATAAAGTGAAGGAACCAGCCATTACCCAGGCAGACAAGGAAATAATTGAAAAGGTGAAGAGGGAGCTTGAGGAGAGGCTGGATATAGATTTCACAAAACTGGGTGAGATAAGGGCTAAAGAGTTGTTAAGGGAGGAGATTACGAAATCATTTTCCCTTATACCTGATTTGGAGTTAGAGGAGAAAAAGAAAAATATACTGGCCTATTACATAGAAAGGGATGTTATTGGTTTCGGGAAGATAGAGGCCATCATGCAGGACACGAATATAGAGGACATATCCTGCGATGGCGTGGGGATTACCCTGTATATTTACCACAGAGACCCAAAGCTTGGTTCTATGAAAACCAATATAACGTTTAATGACAAGGATGAACTCAATGCATTTGTTACGAAGCTTGCACAGAGGTGCAACAAAACAATATCCATTGCAGAGCCCCTGCTTGAGGGATCCTTGCTTGATGGTTCAAGGGTCCAGGCAACCCTAGGAACGGATATAGCAAGGCGCGGTTCAAACTTTACGGTCAGAAAATTCACAGAGAAACCGCTGACACCAACCCACATGTTAAGATACAAAACTCTGGACTCGACACAGCTTGCATATCTATGGCTTGCGATAGAAAACGGCCAGTCCATTCTGGTGAGTGGAGGAACGGCGACGGGCAAAACATGCTTGCTCAATGCCCTTTCCCTTTTCATAAGACCAAATATGAAGATAGTTTCGATTGAGGACACCCCTGAGCTCAGGCTGCCGCATACGCACTGGATACCTGAGGTTGCAAGGACACCAATATCCATTGAGGGGAAGGTGGGTGAGGTCAGCCTGTTCGATTTGCTGAAATCCTCCCTAAGGCAGAGGCCTGACTACATAGTACTCGGCGAGGTCAGGGGAAAGGAAGCCTTTGTGTTATTCCAGCAGATGGCTACTGGGCATCCAAGTCTGGCAACAATACACGCAGCAAGCTTTCCACAGTTGGTTGACAGACTGATAACACCTCCAATATCCCTGCCGCCAGCCCTTTTGGAGAACATAAACATAGTGATATTCCTTGTGCTGTCCAGAATGAAGGGAAGTTATGTGAGGAGGGCGGACAGCATAATGGAGATTGTCGGGGTCAAAGAGAGCAGACCTGTTACAAAGAAGATTTTTGAATGGAAACCGGTGAGCGACTCTTTTGATATAGTTGAGAAATCCGTTATTTTAAGCAGCATTACCAAAAGGCTGGGGGTAACAGAGGACAAGCTTAAAGAAGAGATGGCAAGGAGGAAGAGTGTTTTGGAATGGATGCTGGAACAGAATATATTCGATTACAAAGATGTAGCCAGGATTATAAGCACTTATTATAGCAACCCTGAAAGGATTATGGACCTTGTTGAATCAGGCTGACCCTATTGATGCACAAGACTAACCTTTCCGATGAGGAGGTAATATGTTCAAGAGAGTTGCTGTTAAGCTATTCGGCAGCATAGTTAAAACATATGTGGATTACTTTGATGCACTCAAAGGAAATCTCAGAAAGGCAAGGATGATGATAACAATCAATGATTACCTTTCATGTTTACTGTTTGCCTCCCTCATTACCTTTATGGTTTCTGTTATATCTGTTTCCGTTTTTGTGGCGTTCAGCATAATTGATTTTGCCTATTCCTATACACTCGGCATAATAATATCCATCGTGTTCTCAGGGATTGTATTCTTTATAGGCTATTACTATCCATCAATAAAGGGAAAAAGCCTTCAGACACAGATAGAGAGGTCATTACCGTTTGCTGTCTCCTACATGGCCACATCAGCATCCTCTGGTATTAATCCTGTTGAAATATTCAAGATGCTGTCTTTAAAGGGAGGGATACTGGGAGAGGAGGCCAACAGGATATATACTAATGTTGTAAGCATGGGTATGAACCTGACAGCTGCTATCCAAAGGAGTGCAACCAGGAGCCCTTCACCACAGTTTTCTGACCTCTTGTGGGGAATGGCATCGATTATTACAGCAGGAGGGAGCCTTGAGACATACCTTAGAGGAAAATCAAAAACCTTCATGTCACAGTACAGAAGAATGCTGAATGATTATGCAAGGCAGATAACACTTTACACAGAGATATACATAACCCTGATAATAGTGGGCAGTTTGTTTTTCATAATTCTGATAGCGATAATATCACCTATAACAGGTATGGGTGTGTTGCCCATTCAAACATTCCTTGTGTTCCTCCTCATCCCTGCGGTTTCCGCAGGCTTTATAGTCCTGTTAAAGGGTATATCGCCCATGGAGTAAAAGAGCATGATAGAACTCAATACAAAACAAAAGATAATCACGGTTTCATTAGCAGTCAGCATTGTATTGATAGTAACAGGTTTAATGCTGGGGGACCCTGCTGTCCTCGGAAACCTTATCATAATGGCATCCTTTACCTTTGTCGTCCCATTCTTCCTATACAAATATTCCCGTTTCATGTGGCTGAAATCTCTGGAGTCCCAGTTTCCGAATTTTGTAAGGGATTTGGCTGATGCAAAGCGTTCCGGCATGTCATTCAGGGAGGCAATAAACATAACGGCAAAAACAAGCTACGGAAAGCTATCCGTAGAGATTGAAGAAATGAAAAACAGGATGTCCTGGGGAACACCTTTCATAAGGGTTTTGGATATATTTGGTAAAAAGGTAAAGGATTCAAAGATAATAACAGAGGCCCTGTATATAATAAAGGAATCGCACAAATCCGGGGGGAAGGTTGCAGACACACTGAATTCTATTGCAAATGACATCATCATGCTGAAGGAGGCAGAAGCCGAAAGGGGCTCCATGGTAAAACAACATGTAGTCATAATGTATGGCATATTTTTCATGTTCCTCGGCGTATCCGTAATGATAATATCCGTAATGGTTCCAATGATAAAGACACAGCCCACATTTGGAGAAGGAGGACCCCTGAGCCTTCAATTCTCAGACCCCTGTAAAGATTTAGGGGGCTTCCCCTGCGGATTATTTTCTGCTATATGTTCCATCTTCACTGTACCGAAGGGCATTGGCTGCTATTACATAGCACTGTTCTTCTCTGTCGTTATGATACAGGGTCTTTTTACAGGTCTCATTGCCGGGCAGCTTGGTGAAAATAGTGTGATAGCAGGCTCAAAACACTCCCTGATAATGATTTTCTCAGCCCTCGGCTTGTTTTTGTTCCTAGCGAAGACGGGCATTTTACCCTATTGAGATTATTATCAATCAGCAACGGTCTATTTAATTTAAATGAATTATATTTTACATAGGTGGGTGTCTATATGGAAATGGAGTTTCCAAGGCAATTGGTTCATCTCTCAGGTCTCCTGTTTATCATCCTTGCCCAGTTTGTGGGTGGATTGCTGACAGCCTTTTACTTCTTCATGATAGCGCTGTCCTTCTTCATATATTCGGAATATATAAGGAGGGAGGAGAAGAGGCTCGAGGGTTTCATAAAAGTGTTTGAGTCAAGGTTCAGAAATTTCATAACAAGGCTTGAGAGAAAGAGCATGGTAAGACCGTTTACAGGTGCTATATGGTTCTATCTTTCCTGCGGTCTGGCCTTCCTTATTTTCCCGTTACCCATAGCCTCGGCAGCGGGTGCAATGCTTGCTATTGGTGATTCCCTCTCCACGATAATTGGTATGAAATTCGGCAAACACAGAATTCTCGGGAACAAAACCGTAGAAGGCTCAATAACACTCATAGTAACATCTTTCCTTGTCTCCCTGATTTTTGTCAACCCATATCCAGCATTTTTCGGCTCAATAACAGCAGCAATGGCAGAACTGATTCCAGATATAAAAAGATTAAAGAATCTTAAAGAAAGGGGATGGCTGGATGACAACCTGCTTATCCCTCTCATGGCAGGGCTGGTTATGTATATGATTGCAGGGCTTGTATAACACCTGTAGCGAAACAGAGGGTTGGCGAAGAGTTAAATCTGAGCAGCCAAAAGTTATTTCGGCTTCAAAATCGTGTAAGATTATAAAGGTCGCTCAAAATCCGATTTCATTTGGCTACGCCTTTTCAGATGCCTCAATCTCAATCAGACCCAGGGTGAGAAGCCTTTTGAGTCCCTCTTTAAACCCTTCCTCATTCTCTGCAAACTTGTCCTTCAAGTCCTTGAATGACGGATTTCTCTCTGCTTCTTTGAGTATGCTAGCAGTCAAATCACTGAACTTGAAGGGGACAGATTCCAGGGAGGCATAGATACCCTTTTTGTCTCCATCCTTGAAATCAACAAGGTCAGAGCCCTTAAATTTAACCACATGCCCTGGTTTTATACTACTCGTTTTGGGCTCATTCAGGACAAAGTCAAACCTTAGCACATTCGGGACAAGCCTGTAGATCTTTAACGGCCTGTCATCTATAGAAACTGTCTTCCATTTTGCAGTCACTATGTTGAATTTTCTTAGCTCCTGGAGACATCTAGAAGCAGTTGATGGGGATATGTTTACCCCCCTTGCTATCTGACTTGGGGGACTCGGACCGTTTTCCTTCAGGAAATTCACGATGTTTTTGATGGTGAGATTTGAAAGCAAATGCAGTGCCTTAATTGCATCTTCGCTCTTCTGGACTATGACCTTCACGGCAACCACTTAAAGAAATACATTTTTCTTATATATAAACTTTTCTCTTAAGAGAAACATATGTTGTGAATTAAAACACTATTTCCGTTAAATAGTATATATTTTAATTTTCAGGAACTATTTGTTTCCGAAAAAAACATACTATTTCGAAAAACGATGGTCTTTTTAAATACCAATACCATTTTCTCCTATCTGGAGTGGTGCGGGGGTTTGAATGGCGAATAACAACAACAGTTTGTGCATAATCGGGCATGAGAAGAGCGAAACAAACCTGAAGCTGTTGGAGGAAGCAAAGAAGAGGTTTGGCTCTGTCTTCTTTGTCCCAATCGATGGTATTGGTATTGGTCTGAACGAGAAATTTTCCATATCATACAGGGTTTCTGACATACTTAAATTCAAGGCTGTGTTCCCCAGAATTCCGAGGCAGTTCTGCTCCTATGCATATCAGCTTCTTTCCCTGTTCCCGGAGGACACATACATGCCCATAAAACCAATCTCCCTCCTCCTTGCCGATGAGAGATTCTTTCTTCTGACTGTTTTGAGAAAGAGGGGGATATCCACGCTAAACCTCCACCTTACAAGGTCCTCAAAGGCAGCGTACAGGATTATTGAGGAGGGCAAATACCCCCTTGTGATAAGGGCCCCTGAAAAGAAGACAGGGGTTGTTGTGAAGAATGCAACAGAGGCAAAGAGTATCATAAATGCCTTGGGCAGCCTAGACCAGCCAATAATGATAGAGGATGTTGTAAAGGATATGATCTCTATTTATGTTGCTGAGCCAGATGTTATAGCGTCTGTGAAGAAAAAGACAAAGGAAAAGGATGTTGTGTTTGCCCATGGCAAGCTGAAGAACCAGAAGATAAACCTGGAGACGCAGCACCTTGCCCTTGATGCTGCAAAGGCAGTTGAGGCAGGTGTTGCAAGGATTGATATAAGCCTCAATGGAAACCCCAGGGTTATTAATGTGCAATTAGACCCAGACCTCATTGCACCGAGCAAGGCAACAGGCATCAACATACCCGAGAAAACCATCGCTTCCATCTATGAGAACTACAAGGCACACAGGCAGAAACCAACACTGATGAAGTTCTTCGAGGATGCAAAATCCATTATGAAGGATGTGCTGAAGACCAAACAGCTCATATAGCCCCTTTATAAGCTTTTATGGATTTATAATATAACAAACAGTGTTGCATATGGTAACCATAGAAGGATTTTTTCAATCCCTTTGGACATGGATAGTCTCATTCTTCTCCAACTTCATACCAAATTACATACTGCCTAATCTGCAGCTCATAATCCAGGTTTTTATCCTCCTTGTTGTAGCCTATGTTGTCGGGAAGATAGGCAAGTTTGTTGTCACAAGGATACTCTCAGCAAGCGGTTTCAAGAGGGTCACCACAAGAACATGGGCTGAGAGTGTTTTGAGGGTTACAGGCTACAAGGGCACGATAGTTGGGTTGATAGGTGACCTTGTCAAGTGGTTGATCTACATAGCATTCCTTGCTGTGATAATAGAAACCATAGGGTTCCCTGGTGTTGCAGACATGTTCACCCAGCTGGCAGTCTTCATGCCGAGGTTTATAGGGGCAATAATCATTGTTGTGATAGGATTCATAGTTGCGGATTTCTTCGGAAGGGTGTTTGAGGAGGCTGGCAGGAGATTCCTTAAGGAGGATATACTGGCTTCCCTTTCTGGCGGAATAGTCAAGTATTCCATAGCCATAGTTGTTGTCATAATGGCTCTTTCCTTACTAGGGATAGATTCCACATCATTATTAGTGATGTTCGCGATAATACTCATAACCTTTATGGCAGCCATTCTCATAGGCATAAGGGATATATTCCCTTCCTATACAGCGAGCCTTTCCATAAGGCAATCCATCAAAATAGGCGACAGGATTAAGATAGGCCAGCATTCAGGCCTTGTTGAAAAGATTGAGCCGCTTTCAATAACGCTGAAGAAGGGCAGAAAAAGGGTGATAATACCCAACTCCATTCTCATGAAGGAGCCGATTGAAAAGCTCTAGCCCTCTGGTGTTTAACATGGTTTATAATGGATGTTAAAAGTTTTTTGTATAACTTTTTATATACCCCTATATTCTTCATATCACCAGGATAAAGACCAGGTCTCGAGTTCAATTCACATACCCATGGTTTGCCGCATTTGTCTACGAGAAAATCTATTGAATAGAACCTTGGAAGTATTTTACAGAACCTCCTGTCAACACACATAGCAACATGAATAACACTCTTAGATATCTCTTCCCTTTTGAAATATTTTTCAATACCACCCCTTGATGTGTTGCTTATAAGTCCCCTTTTGGGTTCCCTTGTGTACTGGTCCACAATCTCACCATTCAATATTGTCAGTCTGAGGTCATGGGTCCCACTCACCAAGCCCTTTATCCCGGAAGATGTGTCTATAAATTCTTGAATTATATGATTTTTCATGGGTGCGTTAACCGAACCCCTGTTCCTTATGTAAATACCGATACCTTCAGAACCAAATCTGGGTTTAAGCACAACTTTTTCTGTTTTTATTTTCTTAAGCGCTTCTTCCAGGTCTGACTTCCTTTCTATGGAAAATGTTTTAGGGCTGTATTTCTTAAAAATCCTTGCACAAAGAAGCTTGTCATCCGCAATTCTGGTTAGGCGCCTGTCATTCAAGACCTTTATACTTGGATCTATTTTACCCACCCATTCATAGTTTAAAGTCTTGTTTATTATGAAGTCCAAATCAATGTTTCTCTTAATTGACCATTTCCCCTCATAGTGACATGATCTTCGAAAACCTTGATGTGTCAGGTCTTTTGGTTGTCCGAAAAAAACATCCGCACCTATATCATTAGCTATTGATGAAAATATCCTGTATACCTTGTCTATTCTGCTCTTTACAAAGGGATGACCCGAGACTTTGATATTTTTGTATAAGATGCCAATTTTTATCATGTTTAAAATTAAATGTAATCATACATAAAGTCCACTCATGTTTTTAATCAGTAAAACAATATCTATTTGATTTGCACGCCGGGTTCTTTAAGCTCATATATTATGCCTATGGTCAGCATGTGTTATTCTTTGTTTTGGAATGCATAAAACTATTATTGAGCTTTTATACTTTTTGCACCAACCATATATATCGGTGAAACTATGGATTTCTCAAGTCATGTGAATCTGCTTCGAAAATACGGTCTTATAACAAAGACCAAGGACGCTGTACCCGCTTTAAAAAATGTAATAAATTCGTGCCTGGCACCTGAAAAAGAAAAAATCCTCATAGTCACAGACATGGGTGAGGGTAACTATAAGGTAGCAAGTATGCTTGGTGCAGGCTATTGTATGGCTGCCAAGGGGCTGGGCCTTGATACCAGTTTTGTTTCCCAGAGGCCCAAAACAAGCATGGACAGGGCAGATACCAGTGTAGAGGAAAAAATGGGCAACCTTGAAGAAAGAAATATAATTATACTTTGCGTTTCTAACAAGCTTGGAGAAATGAACAGCATAGGCAAGAGCTTCAGGAAATTTTCGAAGAAAAGGAACCACAAATTCATATCTGCAACAGGCTTGGGGACAGTATCCAATGAAATGTTTGCCTATCTCCTGAACCCTGTAAACATAGAATACAAAAAACTAAGGGAAGAGCAATTAACAGTCAAAAATATGCTTGACAATGCAAAGGAAATACGTGTCACCACAAAAGCAGGAACAGATGTATGGATGAAAGTAAAGAAAGGCAAAGCTGTGTCCAATGACGGGAATTATGTGATATCTGGAACAGGGGGAAATGTGCCTGCAGGCGAGGTTTATTTGCCTCCCTTAAAATCTGGAGGTGTGATAGTTGTTGACGGGTCGAGCAGAAACGAGTTCGGAACATGGCTTGTTAAGAATCCTTTCAAGATGATAGTTGAAAAAGGTGCTGTGGTCTCCATAGAAGGCGGAAAGGAGGCAAAGCTCCTTGAAGCCGGTCTTTTGCTTGCAGAGGAGAGGGCAAAATACCCGGAAAGGGTAAGGCGGCTGGCCGAACTTGGAATAGGCTTCAATCCAGCAGCAAGAATAATCGGCTCAATGATAATAGATGAAAAAACAAAGGGAACGTGCCATTTTGCAATCGGGAGCAACTACTGGTTTGGTGGCGACAATAGAACCATTATCCACTTTGACCAGGTCTTGAAGAACCCGAGGATAGAGGTTGATGGGGTTTTGTTGAAAACCAACCCTAAAGCTTATTTAATATAAATTCCGCCATTCCATCTGACTGTAAAACAGGGTCAAGAGCCTTTATCTTGGTTATGCCTTCTACCTCTTTCCTTCCCAAATCTGTTATTGTACCCATGCCCGTTATCAGAACAGGTGTAATACCAAACCTTTCCTTCATGACGAGCTTGCCACCATACGCGCCCAGTGCATCATAACAACTTAGGATATACTTGGGTTTGTATTTCTTGACCACCTCACTTTCAAGAAGCATTGCAGTCTCTCTCTGCAGTATGCCGTCTGCTATTTCCAGTATTACAAAATCAGGCTTTTCTGCTGCAAGGTTACTGAATATCCGCATGAAGGCTTCATCCAACTCTTTCATCGAAAGCCCGGCCGAAGAAGGATATCCTGCGTCCAATATACCGTAAACCTTTGAAGCACCCTTTTTAACATACTCACCAATATCATACACACTCCCTATACCAGTAAGCTTGCCTGCGCATACTTTTTGACCTTTCTTCATAAGCCCACCACAAAGCTCCGCGGTTGTTGTTGTCTTGCCCGCTTCCATGTTCACGCCGACCACGATTATCAGATTCATTTTGTTTTTCACTTCCTTTATGGGAAGTGCGAAATCCATTATGTTCATCTTTTTCATGTTGCGCAGCACAAAACCCAAGAACTCAAGCTTTGTTTTAACAAAACCGGAACGTGTGGATTTTATTATCCCGGACTCGCCACCCTGCTGGAGCAGGTCTATAATATCACCCTTCTTCAGATGTTTAGGAACAGCCCCGTTCAGTAAGCGCGCGGCGTACCTGTCGCTTAAAGCAGAAAGAACAACATAACCCTTTTTCAAAAAAACCTTCTCGTTTTCAGGGGTTCTTACATATTTCAGGAATGCATCTTCGGGCTGCTTCACTACCTTCACAAGAACAACATCCCCTTTTTTGCAGTCTGCCTCTTCCTTCAGCTCAATCTTTTCAGGGATTTCCACATTTTTTACAACAGCAGGAACTTTAAACTTCATAAAATATCCTTAATCTATTAGGTGTGCAACAATAAAAAGAAATGGGCCCGGCGCGATTCGAACACGCGACCCTCGGCTTTCTTCACAGGCTTGCGCCTCAGCTCTTCTATTAAGCTATAGAAGACCGATGCTCTATCCAACTGAGCTACGGACCCTTATACAATAATTATAAAAACTAAACCTTATTTAAAAGTTTCTTTACCCTTTCCCTTCCAATCCCCAGAATGAATGGCGCAAGCCTCGGACCCTGTTCCTTGCCCAATAAAACAAGATAAGTAGCCTTGAAGAATTCCTCTGGCTTCAGTCTGCTCTTTTTTGCAACAGAAAAGCATAAATTCTTTACATCACTCTCTGTCTTTACCTTGGCAAGCCCCTTTGCAAATTCCCTGAGTGCGGCTTTCTGCGCAGCGGTCAGTCTTGCCCTTGTTGCAGATGACACAGAATCCTGCAGCTTTATGGCGCTTTCAGGAGAGTATTTTTTAACCCATTCGGCTGCGTATGCTATCCTCTCTTTGGCTGATTTTTCTTTAACTCCCCTGCCTTTGGGTACCTGTGAGAGCGTAACGGCCTGGCTGAATGATATG
>JAUWZW010000060.1 GCA_030615165.1 Candidatus Aenigmatarchaeota archaeon
TACCAGTTTAGAATAGAAAAATCATGTTCTGGTACTACATCTGTTTCAACATCAACAGGTGGCGCTCTTCTTAACACTTGGCATCATTTAGTGATGGTTTATGATAATAAAGATATGAAAGTTTATCTAGATGGGAAATTAAATGGAAGCGGAACTTTTGCTCATGATACAGGAAGCACTACACCAGAGAAGGCATTGACAATAGGTGCAAGGTCATATGATGCTACTGTAACTAGCTTTTTCAACGGCACAATCGACGAAGTCGTAATCCTCAACACAGCGCTTACGCCCGAACAGATTGCCGATGATCTCACCCCTGCCTGCTCCTGTTCTGGCAACACATGCCAGTGCGGGGACCTGATAATAACCAGGACAGCAGGGGAGGGATATTTCCATCCCTACTTCTCCAGCTCAATAATACAGCCCAAGGGCTCGGTGAGGATGACGGATTACAACTGCATGGGCGACTCCTGCACATACAGGATAACTTCGCCTGCGGCAAGTGTTGAGGCAACTGTGGAGTGCAGGTGATGTTTAGGCAATTTAATATAAATCAAATCAATGGCAATAATTTATTATGGGCTTGTTCGGGAGGAAGAAGAAAAAGAAAGAAGAAGAGGAAAGGAAGATTTCTCTGAAACCATACGAAAGGGTCCTTCTCCCGCCTGGTGCCAGGGAACCGACAATAACCACAAGGGAATACAGGCTGTTCAGAAAAACAGAGAAGGGAAAGCTGAACTGGTATGAGAAGCTGACAAGGCTTGCCCTTCGCTTTATGAAGATAGACCCTGATGAAAGGACAAGGGCGGAGCTTGAAAGCGTGATTGATTTCACAGGGCTGAGGATAAAGCCAGAGGGCGTGATGTCACTTTTTGCAACAACAATACTGTTCTTCATTCTAATCTCCATTGCCCTCATCATTATCGGGATAATCCCCATAATCGGTGCATTGATGCTCATAGCGTTCTCTGCCCTGCTGGGTTATTACTTTCTGAAATATCCTATAAACCACCTGAAGGCAATGAGGATTGAGGCATCCTCCCAGATAGTTCTGGCGATACTCTACATGGTAGTTTCAATGAGGATTTCCCCGAACCTTGAGAGGGCCCTGAGGTTCACATCCGCAAATGTATCAGGTGCCCTGGCATGGGACATGAGAAGGCTTTTATGGGACATAGAGATGAGAAAGTATTACTCAGCAGAGGATGCCATAGATTCCTACATTGTGAAATGGAAGCCAGAGAATGAGGAATTTGCAGAGTCCCTGAGACTGGTAAGGGATTCACAAAAACAGACGCCTGAAAGGGCCAAGGCAGAACTGGACGAGGCACTGAACGTGATACTGGGCGGGACAAAAACAAGGATGAAGCACTACGCGCAGGACCTCAGGCTCCCTGTCATGGTAATACATATGATGGGCATTGTCCTGCCGATACTGGGGACAATAATGGCCCCCTTGGCTGCTGTCTTCATGGCAAACCTTGTGAGCCCGTTCCATTTTATAATAGGTTATAACATTGTTCTGCCAATAGTGATAGTGTGGTTTATCAACAACACGCTGAGGAAGAGACCCATAACATTCTCCAAGGTGGATATAACAAAGCACCCAGATCTTCCCCCAAGAGGGAGTTTTCTGCTCAAGGGAAAGGCGGTCCCTGTCCTGCCCTTTGCAATAATAATCTTGCTTGTATTCCTCATACCGCCCGTGCTCTATTTTATGCAGAACCCGACATTGCTCATGCCACCAATGGTGGAGGGGGAATATGTCGCAGTCAATGACCCGAATACGTTCTTAACCCTCTCCATGTCCGCACTGATCATACTTGGTATTGGTTTTGCCATGGCTGTTTACTTCATTCTGTCCAATTTCCAGGCTATTAGAATTCAGAATGACATACAGAAGATTGAGGGTGAGTTCGAGCTTGCCCTGTTCCAGCTGGGCAACAGGATTGCCGGGGGAACACCAACAGAGCTTGCAATAGAGAAATCCATTGATGATGTGAAGGATTTGAAGATAGCAGGATTGTTCAGGATGTGCCTGAGAAACATCAGAAACCTGGGAATGACATTCGAGCAGTCGCTCTTTGACAAAAGCTATGGCGCCCTGAGGTATTATCCGTCAAAACTGATAAAGAACGTCATGTACACTGTTGTCGATACAGCAAAGAAGGGGGTCAGGTATGCATCGGAGAGCATGCTGAGGATTGCCAAGTATCTGAAGAACATAAGGGAGACGCAGGAATACATAAGGGACATGCTTTCAGAAACGGTTTCATCAATGAGGTTCCAGGCATACTTCCTGACGCCTTTGATAGCAGGCCTGATTGTTTCAATGGCTGACATAATTGTCCAGGTGCTTTCATCTCTGGGCATGTATCTGGAGGGAATGAATCTGGACGCAGCAATGGGACTTGATTTCTCCCTGCTCACCATGGGCGCGCCATCAACAACTCCTCCGATGTTCCAGCTCATAATCGGTGTCTACCTGCTGGAGGTCATAATACTGCTTTCCATGTTCCTGACAAAGATAGAACAGGGCGAGAACCCCACAGCGCAGTGGTATAACACAGGAAAGATGCTGATAATAGCGGTTGTTATCTATTTCCTTATTGCCCTTGCCACAACCAGCATGTTCCACGGCATGATTTGTGGAGCACTTGAAGGACTGGGAATAGTATGCTAACAAAAAGAGGGGACCAGTGCAGATTATTTGTGCGCAAAATATAGCGTTACCCCGTTCCTGTTTTTGGAATCAACCCTGCCAAAACCAACCCGCTCCATTTGTATCATTTTGCCTAGCTTAAGCTTCTTCATTGCAGGCTCGCCGAGACCCTTCGCTTTTCCCTCCGGCTTGACAACAACAACCTCAACATTCGGCTCGGATACCCACTGGATTTTGGGCATGGATGTGACAATCTCATCACCTGTGTAAACAGCCATGTTTGAGACAAGCTTTACATTGAACAAGCCCTTTAACCTTATCTCCTTCCCGCCCAGAGCCTTGAAATCAGTCCTTGATATGTAAACAAATGACTTTAAGGGAACCCTTTTCTTCCCCCTTTTCGGGAAATCAGGATGCAGCTTAACCCTGACCGTGTCAGTCCGTGGGTAATTTTTAAGGAATATCTTTACAGGGTCAAACACAACCATGTACCTGTTCGCCTTCGGGTCCAAAATCCTCCTGTTTGTTGTTTCAAGGCTTTCCCAGTTAAATACTATGTCTGTTTTTGACAGGGAGCAGGCGATTGCACCCTCCTTAAAGGTTTCCGGCTGGAAGCCCCTGCGAAGCAGTGCCCTTATTGTGGGGAGCTTTGGGTCATCCCATCCTGAATAAACCCCCTCCTTAACCCCCTCTTTTATATCCCTCGTGTGAATCTTCTTTCCCGGCAGGTAAATCATGCCGAAATTTATAACATGGGGCGGCTTCCATCCAAGGGCTGTGTAAATCCTTTCCTGTATGCTTGTGTTGTGCTCATGTTCCTTTCCCCTGAACACATGAGTTATCCTGGATTTGTGGTCCTCAATCACACATGCATAGTTGTAAACCGGCCAGACCTTGTATTTGTTTCCTTTAAGGGGATGCCTGGCCTTTATAATCCTCAAGAGCACCGGGTCTCTCAGAGCAGGATTGGGGTATTTCATGCTTGTTTTCAGTCTGACAACAGCCTTCCCTTCCTTACATCTTCCTTTCAGCATCCTCTTCCACTTCTTCATGTTCTCATCAGAATCCGAGTCCCTGCATCCGCACTCCTTCCTCTCCAGCTTTAACTTCCTGAACGCCTCTGCCCTGCAGGAACAGACATATGCCTTTCCTCCCCACAGGAGTTTCTCAGCATGCTTGTAATAAGCCTTCATGTTGTTTGACTCTATTACAAGCCTGTTCCATTTGATGCCGACAGAGCTTAAATCCTGCTTTATCCAATCATAAAAATCCTTCTGTATATTCCTCGGGTCTGTGTCCTCAATCCTCAGGATAAATTTACCCTTGTATTTTTTCGCATAAAGGTAGCTGAGCATTCCGGCTCTCAGAATTTGCGGGAGACTGAGGGGACCGGTGGGTGATGGTGCAAACCTTGTCACTATTCCTTTTTTTGCTCCTGGCAGGGCGGGCATGGCTTCCTGCTTCTTGACCCCCCTTAGCAGCATGCCTGGTGCAATCTCCCCCAGCCTCTTCTTCTGATTGGACAGGGACAGCGCGTTTATCTCCTTAACTGTCCTGTCAACAATGGCCTTGACCTCCCCCACCCTTTTCCTCAAATCAGGCTCCCTTGCCATCACCTTTCCCAGAACAGCTGCAGGATTGGCATGACCCTTGTAGAAAACAGCATTCTGCAGTGAATACTTCAGAACTATATGCTCAATCTGTCCTCTGCTTTTTTCCATATTTTATATTTGCAAAGGGGATTAAAATAAGGCTATTGCCACCTCTAAACAAGTCAAGAAATTAAAAACAGAAAGTTCAAACACTCATCCTCTAATACGAATAAACGATTTATTTTTCTGCTTCTTCTGCTGGTTTTTCTTCTGCTTCTGGTTCTGTCGATTCTTCTGCCTCAGGTGCTACCTCTTCTGCAGGCTTTTCTTCTGCCGGAGCAGCTGCAACCTTGCCTTCGCAGTATTCCTGCAGCCTGGCAGCCACGAAGTCAATTATTTCCTTGTCATCCGGTATTGCAAGTGACTTCTTGAATTTCTTTGTTCCGTCAGGCAGGAAGAAACCCCTCGAAATTGCAATAAATTCGTTCTCGCCTTCTTCAGATATTGCCTTTTTTCTTGCAACCTCAAGGAAGTTGTTCTTTCCGAACTTTACTTCCTCAGCTTTCATTGTCTGGAATTCTACCATTGTATC